>ONPA01000196.1 GCA_900319575.1 uncultured Desulfovibrio sp. | reverse complement strand
TTTAAAATATCCGTTCAGAGCCCCTGAAAGGCCTTCAGACGTATTCTGTATCGGAAAATTAAAATCAGGGCCTCAGAAGACGATTTTGAAAAAACTTACGTTTTATCAGGCTGTTATCGTCTTTTGCAAGCTTCTGTCCCGTTTGTGCCTTACAATGGCCATGTACGCGCAGAAAAATGATCCATTTCCGGCGTTCAGATGGTGGCGTGATACATGCGTTCGTAGAGGCGTTCTTCTTCTGGTGTTGCGAGGCTCGATCTGAAGACAACGTGTCCCGTATCTCCGGCCGGCGGAACGGGCGGCGTTCCCATCTTTTCCGTCCGGGGCTTCTCCTGGGCGTTCTTTCCTGCGGCCGTGAGCTGCTGGGCGCGGAGCAGGCCGCGGGCTGCCAGACAGTGATGGAACTGGCGGGCCGTACCGGCTCCTCCGTCAAAAAAGCGCACGTCTCCCAGCACTCTGCGGATTTGATTTTTAATGAAGGGGTAGTGGGTGCAGCCAAGGACGACGGCGTCGACTTTGCCGCGGTATTTGCCGATGAAGCCTTCAAGCATGTCGGTCAGGTCGGGAGCATCCAGATTGCCTTTTTCGATCCTGCCGGCCAGGCCGCAGCACATGACCGGGATGAACTCCGCCTCGCCGGCGAGACGTCCGGAAAGCCTGGCGTAGTTTTCCAGTTTCAGTGTGGCCGGCGTGGCCATGACAAGAATTTTGCCGTGCGGACAGGCTTCAGCTGCCGGTTTGATAGCCGGCTCTATGCCTATGACTGGCAGATGAGGCTGGTACTTCTGGCGTACCTCGGCTGCCGCAGCGCTGGTCGCCGTATTGCAGGCAATGACAATTGCCTTGACGCCGGCTTCCGCGAGGCGGTCTATGCCCTTCATGGTCAGTTTCCGGATTTCACCGGGCGTCTTTTCCCCGTATGGAGCGTGAAGGGAATCTCCGAAAAAGAGATAATTCTCGTCAGGAACTTCTTTCACGAGTTCCTTCAGAACGCTGATGCCGCCCACTCCGGAGTCGAAGACACCGACATAGCCGTCATATCTGTGTTTGAGAGAATCTTCTGCCTGCTGTAAACGATCTGCGCTCATGTCCGCCGCGACTGTCCTTTGAATTTCGCTTCCCGCTGCGTGTGCGGCAAATATGCCGTGGAGACAGGGCGGCCAGCCGGGGAAGCAAAGCGGCCGCATCGTCCACCCCTGTGAAACCTGTGCGGTTCGGATGGAACCTGTGAAGATCTAAACTCTCTTCCCCGGCTTGACAAGCAGGACTGAAGCGGAAATCGGAGATCAGGATGGTTCCTTCCGATGGCTGCGTGTTTCCTCCCGTCCTGTGATACTGCTGCGGGACGCCCCCTTTTTTCTGCGGGCGGCTTCTTCCCGGAGCGGGGAAACAGCCAGCGGGTACGGGACAGGCAGAGACTGCTTCAACTACACTGGCTCAGGTGTTTATTTTTTTAGACGTGCGGTGAGGACGGCAGAAACATGATGATCTGTACTTCCGGCGACAGGGAATACGCTGGGATTTCCGGTATACCGGCCTCCGGAGATTCACAGACCGCAGAAGGATACGCGATATTACTGATCCTGTATCGGAGTGTTACCCCAGACCCCGCATATGGAATGAAAACTCACACCGTATAGCCTGTACCACCGGGTAATGGGGCCCGTTTGGGAAGGAACGACGAAGGAAGGAGGGCCGCTTACACAGGGTACGCGGCTCTCCTCTGATTCCACATTTCGGGAGCGCATCAGAAACTGGCGGTGAGGATGTTGATGGCGTCCTGCTGCGTGAGGTCGACGAAGCCATGGATCACGCCGCCGCGGCAGGCGACGCGGGCCATTTCCGGAAATTTGTCCGTGCCCGTGACGCCGCATTCGCTGAGACGCGATTTGAGGCCGCAGGTTTCGAAGAAGAGTTTCCTCAGTCTGGCAATGACCTGGTGTCCCGCCTCCATGGGGTCGAGATCCGGGGAGAGCCCGAAGACGTTTACCGCGAGCTCATGGTAAAGATGCGCGGATTTTTCATTGAGGCAGTACTCGAGGTAGTGGGGGAGAATGATGGCGAGACCGAGTCCGTGGGTAATGTCGTATTTCGCGGAGACTTCGTCCTCAATCCAGTGACACATGAAGGGCGTGCCGTTCGTGGGCCCGAAGGTGAAACGGTTGAGGGCCCAGGAAGAAGCCCACATGATGTTTCCCCTGGCTTCGTAGTTGTCGGGCTCCTTCATGACCACGGGGATGAAATGAAGGATGGTCTTCATGAACCCTTCCATGACCCCGTCGAGAACATAAAGGTTGGGGCGCATGAAATAGACTTCAAGGTAATGGATGAAGGCATCGATGGCGCCGCATGCGGTCTGGTAGGGACTCACGGTAAAGGCCTCTGTGGGATCGAGAAACGAGGCCGCGGGATAGAGCGCAGGATTGCCGAAGAAGGTCTTCTCCCTGGTTTCGATATTGTTGACTATGCCAAGGCAGTCCATATCCGTTCCAGTGCCGGATATGGTTGAGATGGTCACGATGGGCAGAAATTTTTTCATCTGCGCCCTGCCGGAGAGGAAATCCCAGCAGGTGCCATTGTGAAAAACAGTGGGACTTGTCAGCTTCGCGCAGTCTGTGACGCTGCCGCCGCCCACGGCAAGGAGCACGTCTATGTTTTTGTCCCGGCAGATTCCGGCAGCGCGGTCTACTGTCGTATGCCGCGGGTTGGGTTCCACGCCGCCCTTTTCAAAAAGCGTCAGACCGGCGGATTTGACCTGTTCCAGGATGGAGGCATAGAGCGGCGTCGATTTCAGCCTCTCGCTCCCGTAGATGAGCAGAACGCGGCTGCCGTGCTTCGCGAGCTCAGCACCCAGTTTCTGAATCTGATTGTCTCCGAAATAAATGTGAGTCGGAACGTGGTATTCGAAATTCGCGTTGTTCATGAAGTTTTCCTCCTGTCCAAAGGTCTGCTCTGGCCTGTTCTGTCACCGCAAAGAGAAATACGCCATCCCGTTCCTGAGAAGGAATGTCTGATCCTCTCTCTTTTGTGCAGAATTGTGTCGGAATGCTGAGGTGGACGTCACGGAAGACTTTACCTCCCGGGGCATGACAGATTCTCTCCTTTGTAAGCGGGGCAGCGTATCGTTTTGTCCGCCCAAGGCGGGAAGTTTCTGACGCCCCTTTCTTCGTCAGTTATCCCGATGGCGGTCCGTCTTTTGTGGTCAGCGCCAGGGCGCCGCCGGAGAGGAGAGCCTCTGCGTGAGACGCAAAAAAAAACCGGAAACCGTGGCTTCAATCCGGTTTCCGGTTTTTTACGCCCCGGGGGGAACAGGCCGGGGCTTTTTTGGTTGGGAAAATATTAGCGCTGCAGCTGGCTCTGCGTGAAGAGTTCGGGATCAAGACCCACGTTGTATTTTACCTCTTTCCAGAGGACTGTGGT
>ONPA01000235.1 GCA_900319575.1 uncultured Desulfovibrio sp. | reverse complement strand
TGGAGGCGAACCAGATTTCGTTGTTCGCGGTGTTCCAGATGACGTTGAACTCGCCGGGAACGGGCAGGAAGCGCCTGCGCAGGGAAAGCTGCACCTGTTCCTTCAGTTCCTTGCGGCGTTCGCGGGAAATGAATTTCTTTCCGTTCTTCTCGTTTTCCGCCTTTTCCCGCTTCAGCGCGAGATCGAGGTACTTGCGGACAACGCCCGCGGGAATGCGGCGGATGTCAAGGCGCAGGGAAAAGGCCATATAGGCGCCTTTCTGCGGCGGCCCTGCCTGCCAGGTGGTGTCCAGATAGTCGTCAAAACTGACCCAGCCGTCGGCCTGGGAATCAGTTGTTTCGTCAATATCGAGAATGGCGCCTTTCTTGAGCAGCTGGGGAATTTCAGCCCAGAGCTCGTCCGGCACGGGATCAATGACGCGGAAGCGCGTAAAGCTGCAGGAGGAGCCGAGAAAACCCATGTGATCTCCTTATTGATAACAGGAGGGCCGGCATGCGGCCCTTGAGGGAAGAGCGTAAACTTAGCCTGTCGGGGTCAGGTTCGCAAGCGGCGTGAAAACGGATCTCCCCGGGGCTGCGGCAGACGGAGGGCAGGCCGCGGGAGACCTTCTCCTTTTTTGATGGGGTGGTATCTCCGCATCCTGATACCGGATGGAGATTCGTTCAGGTGCCGGCGCCTTTCAGCGTACCGGGGGAAATGTCCAGTTTCTGGAAAATTATCTTCTGACTGAGATCTGGCAGCTCTCCATGGTGAGAAGGGCTGCCTCATGCTTTTCCGGCGTCACGCCTGCACAGCAGCGGGCGTCAACGGAGACGGGAACTTCAGGCAGGACTGCCTTGATAAGCAGGGCGTTGGACACCACGCAGATGTCGGTGCAGAGACCGGCCAGCTCCACGGATTCCACATCCGGTGCGGCAGCCAGATCCGAGGCGAGCCGTGTGCTGCCAAAGCAGGACTTTTCGTACACGGCAGCCCTGAGGGCCTTTGCCAGGGCAGCGAGCTGCGGCGGGAATTCCCAGCCATCCGTCCCCCTGATGCAGTGCGGCACGGGAAGATTCTTTCCTTCCTGTGTATGCAGATAATCGTCAGTGTGGGTATCCTTTGTCAGCAGCACCGTGCCATCAAAATTTCTGACCTTTTCAAGCAGTGCAGGAAGCATGGCCCTGGCTTCGGCAGTTCCAAGTACGCCGTCCACAAAATCATTCTGGACATCCACGACAATCAGATATTTCATAATCAGATCACTCCGGCTTTGAATTTCCTTCTACGGATAGTACAACAGAGACCGGCGGGGGAGAAAGCCCTGTTCCGCGGGGCAGGGCAGAAGACTGCTGTCCGGACTTTTGTCCGGGAAGGAGAACAACATGCTGAGGAAGAAGAGGGAAGTGACCGCTCCGGACGAAATCACGGACATCATCAGGCGTTCCACGACACTGCGTGTGGGGGTTTACGGCGAGGAATACCCTTATGTCGTTCCGGTCTCCTTCGGCTTTGAGATAAGAGACGGAAAGCCTGTTTTTTATTTCCACGGGGCGAAGATCGGCTGCAAACTGGACCTGCTTGGAAAGGACGACAGGGTCTGCGCTGAGTCGGACATCTTCCTGGGCGTCACGCCCACGCAGCGGGGAATAACCACGCTCTACGAGAGTTTTATCGCCTTTGGCCGCGCCGCCGTCGTCACGGAGAGAGACGAGAGGGTGAAGGGGCTCCGCCTTATCACGGATCATTACGGGTATGGGGAATATCCCGTGGAAAGGTGCGTGGGATTTGAAAAGACCTGTGTTGTCCGGATTACCGTCACGGAAATCACCGCGAAGCGGAACCTCGCGGGAGACAATGTCATTGTTCCGGACGCTTCCGGCTGGAAGCGTCCGTAACACGCCACAGGCCGCCGGACGGAAAGGGCCGCGCCTCCCGCATCCGGGAGAACGCGGCCCTTTATCTTCTTAAGGACAGCCGGCCGTTACTTCAGGGTTACGCCCCTGAGGCTCACCGGCGGTTCACCGTAAAAGGCTTTGCGGTAAAGTTCCTTCAGCTCGCTGATGAGCGGATAGCGGCAGTTGGCCACTGTGCACTGGTCATCGAAGGCGTGCTCGGCCATAACGTCGAGCTTGGCGAGGAAGTCGGACTCGCTGACACCGGCCTCACGGATGGAGGCGGGGATATGGCAGTCCTTCTTGAGCTGTTCGATGGCGACAACGAGACGGGCCATCTTCTGTCCGCGGATTTCGGGGCTGTCGCCCTCGAGATCGTCGGCGAGGTGGAGCATGTCG
>ONPA01000194.1 GCA_900319575.1 uncultured Desulfovibrio sp. | reverse complement strand
CAGTGGGTCACCGGAGATCTCGGCCTTCCAAAATTCCGCGCCCAGCAAATCTGGCAGTGGGTCTGGCAGAGGATGGCCCGCAGCTTCGACGAAATGACAAATATCTCCAAACCCGTCAGGGAAGAACTCAGTAAGAAAGCGCAGATCGTGTGGCCTGAAGTAGACAAAATTCAGACCAGTTCCGACAGCACCACCAAATTCCTGCTTCGCCTTGGTGATGGAGAACGCGTGGAAACCGTTCTCATTCCCTCCACATCGCGTGAAGGCAACGTCCGCTGGACACAATGCCTTTCCACTCAGGTGGGCTGTCCCATGCACTGCACGTTCTGCAGCACGGGAACCATGGGATTTACCCGGAACATGACCATGGGGGAGATTCTCGGGCAGATTCTGGTAGCCAGAGACTACCTCGGTGACACGCGCCCGCAGTGGCCCGTCCTGCGCAATCTGGTCTTCATGGGTATGGGCGAACCACTGCTTAACTTTGAGAATCTCGAACGGGCACTGAAATCCCTCAATGAGGATGGCGGTCTCAACTTCTCTCCCCGCCGCATCACCGTCTCCACCTGCGGCATTGAAAAAGGACTCAGGGAGCTCGGCGAAAGCGGGCTCGCGTTTCTTGCTGTTTCACTGCACGCTCCCACACAGGAACTGCGCCAGAAAATCATGCCCGGAGCGGCAAAATGGCCGCTGGAAGAACTTTTAAAAACGCTGAACAGTTATCCGCTGAAGACCAGGGAACGCATCACCTTCGAGTACCTGCTTCTCGGCGGCGTCAATGACGGCCCGGAGCAGGCCAGACAGCTCATCAATGTGGTCCGCTCCGTACGCAAGAGCAAGATAAACCTCATCGTCTACAACCCGTCCGAAGGAGCTCTCTACAAAGCTCCTACCCAGCAGAGGATACTCGCGTTCGAAAAGATTCTCTGGGATGCGGGCATCACGGCTGTTATCCGCAAAAGCAAAGGACAGGATATCGACGCTGCCTGCGGTCAGCTGAAAGTCAGAGCAGAAAAGGAAGAAGGGCAGACTCCCGGGGAACCCGCGTAAAAAAAGGGGAGGAGCCTCTCCTCCCCTCCCCTCTGTGTGACAACCTCATGAAATGCCCTGTCCGGCCTTCTCCTGACTCCCGCCCTTGGAGAAAATTGACGGCGGACGCCAGCGCCAGAAAAGCAGAACGAGAGGAATAAGACCGCATAACTCCGCAACTTCCCTTGGCAGTCCGATCTGGAGGAGTTCCCACCATATCCCTGCAGCGAAGAGGCCTGTACCGATAAGAATGCACCACTGCTTCAGGCTCATGGGATGCACGGTCCACTGGAAGAAGCCCACAGTGAGAATGGCGACCCAGACCTTGGTAATGGTCAGGGACAGCGCAGCGCCTTCGAGCGGTTTGATGGGAATAAGCCAGAAGCAGCAGATGACATTGACAACGAGGCCGCTCACGTAAAAGACGAGGAGCAGCCTGTGCTGACGCATGCCTATCATGGCATAGGCTGCCAGGTTGTGCAGGAAAGCCGTGGCTATGCACGGCGTAAGCAGTCTCTGGGCTGTAACGGACATAAGGTATTCCTTGCCGTAAATCAGCGTCAGAAAACGATCGCTCTCAACAAATATGAGAAAAATGAGAGGCAGTGAGGCAGCCCACAGGGATCGGGCCGTCTGACCGGCCAGCTGTCTGAAGGCCTGTTTGTTTTCCTGCCAGTACTTGGCCAGCAGCGGAAAGATAACCTTGCCGAGGAGCGCAGAGGAAACGAGTGTGCTCACGCCTTCCACAGTCTCCCAGGAGACGCTGTAGCAGCCCACAGCCGCGTCTCCGCCGTACTTTTTGAGGAAGAAGACGTTCAGCTTGTTGTAAAGCATGGCGCAGCCGGCCATCCCCGTAAAAATAAAACCCACTTTGAGCTGATTCAGCAGATCTTTCATCTGATCCCAGCCAAAATGCCTCAGGGGATTGCGGCCCATGGCCTTCAGGGCAAAGGCCATGAGCAGTACAGACTCAATGGGCTTGAACGCGGCAATGGCAATGATAGGCGCCCCGAGAAGGACGCAGGCGATGCCGTAGCCTATGCCTATGAGCGCCGCGGGGATGCGTATACGCATTTCCACGTCCTGACGTCCTCTGGCCTGACAGAGAGCGAAAAAGGAGTCGCTGACGCCGTCAAGGCCGAAGCCGGCGGCGATGCACATGACAACAACGCTGAGTTCAGGTGTATAGTTCTGCCAGCTGACGATGCCGAAGGTGACACAGAGCGTCACCATGAGCAGCGTAAATTTGAACCACGTTACCTCGCCGAGGAGCCGCATGGGATCAGCGTCCTTACGTACAAACGTGGAAAGCAGGAAATCGTTAAGCCCCACGTCGGCGGCCGTTTTCACGAGATAGCCGTACGACAGAGCCAGCATGATCTGCCCCAGCATTTCCTTGCTGTGCCAGGCGAGAAGGATCGTAAAGATGGTCCAGGAAAGATCCCGGGTCCACTGGGCGCCGAGGATATAGCCCAGGCGCCTGGGAATGCTTTTGAGTTGTTTATGCGGCATGCGGGGATACCCGTTAATATAAGAAAACCACTGCGGCAGAGAGAACCCTGCGCGCAGTGGTACGTTTCATTCAGTATACGGCCGGCTACTTGCCAAAGCGGACAACGGCCTTGAACCCAGGCTTCAGATCAAGATTGGGGTTGGGAATCGACATCTCGACGTTGTAGTAGGAGGGACTGGACACGTTCATATCGTTGGAGAACCAGGCGATCTGTGTCACTGTGGCTTCGAACTGCTTGTTGTGCAGGGAAGGGATTTCGACTTTCGCCTTATCGCCAACCTTCACATCGGCGATTTCCGACTCATAGACGGGAACGGCGATATAGAGAGGATCCATCTGACCGATGCGCACGGGGGCAAAACCGGCGTTAAACGTGGACCCCTTGGACTTGCTGTCCCTCGTGAGGACATAACCGTCCACAGGGGACTTGAGGTAGAGATATTCCGGCAGCTGCTGCTTTTCCCTGATGGGCTGATCGAAATATCCGCTCAGCTCCTTCAGCCTGTCCCTGAAATTGGCCTCGTTTCTGTTGATCTGGGAACGAAGGATATCGATGCGGCCCTGAACCAGGCTCACATCCTTTTCCAGTCTGCTCGAAGCCTGGTTGGAGCCGAGGCCGCTGGCTGCCAGGGAACGGGCCTTATTCCGTTCTGCCTGAACTCGTGCGAGCTCACGCTCCATATCAATGATCTGGGCTCTCCAGCCTTCCGTGCCATCACCGTTGTCCACTTCACGCTGCAGATTGCGCCTCGCTTCAGGCTGAAGCGTATAGCGCATGAGGGGCTGTCCCTCCTTCACATGATCACCGGGAGACACGAGAATCTCATCGATGATGCCGTTGAAATGGGAGGCGGGAAAACGTTCGACCGGAGTCATGACCTTACCGGTAAGAACAGTGGAGTCTGCGGCGCTGACAGCCGCTGGAGCGGCACAGAAAAGGATGCCGGCAAGGATGCCCGCAGTGGACAGACGTTTAAATGTATTTCTCTGCATGATAGCCGTCCTGAGAAGAATTAGATGGAGGGACTGGTCTTGAGGTCCTGAGAGGGCTTGCCCACGGGCCTGCTTCCGGAATCCGAAACCGCGGCGTCCGTTTGGGCACTGGAGGTCTCTGCGCCTTCAGGGAGGGGGGGGAGCTCAACCGGACGGGTCCTGCCGATGGGGCGGGAAGCCGCTCCGGACGTTTTGGCGGTATAGCCGCCGAAGACAGGCTTGTCGGCGTCAGAAGACTGCCGCACCGGAGTGGCCGCGCTGTCATCCTTGATACCGAGAGCACGGTTTCCAGAGGCTCCGTGCTCAGGACGCAGCTGCTTCTGGTACTGCACAGAAGGAAGACCGAGGAAGTGTTCCTGAAGCAGGCCGGCCACGTACATCCACTTGAGCTCGGCCAGACGGTATTCGAGTTCGGTGTTGATGTAGTTAATCTGCTGCTGCACCATCGCTTCCTGGCGGTTGGCGACATCGGGAAGCTGGGTCATGCCGTTCTCAAAGCTGATACGGGCTTCCTCGTACTGCATCTGGGCAGTCTTGTATCTGTTCTGGGCCAGTTTGAGGTTGGTCAGAGCGAGGTTCACGTTCTGCTCAGCCTCGAGCCATTTGTTCTGATATTCGCTGCGTTTCTGAGCCAGGGAATGGAAGGCCTGGGCCTTTCCCATGCGGGCGGTCTGCACATCGCGGTAACGGCGGCCCCAGTCGATGAGCGGGAAGTCAAAGGTGAAATGCAGGAATTCGTCAGGAGAGCCGTTCGCAGGCTGGGACTGGCCGCGGGGCGGGTTCATATTCACGGAGAAGCTCATGTTGGGGACGTACTGGGCCCACTGCAGCATGATGTTGAAATCGGCCAGCTGAATCTGTGTACGGAGAATAAGGTTGTCTTCCGTCTCGTTCCAGCGGTTCTCCCAGCTCAGATTCTTGCCATTAAATCCTTTGAGAATATCCTGATAGGCATGAGAGGCATCGACTTCGAACTTCTGGGAAGCTTCCACGCCGGCGAGCATTTTCAGCTGCGTACGCTGCAGAGTTTCTTCCATTGTGGCCTTTTCCACAGCCAGTTCGTTTTCGCGCACATGCTGCTGTGACATGCTCAGATTGGCACCCTGGCTGCCGGCCACGCTTTCCATCTGACGCCAGTAATCAGTGAGCTCACGGGCCACGGGAATCAGAGATTTCTGGGCGGCGAGGCTGTACTGCTTGGCCTGCAGGGAAAGATAGGCTTCTGCGATCTTGTAAATGGCCTCACCCACGGCCTTGCGGTGCGTGGCGATGGCGATACCGGTCATCATCCCCTGCGCCTTGTGTTCGAAATATGTGGCCACGGGGTTGGGGAACGGCGCGTAAAAGCCCACTTCAATCTGCGTTTTGCCGTATTCGCCTTCCGTGTCCCTGGTATCCATATTCTTCATCGTCAGGTTCTGGGACACGGTCAGGGTCATGTGCGGCTCTGGCAGATATTTCCACGCAGCGCTCGTCTGGGCGACGCGCTTGATTTCAATGTCAACGGCGCTGTTCACCAGGGCGGGAGACTGCTGAATGGTCAGATAAACGCAGTCCTCATACCCGAACTTCTTGTTCGGTTTGTACAAATCGGGCACAGCCGCATCGTACTTGGCCTTGTTCTCAATGGGAATGCCCGGAGCATCGTCGAGCCAGTGCCGCGCCGGGAGTTCCGGAGCTGAACGGTCGGCCTTATTGGAGGCGCAGCCTGATCCACCCATCAGCAGGCCTGCCATGGCAAGGCAGATCAGGGGCTTGGCGTGTATATTTTCAAACATTTTTCTCATTCTCTTTCTCCACGGACGGCCGGTACAGGGCCTCAGGACCTGTCTGCCTTATCTCCTGCCAGAGGCGGCAGACTGTCGAATTCAAGATGATTGACGGAGACGAAGCACTGTCCGGCAGCACTGACAGCCTGGGCGTCATAGCGTACGACACCGGCAGCGTCCCACAGCCGCTTGAGGGAGATTCTCCATGGTCCGTGACACGCGGCACCGCCGTAGCGTATGAAACCGATCATGCTGAGGCAGTAGGGTCCACCCACTTCCGGAGGATCAAAATCAAAGGCCATACGTGCACCCTGCAGGATGGCCTCAACGGCAGAAAGCTGATTACTGTAATTCCAAACGCCGCCGAGGGCAATTGCCAGGCTTGCGCCAAGGTCTGCCGTCAGCACGTGTCCGGGCAGGATCTGCACATGAGAAAGCAGATGCCAGGGAGCGCCGATGCCTCTGCGGGCATACCACGATTCCCAATCCTGCGGCTCACCACTCACCCCCGCAGTCTCATCTCCCCAGAGAGGAGGAATAGTGCTGACAGGAGCGCCCATAATGACTTTGCCGTATGAATATACTGTTCGGCCGTTTTTCATCCTTCCATTACCCGTGAGATCGCGGGCAGACAGGCTGAAGTGGCACATTCTGACCATGCTCAGGTCATGCCGCAGCCAGGGACCGACGTCAGTCAGGATTTCAGTTTCGCGTACCTGGCCGTCGCGGACGCCGAGCGGGTCCCTGAAATGCACGTCCGTAAAACCAATAGGCTCAAGCCATGGCATGAGCATCATGGCGGAGTCGAGCCCGGAAGAAAGAAGAAATGTTTCGGGTATGCGGCGATCCCCGCTGTCGGTAAAGCCCGCCCCGCGCAGAGAAGGCTGGGCCGCAGATGAATACTGGGAGCAGGTGGAAATGTACTTCGCGCTGATGCGCCCGGCCGGGTGCCTATCGGGGAAGACGCGGGGAGAAGCGTCGGCGTCATCCAGAAGATTCTGAGACAGAAGTTCCACCGCTCCGGAAGGATACCAGTCCACCGGTGTTGTCTCGCCGCAGCAGATTTCCCGGGCAAAGAGATCGCCAAGTTCCAAATCCGGCCAGGAAGTGAATTCCCCGTGACAGCGGATGTGCAGAAGACGCACGCCTGCCTCCGCGGCTGCGGCTGCCAGGGCCGGCACCAGGCTTCCCTGCCTTATATCACTGCCTGTCTGGACGACCACCAGGAGATGGCACTGCACGCGGACAAGCTCACGGCAGAAAAGCTTCCTGTCCTCACCGGACATATTCTCAACGGAAGGGCCCCCGACCAGCATCATGTCCACGATGCTGCGCCCGGCGAGGCAGCCCTGCAGGGGAGCACCGGGGACACAGAGCGTCAGGACCTGACACTCCATTTCCCTGGCCCGGTCAGCCGTCAGAGAAAAGGTTTCCGGCAGGAGCAGGTTCATGCCTTCGGGGAGAATGCTCGAAAGCAGTGCGGCCGCAAGGCGGTCCTGGATCCCGTACACGCCTATGGTGCTCCCGGGGGAGAGAACCGTATTCCGTCTGGTGGGATTGAGAAGGCATTCTGCAGGCACGTTCCCGGTCTGCGCAGCGGACGTACGGGCCAGGAAAGGCCTCCTGAGCGGAGCGCCGAGTGCGGGGCGTCCGAGGCCTGAACCGGCAATCTTTTCCCCTGTTTTGCCCGCAAAAATGCGCATCAGATCCCCAACGGTCACTACCTGAAGGAGATCCTCGAAATCCACGCTCACATGCAGCTCTTTTTCAGCTTCCTCGATGAGCCTCGGGAAGGAGCTCGAACGGAGGGAAAGATCAAAGCGCAGATCCATGCCCAGTCTGATTTCTGAAGGGTCGCGGCCCGACGCCTTCCCCAGAAGCTCGAGGGTTACCTTTTCCGTCCGGCTGGATTCCCCGGATTCCTGATGCTCTGCGGAACAGGGAACCTCTGACGGCGATTCCACCGCGGCCGAAGGGAACTGTTTTTTCCCAAGAATTGCGGACGCCGTGCGCACGGCGTCATAAGAAAGATGCCCGAGCGAAAACAGCTTCGCCAGTGTGCAGCGCATATTCTCGCATTCGTGCCCCCTGGCTGAGGAAGCCATGCAGAGCGCGCGGGGTTCGTTTTCCGTCACCAGGCCGCAGAGGGTGTCCTGTGGGCCCAGTTCCAGGAAATGGCGTATTCCGTCACGCTGCCACATGTTACGCACGCACTCGACCCAGCGGACGGAATGCTCATCAAGATCAACGATGTAGCGGCAGATATCCGCCTCGTCATCCGGATAAAAGCCTGTGGTGACACAGCTGAGGAGAAGCGTGGAGGGAGCGTGCATTTCCAGTGCGCTGAGCCGGCGGTAGGAAAGGTCACGCAGCACGCGCATGCTGGGATGGTGGAAAGCCAGCGTCACGTTCAGCATGACGGCGGGGTAATGCTTTTTGCGAAGGGCACGGCGGGCCTGCATGAGAATGTCCCGGGGCCCGGAAAGGATGAACTGCTTCGGCGTGTTGTAGTTGGACACGTAGAGGTCTGGCCATGTCTCACGGACTTCAGCCAGCACGTCCTCTCCGGCGTAAACGGCCAGCATGCCCGTGTCCCTGGTAGATTTGGCCTCCAGATCGGCCATATGGTTCGAACGAGTCTCCAGGATGTACCAGCATACCTCCGGGGTGTAGACACCGGCGAAGCAGAGGGCGATGAGCTCGCCGAGGGAATGACCACAGATGAGGGATGGCTTCAGCCCCAGAGAGCGGTACAGGCTCCACTGCGCAAACTCCAGCAGGAAAAGGTACGGCTGCTGCCAGCGGGTCAGTCCTATGGTCTCGACATCGGGCTCATCCATAAGGGCGAGCACATCCCAGTTGGCACAGGCTGCCAGACGATCCATGGCATCGCGGGCGGCGGGAAAATTGTCATACAGTTCACGGCCCATGCCAGGCCAGACCATTCCCTGGCCGCAGCACATCACGGCCAGATGGGGCGTCAGTGCATCCCGCCTTGACAGGAATATCCCGTCCTTCTCCAGAGCAGCCAGTTCGTCATCCTCAGGCCGGGAAACGGTGGGCATATGCTGCATCCAGAGCGGATTGACCGTCCCGAGACGCCACGAGGTGCCGCCGCTGTCCAGAATGCCATACCGGACGCCGTCAAGAGACACGACCCGGCCGCCGGCATCCTGATCCGCCGTTTTCAGCCCAGTGCTATCTGTCATCAATAAAGAACGCTCACTGCCGCGGAAAAGTGCGGCGCTAAGAGTTGGCACTCACGCATGGCCCCGTCCCGGGAACCGGTCCCGGGAAGCGTTGCGGATGCATCCTTTTACCATTCCCGTGCGGAAAGCCGGAAAATCCCGGCCCGGCTGCCGCAGGACCAGAGCCGGAGTCATAACGGCCTGCCTGATTCCGGGGACAGAAAGAGTCCCTGTGCCGCACGGTATTCATCTGATTGCTTATATAGAAATTTTTACCGGGCTTCAATTGCCTGCAGAAAGACGTCCTGCTCTCCCCGCAGCCGGTACGGGACCGTACACGATTCCTCAAAAAAAAAAGCCTTTCCCCCTCCCGCAATCCGGGCCGGCGGCGCCTGACTGGAATGTTTTTCAGAAAGCCCCTCCAGAAAAAACCTATATTGATTTTCCTATATTCTTCAGATAGTATGAAATTTGAAGTTTGTTGTTTATTATTTTTAGTCATAACTGACCCTCACTGATGGGAACAGACTTCCAGCCCAAAAGGGCGTATTTCAATCACGTCAAGGATACATCCAGCATGAACATGTCTTCCAGCCCTTCGGAAACGCATCAGGGTACTGAGCAGAAACAGGAAGCGGTAAGCACCTTCACCAAGCTTCGCGCGAAGCTTTCGTTCGACAGAATGGTGGCCATGGGCGCCAAAATGGGTATGCCCAATCCGCTTTTCCTCTGCGCCGACCGCGCAGCGAAGGCCACTATCCATATCAATGGAAAAGACTACATCAACTTTTCCACATATGACTACCTCGATATCAACACGCATCCCGAAATCACGGCTGCGGTAACAGAAGCAGCCAAGGTCTTCGGCACTTCGGCAGGAGCCAGCCGGCTCGTGGGCGGCGAACGCACGCCCCACCACCTCCTCGAGGAAGCCATAGCCAAGTTCATGGGCACGGAAGACTGCATCGTCTATGTCAGCGGCCATGCCACCAACGTCTCGACCATCGGATTCCTGTTTGGCCCCCGTGATCTGATCCTCTACGATCAGCTTTCCCACAACTCACTTGCCCAGGGGGCCCGTCTCTCCGGAGCGACGAAATTCCCCTTCCAGCACAACAGCTGTGACGATCTCGAACGCCTGCTCGAAGCCAAGAGAAAAGATTACAAGCAGTGCGTCATCATCACGGAAGGCGTTTTCAGCATGGACGGCAATATTCCTGACGTGCCGCGCCTCATCGAACTCAAGAAAAAGTACAACTGCATGCTCATGATCGACGAGGCCCACTCTCTGGGCATTCTCGGTGAACACGGCGGCGGCATCCGTGAGTATTTCAATGTCGATCCCGGGGATGTCGATCTGTGGATGAGCACACTGTCCAAGACCCTCTGCGGCTGTGGCGGCTACATCGCCGGCCACAGGGATATCATCCAGTATCTGAAGTACGGTTCCCCGGGCTTCGTTTTCAGCGTCGGCATGCCCCCCGTTATTGCCGTCGCCTGCCTGACCGCGCTGAAAATCATGGAACGCGAGCCAGAGCGTGTGAAAAAACTGCAGCATATTTCCCGCTACTTTCTGGAATACGCCAGGAGTAAGGGCCTGGATACGGGCGAGTCGCAGGGGTACGCCATCGTCCCCATTATCACCGGCGAATCCATGTTCACCGGCTTCCTCGCCACGCAGCTTCTGAAGCGCGGTATTTACGTCATGCCCATCGCTTTCCCTGCCGTCAAGGAAGGAGAAGCCAGGCTGCGCTTCTTCCTGTCCGCAGCCCAGACTGAGGAAAACTGCCGTACGGCTATCGACGCTATCATCGAGGAAATTCCTCACGTGCGTCAGATCCTCGAAAAATACAAAGCCGAGCATCCACAGACCGCCGGCGAGTAAACTCACTGACACATGGCAGAAAAATTACCATACGCTCCCGGCGGTTCTGCGTCGGGAGCGTTTTCATTATCAGAATCCAGAAACGGAGGCCGTCTGGCCTACGTTCTCCTCTGGTTCCCTCTCGCTTCCGAAACATTCATTTTCCGTGAGGTCATGCGGCTCAGGGAAAAGGGCTTTCCGCTTTCGGTCTATACTCTCTACGGCACACGTCCGGAGGGACAGTCTGCCGAGATGCTGAATTACAGCGGCCCGCTCACGCACATCGGCCCCAAAGCTTCCTTTTCCATCCTCGCCGCCTTCTTCAGGCAGGTGAGGAAACGCCCGCGCCTGGTTCTGCGTCTAATCCGGGAAATACTGCTGCAGCGCATGCGCAACGCCGAGTCGTACGCGGAAAACACGCTCTGTTTCTTTGCCGGTTTCCGGCTCGCCGAACTCATCGCGAATGACGGTATCAGCCTCCTGCACGCGCCGTGGGCAAACGGGCCCGCGACGGCAGCCTGGGTGGCCTCCCGGCTCACTGGGATACCCTTTTCCTTCACTGGAAGGGCCGGAGATATTTACCCTGAGGACGGGCTGCTCGCGGAGAAGTCCCGCGACGCGCTGTTTATCCGCACCAATAACGCTGCCGACGTGGAATGGCTGAAAAAATTCTACCCTGCCGGAAGCGAAAGCAAAATCCACCTCATTTACAATAACCTGACCCTCATTCAGCACGTTGACGGTCCCGCCCCCTGTCTGCCCCCTTACAGAATTCTGGCTGTGGGCCGTTTCTGCCGCAAAAAAGGCTTCCCCTATCTGATCACAGCCATGGCGAGGCTGCGCCGGGAAAAATTTCCTGTTCATCTCACACTCGTGGGCGATGGCAACTGGCACCACCGCATCGTATCGCAAATCCACCGCCTCGGGCTTGAAAACGATATCGATCTGCCCGGATTTGTCCCTCATGACCATCTCATGCGGTTCATGAAATCGCACAACATGATGGTCGTGCCGAGTGTCATCCATCAGAACGGTGATCGCGATGGCATCCCCAATGTCATCATGGAGGCCCTCACCAACGGAATGCCGGTCATCGCAACAGATGTCTGCGGCATCAGCGAGGTCATCCATCCAGGAAAAACAGGCCTCCTCATTCCCCAGCGGGACGCCCGTGCCATCTGCTCCGCCATACGCTGGACCGTGGATCACTGGGACGAATCCCTGAAAATGGCAGCCGCGGGCAGAGAACTTGTCCGGAAAATGTTTGACTCTGAATATAACACACTCCAGCTCTGCGAACTCTACGAATCAGCTATGCGCGAAGAAGCCGGCGCCCAGGCGGAGGCCTCTGCCGCGTACACGGACGGAAGCAGGTCATGATCCGACAAAGCATACACCTTGTGGCCAGCCTCGACGTCGAGGAGGAAGGCCTTTTCCGCAACGGCTACAGCCTCGCCGTACATCAGCCGGTGAGCAACGTGAAAAGCCTCATCCGTCTTGCCCCTCTCCTGCGTCTTGGCCTCCGTCCCACTCTTTTCTGCGACAACGCCGTTTTTGAAAATGACCCGGCCTGGGCCTCCGTGGAAGACATGGCAGCCCGGTATCCCCTGGAAATCGGCGCGCACATGCACCACTGGAATACGCCGCCCATTGTCCTCGAAGGGACCGAGACGCACAGCGTGCCGAGCTCATCCCTCACCGCCGCGCAGTTTTCCGCCAAGCTCGATCACCTGCTCGAAGCAGGCAGGAAACGCATCGGCAGACGGCCCTCGTCCTTTCGGATGGGCAGATGGGATATCCGGCAGGAACACTGGCCCCTTCTGGCGGAAGCCGGCATACAGCGCGACGCCTCAGTGCGCCCCCTTCACGCCCCCGATGCCGGACACACCCGCCCGGATCACTTCTCGGCCCCCTCTGAGCCCTACCTCATTCCTGCGGCAGGACGCACCATTGTCGAACTGCCGCTGACCGTCACGCCCCTTCTGCGCTGCCTCCCGGAACTCACGCAGCGTCTCAGCCCGGCCCTCTTCCGGAGATACCAGCAATGGGGAGCTCTCGCGCTTCTCCCTGTCTACCATCCCCTCTGGGCCATGAAGGCGGTGACGCGTCTCTTCGTTGCACGGGGGGGAACGACGATTTCCCTGACATGGCACTCCTCCGAAATGTTCCCCGGAGGCAACCCCCTTCTTGCCACGCCCCAGAAAGTAGATGCGCTCCTTCAGAAGCTCCGCGCCTACATCGTCTGGCTCTGTGGCAGATACAATGTGGAATTCATGACACTTGGCGAATTCGACAACTGTACCCGGCACACGCTGCCCGTACTCCGCTGCCCCTCAGGATCCGACTGGTCAGTATGCCGCTAACCCTGACGCATCACTCATACATGGGCGCAAACCGATGACCGCATCTTCTTCACCAACACCCCTGCCGGAGAGACTGCCTCACATTGCCGTCATCCTGCTCTGGTATCCCCTTTTTACGCAGCCTTTCATCTTCCGCGACGTTGAATCCCTGCGCAGCCGTCTCCCCGTATCCGTCATCACGCTGTATGGAAGAAATCTCAGGCACTGCTCCGAGGAAATGAAGGAGGCTGCCAGAGACGTGCACACGATGGGCACGGCCGCCCTTCCCACTATTCTGTCCTCTTTCTTCATCACCCTCTGCCGGCATCCCCTGCGTCTCCTGCATGCAGCAGGGAAAAGCCTTCTGTACCGCTGGAAAAGTCTCGAAACCTTTGGGGAAAATCTCTGGGCCTTCCTCTGCGGCGTCCACCTGGCACGCACGCTGAAGGAAGCCGGCATCGACATCTGTTACGCCCCCTGGCCCCGCGGCACAACGACGGCGGCGCGTACGGTCTATCTGCTGGAGGGCATTCCCTTTGCCACGTCTGCCAGAGGAGATAACCTCAACCCGGCAGATCCCGACCTCGTTGACAAATTGAACGACGCGCTCTTCATCCGCACGAATAACGCCGCCGACGCCCGCCGTATCACCGGGCTTGCCCCGGCCTGTGCTGACAGACTGCGCCTCGTTTACAACAGTCTCAGCCTCGAGGTTGACAGCACCGCTCAGGTGCCCATGCAGCCTCCGGTCAGGCTTCTGGCTGTAGGACGTTTTGACATAACAAAGGGCTTCGATATACTTTTAAAAGCCTGCGGAATTCTCAAAGAACGCGGCCGTTCCTTCAGGCTCACACTCGCCGGCGGTGGCGGAACGGCTCTCGGACTCGGGCACATGACCCAGACAATTCTGGATCTCAGGAAGCAGCTCGGGCTCGAGAAGCTTGTCGATCTCCCGGGCATCGTTTCCCACGATCAGCTGCCGGATCTTATCCGCAGCCACGACATTTTTCTTGCCCCCTGCGTCATTCATGAATCCGGCAGACGGGATGGCATCCCGAATACTGTCATCGAGGCCATGAGCTTCGGCCTCCCCGTCATCGCCACCAACATCAACGCCCTGCCAGAAATCGTGAGAGACGGAGAAACCGGCCTTCTCATTCCTCAGAAAGACCCTGTAGCACTTGCCGGTGCGATATGCCGTCTTATGGATAATCCAGAAGAAGCCCGCGCCCTGGGGCGCCGCGGCGCCGCATTCGCAGCTGACATGTTCTCCCCCGAAAAAAACGGAGACAGGCTTGCGGCTCTCTTCACTGAAAGCTTTCACAGGAGGAATCCGGAATGTGCGGAATAGCTGGAATGACCGCTGTATTTCCAGGCGGCCAGCTCCCCGCTGACAGCAGTGTGTACGTCCGCTCCATGACCGATACCATGAGATACCGCGGACCGGACGGCGACGGACTCTGGTCATCAGACGGCGTCTGCCTCGGTCACCGCAGGCTTTCCATTATCGACCTTGCCGGCGGCGGACAGCCCATGCACGACACGCGTGGCACGCTGACTATTACCTTCAATGGGGAAATCTACAATTTCCGGGAAATCCGCAGTCAGCTTGAAGCCGAAGGCGCCCATTTCCTCAGCCATTCTGACACGGAAGTAATCCTGGAAGCCTACAGACACTGGGGCACCTCCTGCGTTGACCGTTTCAACGGAATGTTCGCCTTCGCTCTCTGGGACGGGGAAAAAAAACGTCTTTTCTGTGCTCGCGACCGTTTCGGTAAAAAGCCTTTTTTTTACACGGTTCAGAACGGCATCTTCGCCTTTGCCTCAGAGATGTCCTGTCTGCGGCGAATCCCCTGGCTCAGGCTCACGCCGGATCCGCATGCCGTCATGCGCTATCTGGCTTACCAGTACGTACCCTGCCCTGACACCATGTTTATCGAGGTGAAGCAAATCGCTCCGGCTCACGCCCTCGTACTGGAAAACGGCAGCATTCATTCCTTCAGCTACTGGGAGCTGCCTCCCGCTGACGACAGAAGCACAATCAGCGAAAAGGAAGCCAGCGGGGAACTGCGCAGACTCATGACCCAGGCTGTCAGACGGCGCATGATTTCTGATGTTCCGCTGGGGCTCTTTCTCTCAGGAGGCATTGACTCCTCCATCGTCTGCGGACTCATGGCCGGTATCTCAGACAAGCCGGTTGAGACCTTCTCCATCGGCTTCAAGGAGGCCAGCTTTGACGAGACATCCTACGCCCGCTGTGTAGCTCAGGCCTTTGCCACCCACCATCATGAGCGCATCCTGTACGCTTCAGAATGTGCGGACATTCTTCCTGACGTCGTGAGCCGTATGGACGTGCCCATGGCTGACGCCTCTGTGGCTCCCACCTGGCTCCTCTCAAAGGTGACAAGGGAAAAGGTAACCGTGGCCCTGGGCGGTGATGGCTCAGACGAACTGTGGGCCGGGTATGAACACTATATCGGTTTCACCCTCGCCCAGAAATACCGGAGCCTGCCCCGGTTCCTGCGGAAGGGCATTCTCGAACCCCTGTGCAGAAGGCTCCCTGCGTCCCATGGCTACATCAACCTCAATCTCGCCGCGCATAACTTCCTCTGCGCGGCCGCACAGCCCGCTTGGCTTCGCATACAGGCCATGCTCACGGCCTTCACGCCAGAGATGCAGGAAGAACTTCTCTGTCATCCGGATAAGGCTTTCCTTGAGAAAGAGCTCCTCTTTGCTCCCACTCTCAGCGACTTTACCCACTGGCAGGATGCCACGCCCCTGCAGAGGGCCTTCAATGTCTACGCACACGAATTCCTGCTCGATGACATCCTGGTCAAGGTAGACCGCTGTTCCATGCTGAATTCCCTTGAAGTCCGGGCGCCGTTCCTTGATCGCGACGTCGCCGAGTTCGTGGCCCGTCTGCCTGTGCGTTTCAAGCTTCACGGCCTCAAACGCAAATATCTCCTCAAAAAAACCTTTGCCGATCTGCTTCCTGAAAAAATACTGCACCGCAACAAACGTGGTTTCCAGATACCAGTTTCAGAATGGCTGAGCGGCCGCCTGCGCCCGCTCATGGAGGATCTCCTCTGCGGTGAATCCCTCCGCCGCAGCGGATTCTTCCGGCCGGAGGTGGTACGCAGGCTCATGGACGACCATATTTCCGGGAAAAAGGACCTGCGGGTCCCACTGTGGACGCTGATGGTCTTCCAGCTGTGGTGGCAGAGCAACGTCGAACGCCACACTGACTGATTCCCCTTTTTCCACAACAAAACCAGAGAGTTCAGAAAGATGACAAGTCAGTTTAAGACCGTTTACCTTCTCGTGCTGCTTTCTGCCATCATCATCGCCATCGGCGGCATGATCGGCGGACGCGGCGGCGTTATAATCGCCTTCATCTTCGCCCTTATCATGAACGTGGGCAGTTACTGGTACTCGGACTCAATCGTGCTCAGGGCGTACAACGCCCGCGAGCTGGCACCCGAGGAAGCTCCCATGCTGCATCAGATTGTTGAGGCTCTCGCCCGAAACGCCGGAATCCCCAAACCGCGTGTCTGCTCCGTTCCCGATCAGGCTCCAAATGCCTTTGCCACGGGACGCGATCCCGAGCATGCTGTCGTCGCCGTCACGGAAGGACTGCTGCAGATTCTTCAGCCAGACGAGATCAGGGGCGTGCTCGCCCACGAAATGGCGCATATCGCCCATCGTGACATTCTCATTCAGACCGTCGCTGGCGTCATGGCCTCCACCATTACGGCCCTTGCCAATTTCCTGCAGTTCGCTTCTTTCTTCGGAGGTGCAAGGGATGACGAGGGCAACCGCGTCAATCCGCTCGTCGGGCTGCTCATGGCTCTTCTCGCACCCATTGCCGCATCCATCATCCAGCTGGGCATCTCACGATCCAGGGAATATCTGGCTGACGCTGGCGGTGCGCAGTACAGCGGCAATCCGCTTTATCTGGCCAGCGCACTGAAAAAACTCGATGCCTATTCAAAGCAGATCCCCATGGAGCACGGAAATGCGGCAACGGCAGAGATGTTCATTGTCGAACCCATGTACGCCGTTGGTTCCTCGTTTGCCAACCTCTTCAGCACGCACCCGCCGATAGAGGACCGCATTGCCCGTCTCGAGGAAATGGCCCGCACCGGCCATATCGGGTAAGGAAATATCTATGAAGCGCGCCCTACTCCTCTGCCTTATGGCTCTGCTCTGCGCCTGTGCCCATAAGAGCCCGGCTCCTGAACCGCAGCCTGAAAAGGTGTACCCCGGCCCCACAGGTCCCTGCTTTAATGTCTACACTTACGCGCCTGCGAATTTTATCGTAGACGTCAGCGCCGGTTCAGAAGTGGAACTGGATCCCGTCGTACATGAATTTCCCATTTTCTGTACGCCTGCCGATGCACGGCAGGCTTTAAAAAGCGGGATGAGAGAAGGGAAAGTCCCTGGCGGAGACTGGAAAATCTACAGACTGAAGGGCGGATATGACGAGATAGGCCGCGCCGTGGGCCCGGGGAAATACGTTCTCGCAAGGCCAACACTTATGGTTGACTGGGTACAGGATTAATCAGACTTACCTCAGAAACGCAAAAGCCGGTCATCCCTTTCGGGATGGCCGGCTTTTTTATAATGTTTTGTCAGCTTTATGAGCGGTAGTCGGAATTCAGTTTAACGTAGCCTACGCTGAGATCGGCAGTCTCAAGGGTAAAGGTACCCGGTCCGACGCCTACACTGATGTCAACAGGAATGAGACGCTCCTTCAGCGGCGCTTCAAGAGCTGCGTCAAAATCGCCTCCGAGAGGCTGTCCATTGCGGAAGAGCTCGACTCCGCACAGACTCACGGATACGTCCTCAGGCTTCATGGGGACGCCGGCACGGCCGACTGCAGCAATAATCCTGCCCCAGTTGGCGTCCATGCCGTACATGGCCGTCTTGACAAGCTGGGAATTGCCAACAGTCCTGGCTACCTGTTCCGCGTCCCTGTCAGAATCAGCTCCCGTCACGGTAATGCGCAGAACTTTTGTGGCGCCTTCGCCGTCTTTGACGAGCATGTGGGCTGTAACCTTCAGAATATCGGTGAGTTCCTTTTCGAGAACAGCCGCATCATCAGCCGTAAGGGTAACGCCGGAGGCTCCATTCGCGAGCCCCAGGATAGTGTCATTCGTTGAAGTATCGCCGTCGACGCTCACGCGGTTGAAGGTCAGATTGACGCTGCGGGAGAACATTTCCTGCCAGAGTTTCTGATCCAGCATGGCGTCAGTGAGAACAACACAGAGCATGGTGGCCATGTTGGGGCAAATCATGCCGGCGCCCTTGGCCATGGTGGTCAGCCTTATGGTGCCGCCCGAAACGCGCACCTCCCTGGATGTGAACTTGGGGAAGGTGTCCGTCGTCATAAAGGCACGCGTGAAGCCTTCTGCGTCACGGGAGCCGATGCTCTTTATCAGAGCGGGCACAGCCTTTTCCCACAGATCCATCTTCAGCTGATCGCCGATGACACCGGTGGACATGGGCATAACGGCATCGGGAGAAATGCCGAGGGGACCGGCAACCATGCGCTGTGTCTCATGGCATCGGGCGATGCCCTCCTCGCCGGTGCAGGCGTTGGCCTGCCCGGAGTTGGCGATGATAGCCCTGGCCTTCCCGAAACGCCTGAGAATATCCTTGCAGACCATTACAGGGGCAGCCTTGAAAACATTGAGCGTGAAAAGACCGGCGACAACGGCATCACGGACGGACAGGATGATACCGAGATCATCGCGTCCCTGGGCCTTGAAACCGGCGGCAGCCGTGCCTGCTTTGAATCCGCGGGGAAGATCGCTGTTCTTTATTGTATCCATAAAAAACTCCCTCAGCGCAGAGGAAGGTACACCGCGCTGCTCAGAAACGGAGGGCTCAGGGGGGACAGCCCGGAAGAAAGGAAGAGGCGGAAGTCCGCAAACGCAGACTTCCGCCTCTCTGTTAGTCACTCAGATACGCAACACAGCCTAGCTTCTGGAAGCCTTGATTTCCTCGGCGATGCCGGCGGGAACCTTCTCGTAGTGATCAGGCTGCATGGTGAAGGAAGCACGGCCCTGGGTCTTGGAACGCAGATCCGTGGCGTAGCCGAACATGCTGGCCAGCGGAACCTGGCAGCGCACGGACTGGGCGCCGCCGGCGCGGGCTTCCATGTTCACGACGCGGCCGCGGCGGCCGTTGAGGTCGCCCATGACGTCGCCAAGATACTCTTCAGGAGTAACGACTTCCACGTCCATGATGGGCTCGAGCAGAACGGGATCAGCCTTCTGCATGGCGTCCTTGATGGCCATGGAGCCGGTCACGTAGAAAGCCTGCTCGGAAGAGTCGACTTCGTGGTAGGAACCGAAGACCAGGTTGACCTTGATGTCAACGCAGGGGAATCCGGCCACAACGCCGCTCTTCATGGCATCCTGAATACCTTTATCGATGGAGGGAATATATTCTTTGGGAATCACGCCGCCCGTGATGGAGTTGATGAACTCGTAGCCCTTGCCCGGGTTCGGCTCAATCTCGATAACGGCATGACCGTACTGGCCACGGCCGCCGGACTGCTTGATATGCTTCATATCAGACTTGGCCGGCTTGGAAATGGTCTCACGGTAGGCAACCTGGGGCTTGCCCACGTTGCAGTTGACGTTGAATTCGCGGGTAAGGCGGTCAACGATGATTTCAAGGTGCAGCTCGCCCATGCCGGCGATCAGGGTCTGACCGGTTTCCTCGTCACCCTTGACGCGGAACGAGGGGTCTTCCTTCGCCAGTTTGTTAAGGGCGGCGGACAGGGCGTCACGGTCGCTCTTGGTCTTGGGTTCGATGGCGACCTCGATAACCGGATCCGGAATATGGAGGTTCTCGAGGATGACCTCACGGCTTTCGTCGCAAAGGGTATCGCCGGTGGAGGCGTTCTTCAGGCCGACCAGGGCAACGATGTCGCCGGCGCCGGCCCACTTGATATCTTCACGCTTGTTGGCGTGCATCTTGAGAATACGGCCGATACGCTCACGCTTGCCATTGTTGGCGTTCATGACGGTCATGCCGGATTCAAGATAGCCGGAGTAAATGCGGAAGAAGGAAAGATGTCCGATGAAGGGATCGGAGAACAGCTTGAAGACCATGCCGCAGAGAGGCTCGTTGTCATCGCAGTGGACTTCAACTTCCTGATCTTCATGACCGGGCTTGTGGCCGATGGTGGGCGGAATGTCGACCGGGGAGGGAAGGTAATCGACGATAGCGTCCAGGAGGGGCTGCACGCCCTTGTTGCGGAAAGCGGAGCCGCAGAGAACGGGAACGATGCTGCGGTTGATGGTGGCCTTGCGGATGCAGGAAACGATTTCTTCCTCGGTCAGTTCCTCGCCGTTGAGGTACTTTTCGAGAAGAGCTTCGTCCTCTTCCGCGACTTCCTCAAGGAGGGTATGACGGCGGTTATCGTATTCTTCCTTAAGGTTAGCCGGCACAGGCTCGACGGTGAACTTGGAGCCCTTGCTCTCCTTATCGAAGATGATGGCGTTGCCGCGGATAAGGTCAACAACGCCTTCAAACTTGTCTTCGGAGCCAATCGGGATCTGAAGCGGCACAGGCGTAGCACCGAGACGGTCATGGATCATGTCGACGCAGCGGAAGAAGTTGGCGCCGATACGGTCCATCTTGTTCACGAAGCAGATACGCGGAACATGATAGGTGTCGGCCTGACGCCACACGGTTTCAGACTGGGGCTCAACACCGGCGACGGCATCGAAAACGCAGACGGCGCCGTCAAGCACACGCAGGGAGCGTTCAACCTCAATCGTGAAGTCCACGTGGCCGGGGGTATCGATGATGTTGATACGGCAGTCCTTCCAGAAGCAGGTCGTGGCAGCAGAGGTAATGGTGATGCCGCGTTCCTTTTCTTCTTCCATCCAGTCCATGGTGGACTCGCCGTCGTGCGTCTCACCGATTTTGTGATTCACGCCGGTGTAATACAGAATTCGTTCGGTAGTTGTGGTCTTACCTGCGTCAATATGGGCCATAATGCCGATATTGCGTTCTTTTTTAATGTCTACGGTGCGGGGCACGGTGTTCCTCCCAAAAGAGATGCCTGCAGAACTGCCGCAGCGCAGGGCGCTGCGGCAGACAGATTCAATGACGGCTACTACCAGCGGTAATGGGCAAACGCCTTGTTGGCGTCGGCCATTCTGTGGGTATCTTCACGCTTTTTAACAGCGCCGCCACGGCCATTGTAGGCATCGATGAGTTCAGCGGACAGCTTGGCGGTCATGCCTTTCTCACCGCGGGAACGGGCGTAGTTAATCAGCCAGCGGATGGACAGGGAAATCTGACGCTCGGGACGGACTTCCATGGGCACCTGATAGGTGGCGCCGCCTACACGGCGGGCTTTGACTTCGAGGCGGGGCTTAACATTCTCAAGAGCTTTCTCGAAGGCATGCATGGGCTCCTCGCCGGTCTTCTCGCCGAGAGTCTGAAGAGAGCTGTAGAAAATTTTTTCAGCGGCACCTTTCTTGCCACCGTACATGAGACGGTTGACGAACTTGGTGACGAGCTTGCTGCCGTAC
This sequence comes from uncultured Desulfovibrio sp., assembly GCA_900319575.1. Taxonomy (GTDB): domain Bacteria; phylum Desulfobacterota; class Desulfovibrionia; order Desulfovibrionales; family Desulfovibrionaceae; genus Desulfovibrio. Next base: position 670 of record ONPA01000194.1, on the reverse strand, counting down.
AGCGGATCAGGCAGAACTTCACGCTTGGAAACAGGACCTTTACGGGGCATAATTCTCTCCTTATGAGACGTATGCTTGCTGGTGTCATCAGCCCCGCAGCGCCCGGCGCCTCAGGCAGCCTGGTGCGTTGCATGACGAACACCCACGCAGAATAGAAAAAATATGGGATACTACTTGGGACGCTTGGCGCCGTACTTGGAACGGCTCTTGCGGCGATCGGTCACGCCGGAAGTATCCAGAGTGCCGCGGATGATGTGGTAACGGACACCAGGAAGGTCCTTCACACGGCCGCCGCGGATAAGGACGACGGAGTGTTCCTGAAGGTTGTGGCCTTCACCGGGGATGTAAGCGGTCACTTCGAAGCCGTTGGTGAGGCGCACACGGGCGACCTTACGGAGGGCGGAGTTAGGCTTTTTCGGGGTGGTCGTGTACACACGGGTGCACACGCCGCGGCGCTGAGGGCAGGAATGAAGCGCAGGAGTCTTCTTGTGCTTCAGCACGTCCCTCCGCTCGATGCGGATGAGCTGATTGATAGTAGGCATGAAATCCTCCAAGTAAAATTAGCCTCCCATTTACGGAAGGCACGAAAAAAGAAGAGGAGACACCTCTTCAAAGGCGGGTATTTTTACGAAATAGACGGATTTTTGTCAACGGCGGTCGCGCCATGTAT
>ONPA01000184.1 GCA_900319575.1 uncultured Desulfovibrio sp. | reverse complement strand
TTCCTTCAGAAAGGGCAGCCGCCCGCGCCCTTCGTCTTTTCCGGGAAGATCAGGATTCCCGGAAATCTCTTCAGAGAAGAGACGGCTCATACGCAGATTCCCGTGCCGGTCTGCCTGCAGGAGGCCCTTTCCCTGGGAAACGGCCGCATTTTATGGCTTGCCGGCCTGCGTACTGAAGACTGTCTTGTCCTCAGGGAGGGAAACGGCTTCCAGAAGAATGGTGCCGCTGCAGGACTCCATCGGCATGTCATAGGAGCATTCGCCGAAGGTCAGGCTGAAAAACCGCTTCTTCTTTTTTTCGAGATATCTGAACAGACTCCTGTTCAGGGTAAGGAGTTCGAGAGGCTGGCCGTCCCTCGTCACGAAACGCACGGCGAAGGCATGTGAGTCCGCCGCTTCCCCGCCCGTATAGCGGGCCGTAACGGCCCTGAGCCCGCTCCAGGAAAAAACCGATCCCTCCTCCTGCAGTTCGCGGAGAACGAAGGTATCCTTACTGACAGTGGTCTCATGCCGGAACACGTTCCCGGGAGCTTCAGCGTATTCGCAGGACCATTCCAGGCGGACTTTGTCTCCCAGACTGCCCGGGCTGCCATGGGAAGCCTTCAGCTCATCGAAAACCGGCATAACCGTGCCGCCGGGGAAAACAAGGGAGAGAGAGCGCCGCTCCGGCCCTGACGCAGACGAAGATTCCACACTATAAAACGGGATGCCGCCGGCAAGCCCCCGAACGATACGGCATGGGCCGGGATAAACGCGCACACAGGACGGATCCTGATCTCCGGAAGAGAGGCACAGGCTGGCGGACGCAAAAATTCCGGCTGCGGAGTCAGGGCAGGCGACACGGGCTGTCACATCCCCGATGCGCCATACCGTGCCTTCCGAGCCGGGGCCACAGTCAATGAGCCCGTCAGCCCCGGCGTCACGCACGGCGCCCGCGGGCTCACCGGCTGAGACGGCCCGGATCGGGGAGAGAACGAAAAAGCAGCACACGGCAAGAGAGAGCAGAACACGTTTTGTCATGGAGACTCCTTCTGGTTCCGGGGACGGGGCTCCCCGCTGCGGAAGGCGGGGCGGGGAACACCGGCATCCCCGTACTGCCGCGGGGCGGCCAGGGCATAAAAAACAGGCACGCGGAGCGGCGGGCATGGAGGGGAAGGACTGGGCACAGGAGAGTACTGCCTGTTTCCCGCATAGCCGGACAATCTTCCAGGAACATCATTTCCGGGACGATTTCAGGCAAAATCATCCCGCGGATGACGCCTGTCCGCTCCTTTTCCCGCATAACAGGATACAGGACACTGTTCTTTTCAGTGGACGTCCACGGAAGACGCTTTCCCCTGCCGGAAGAAACAGGTTCTTTCCTGATGCCTGATTTCGCGGACGCCGGAGAGGCAGCCATGACAGCCGCGGCATTTCAGGCGGGCGGAAAAGAAGTGATCGTGGAGGCGGGCGTATTCAGGATCGGATTCCACCATCCGGCCAGCATTGCAGCTCCACGGGCTTTAAAGGCACCTGAAAGTCCTTCCCCAAAAAACGGTCCGGCGGATAAATGAATCTGTCCGTTAAAGGCAGAACAGACTGCCGACATCACCCTGCAACCGTTCCTTCAGATAGGAGGACAGCATGAACATTCTGCTCCTGCTCGGGCTTCTGACACTGACCGTTCCCGCATCCGCCCATGCCGCGGACGGCAGCGGCGGGGATCCCCCAATCCGATATTTCCAGTACTGGGTCAGATATGGTGAAAAGGCGGTGCGTCCCGGAGGGTATGGCAGTCTCTCCTTCGAGCTGGAGAAGAACCGCATGAACGTCTTCGCCCCGGAGCCTGCAGGCAATTTCTGCGGCCCGGCTGACAGCTCCGTGATCAGGGATTTCTCCGTCCTCGCGGCGGGTCTTGATCTCACGGACTGGGCCGGCGAATCCGGAAAGGATCCCTTCTCCCTGCCTGAGAAGGAAAGGGAAAAGAGCTGCGTCTGGTCGCTGACCATTATCTTCGCGGAAAACGGCAGGGGAAACGCGCCCGGAAAAATCCGGATTTCAGGTTCTGACGACGGCACCGGAGAAAAACGTCTCAGGGCCGAGGCCGAACTCCTGCGCTTCTTCGCAGACAAAGCCGGGCAGGCCCGCGCCACGGCGCCGCGCACACCGGTATCGCTCCTGTACAGCGTGAAAACGGACGGGAAGAATTTCTGGTACACGCTTGACGCCGATGATGGCATGGTCCGGCTTTCCGCCAGAGGGAAGGACAGGAATGTAACAGAATACGTCTCCCCGAAAATCCTCGGGCGTCTGAACGCCTGGATCTCGGAATACGGGATCGACAGATGGAACGGCTTTACAGGAGCGGGGTATACGCGGAACGCGGAAGACGCCTTCACCTTCAGCCTGAGCTTTGATACACAGCAGACGGTCAGCGCTCAGGGGCGCTCAGGCATTCCCGGCGGCACGCCGCCGCGCTTTGCCGGGGCGGAAGCCGAGCTCAGACGGATCCTTGATTCCGCGCTCGGTCCCGCAGCGGGGGATGATGTCTCCGGATCCCCCCTGTCCGGGTTTTCCTATGCGAAAAGCGGCACGTCCCTGGATTCCCATGTCGTTTACAAAATTTACCGCCGCGTTGACGATGGTCTGCCGCATATGATCCTGAGCTTCAAAAAAGGGAGGGACCCCATCACGGAAGTCATCATGGACAGGAAGTCTCTGGAAGGGTTTGCGGACCTCATCCGTGAGCTCGGCCTCGCCTCCTGGAACGGGTTCCACGGAAATAACCGGAACGCTCTGGATGGCTATGGATTCGGTCTTTCCGTGAGCTACCCCGATGGAAGGTCTATCTCCGCGTCCGGTCACAACGCGTTTCCAAAGGACTACGGGAAACGGACGAATGAGCTCTGCCGGTATCTCAACGGGCTGCTGGAAGAAACTGACGGCGCGCGGAATCGCTGAAACGGAGCGCCGGCAGACGGCAGTGGTGAAATCCGGACGCGTTGCTCCGCAGCCATTCCCTTTCCTCCGCGCGCCCCGGCAGCCGTATGCGCGTCAGCTGTGAGGAGGCCAAAGCGGACTCCGTTTCACACGCTGAAATACCGCGGGCGTACAGGCCGCTGACGTAGAAAAACTGGTGCCGGGGCGTTGCAGACAGGTGCAGGGCCGGGGCACCAGTAACGTTCAAATAGAGGTGGAAATTCTGAGGCGCCGGGCAAAAGGCAGCACCCGGTGCCGATAACTATCGGAGCAGAAGACGGCATCAGTAAAACAAAACTTCTGCTTCCGGTGAAGAAATTCTGAAGCGGCGCTCAAACACGGCCCCCGCTCTGTCCCGGAAAAGGAAAGAGGGAAAGTCCTGAAAAAGAAAGCACAGCCGCAAACGCCGGAGCGTTTACTGCACCGTTTCCTCTGCCAGGCCGCGGTTCACGATGCGCAGATACGCTATACGCTCCGTCCAGAGGCTCAGCTTCAGGCTGGAAGCCATATTGAGGTACACGGTTCCCCCTTCCCCGAATCCCAGGGCAGCTTCCTGAACGTATTCGCTGACAAATTTCAGCCAGGCCCGCTGATCCTGCCTCAGAAGTTTCTCCAGCGCAGGCTCCTTCGCCCGGCAGTTTTTCATCGTTTCCTTATAGGCAGCGTTGAGGAGACGATCCACCTCAGCCAAGCCCTTTTCGAGGCGCTCGCGCGCCTCCATAGGCGAAAGAACTTCCCATCCCGCAAAGCATTCTTTCTGAATGGCGCGTGCCTGGCTTTCATATCCGGGCAGAGGATTGTCGTCGGCCCCGGCTGCCGCGGGCAAGAGGAGAGACAGAGCGAGGAAAAAAAAGAGAACGCGCATGGAGGCCTCCTGATGGTTTGATGGTGCTCTCCGCAGACGGCGCGCAGGGGGAAACCGTTTCCCGGAGACGGCGCATGGCCGGCGGTTTACATTCCCCTGAAAAATATATGATGGATGCCGCCAGGACAATCATCCTGCACGGTAAAGAACGCTTTTACTGAAAAAATCATCTCAGCGATGAGGTTTTCCCCCGCGTACAGGGCGGAAAGTAAAGGGGGCGATTTCGCCCCCTTACATGGAGTGGTTTCCCCATGCGTACAGGGCGGAAAGAATCAGACACGCCTGGGCAAATGCGCCGGACCGCCCTGATATTATGGTGCGCAGTCTGTCCGGATTGGGACCGGGTGACGGAAAGGCCGGCCATCCGGTTTCCCGGACGGCACACAGCCAGCCACCTCACGCGGCACAGGGAAATAGGGCCAGAATAAAAAATCATCTTTTTCTCACGGGACTGCTGTGTCTCGTACCTGCCGCCCAGTGTTCTGACGCCGCGGCCGGGCAGGGGGAGGTTCAGGGATAATCCTCTGCCTTCCCGGGCACGCAGCTAACCTGTGGCAGAGTGACATGCGGCGCGCGGAGCCGCGCCCACCGCGGGCGGCCTGATATCCTGCGGCCCTGCGGGCAAACGCATTGTCATGGAGGGCATGCGGCCCCCGCTTTATCGCGTACATCATCTTCGGCGCGGACCTCATCCGGGGGGGAGGACGCTCCCACACCCCGGTCTCTTCTCCATCACGGACATCTGTTCCTATGACGGGGAACGGACCGCCGGCTTTTTTCTTCCGGAGGGGCCTTCATCCGCGATTCTGTCTTCGCGGAAGGCTGGACAAAAATTAAGGTGCTCCCTGAAGGAAAAGAAGGTGTTTAAACGTTATCCGGCCCTCTGAGGGAAAAGAAAGCACGGGCCAAGGACGTTAATGCTTCTGCCCTCAGGCTGGCGCCCCGGCTTCCTTCATAAGGGGGAAAGCGGATTTTCTGCTTCCGGAGCGCCGTCAGGGCGTTTTCCATGGCGTTTTCGCCCTGAGCGGATCAGGCAAACAAGGACGCCGTCAGGGCGTCAGAAGAAGGAACGTCATGGAAAATTTCGTCTTTGAAAATCCGACAAAAGTGTTTTTCGGCAAAGGATGCGTCAGGGAATATCTCTCCGGACTGGCCGCTCCATACCAGGGCCGCCCCATGCTCGCCTGGGGCGGCGGTTCCATCAGGCGCAACGGCGTCTACGATGAAGTCTGCGCCGCGCTCCGCGCGACAGGCAGAAAAATCGTCGAGTTCTCAGGCATCATGTCCAACCCCACCTATAAGAAGGTGCTCGAAGGAGCGGCTCTGGCCAGGAAAGAAAATGTGGGGCTCATTATCGCTGTGGGCGGCGGATCGGTCATGGACTGCTGCAAGGCCATTTCCATAGCCGCGCGATACGACGGCGATGTCTGGAACGATTTCTGGGCGAAGAAGGGCTCCTTCAGGGGCTTTGCCCCCCTGCCGCTCGGCATTGTGGTCACCGTCTTGGGAACGGGCAGCGAGTGCAACGGCGGCGCCGTCATCACCAATGAGGATCTTCATATGAAGACCGGCCGCGATTACCCCGAATGCAACGCCCGCTTCTCGCTCCTCGATCCGGCGTACACCTTCAGCGTGCCGCGCTTCCAGATGGTGTCCGGCGCTTTTGACACGCTCTCCCACCTGATGGAAATCTACTTCAGCGCGCCTGACGCGGACAACGTGTCCGACGACATCAGCGAGGCGCTCATGCGCAGCGTCATCCGCAATCTGCGGGCGGCCCTCCGTGACGAAAAGGATTACACGGCCAGAAGCAACCTCATGTGGGACGCCACCATGGCCGAGAACCGCGTAGTAAAGCTCGGCAAGAAGACGGACTTCATGTGTCACATGATGGAGCATCAGATAGGCGCGTACGTGAACTGCAATCACGGCGCCGGCCTCGCAGTGCTCCATCCTGCCTATTACCGGCGCATTTATAAGGACGGTCTCGCGAAATTCGTCCGCTTCGCTGTCAGCGTCTGGGGCATTGAGCGCGGGGACATGGACGATGACGCCCTTGCCCTCAGGGGCATCGATGCCCTGGCTTCCTTCATCAGGGACATCGGCCTGCCCACCACGCTCAGGGAAGTGAATGTGACCGCGGATACGGATCTCAGGGCCATAGCGGACTCGGTCACGGTCACGCCCGGCTGCTACCGCAGGCTTTCCCACGAAGAAATTTACGATCTTTTCCGCGAGGTTTTTTAGGCGGAACAACGAATGAACGCGGCGGCCTGAGGGCCGCCGGGAGGAAATATGTCCCAGAACTGGCTTATCACGGGAGCGGGGCGCGGTTTTGGCCGCGCCTTCGTCAGCGCGGCCGCAGAAAGCGGTGCGGAAGTGTACGCGGGCGTCAGGCACGTGCCTGAAGGCGATCCCCTGTTCCACAGCCCGCGCGTGCACCCGCTCATTTTTGACGTTACAAAGCCCGGTGAGGTGAACGCGGCCGTGGAAAAGGCACTCGGCGAAGCCGGGCACATCAACGTACTTATTAATAACGCGGGCTTCGGCATGAGCGGCGCGTTCGAGGAAATGTCCGATGAAGAGCTTCGCGGCCTCATGGAAGCCGATTATTACGGCGTCGTGAACGTCACGCGCGCCATACTGCCTTCCATGCGCGGCCGGCGCAGCGGCACGATTCTGAACGTTGCCTCGCAGGGCGGCCTCATGGCTTTCACCGGGAGCAGCGCCTACTGCTCCGCAAAATTCGCTGTCGTGGGACTGAGCGCGGCCCTGCGCATGGAACTGCAGGAATTCGGCATCCGCGTTTCTGTCCTCTGCCCCGGATCCTTCAGAACCGATTTCCGCAAAAAAGGCTCCATGCGCCATCCGGCCAAAGCGCTGGACGCCTACGACGGAACAGCCGTGCGCCGGGCGTCCCGGTTCCTCGCCGAAAGCCCTGACAGTCAGAAGGGCGATCCCGGAAAAGCGGCCCGCTTTATCGTGAGCATGGTGGAAAGAAAGGAACTTCCCCTGCGCATCCTCATCGGCGCTGACTGCTGCAGGCAGGTCAAAGCCGATCTCAGAGAACAGATCGCGGATATCGAAAGCTACGAGAGTCTGGCTTCGGCCACGGACTTTGCGTAAAACAGCATCCCTTTCCCAGAACAGCAGAACGCCGCGGAGGGCTTTCAGTCCTTCGCGGCGTTCTGCTGTTCATGCGGGAGAGACGTTTCCTAGCGGTTTCCGGACATGTGTTCTTCCCAGAAGCGGACAGCGTCGTCCATCCAGCCCCATGCGTCCGTGCCGCGTCCCGTGCCGAAGCCGTGGCTGGCATGGCGGTAGAGGTGAAATTCGGCGGGAATGCCTGCCGCGATCAGGGCGTCCGTCCGTTTCCGCATGACAGCCGGGCTCGCTATGGGATCATCCGCGCTCACGACGGCGAAGGTCGGCGGGTCGCTGCGCGAGTAGAGGCTGTGGCTGGTATAGGCCATGATAACGGCAGAGGGACGGGGCAGGGGATCCCCGCCAAGAGCGGCCGATCCGTACGTCCCCATATCGGCTGCCATGCGCGCCCCCGCTGAGCCGCCCCAGACAGACCATCCGTCCGTGCCCACACCGAGATTTGCCGCGTTGCGGAAAATCCAGGACACGGCGGCCGCCATGTCGGCGCAGGCCGTCTCCTCGCCGCCTGTGCGGTACTGCAGGATAAAGACGTTGTATCCTCTGGCGCTGATGATTTCCCCCGGAGGCAGGCCTTCATGGAGGGTGCCGACGTAGACGAAGCCCCCGCCGGGACAGATAAGGGCAAAGGGCGCCCCGGGTTTCCCTCTCAGGAAGAAGAGGCCTGTTTTCTCCCTGAGGGACTTTTCATCATAAAAGCTGTAAAAGACCTGCTTTCCCGCGCTGACATCGCGGATAAGCCGGTTCAGTGAAGCCACCACGTCATCGGGCCGCACCGAATGGTGCCAGGGCATAAGCCGGCCGACAGTGCCCAGGGTGCAGAGGGCGTACGCGTCCTCAGGCCGCGGCAGAAGATGCTTCGCGAAGGATCTGAGGGCAGGATGTTCAAGCATATCCTGAAGCGTGCCATCCGCTTTCAGGGGACGGTTTTCCATAATGTTCTCCATACTCCGGGCGCTGCCGCCGGACGCGGAAACGGGCGTGCCGGACAAAAGAAGCCCGGAAAGAAGGGCCGCGGACATCAGGAGACGCCAGCGGCAGAGAAGCAGGGAATGAAGCAGGCCGCAGGGACAGGAAACGCCCCGCGGCGCAGTGAGAAGGGGAGTGGCTCCGGCGTTCAGCCGCCCTCCGGGCTTAACAAGCCCGGCTCTGTGTTCCGTCATGTCAGGCTTTTCCTCCTATCCGGCGAGACAAAAAAGCCCCCCCCAGAGGCGCGTACGCGCTTCCCCGGAGAGGCACCTTTCAGAAGGAGATTTTTCATCCCGCACTAGAAGTACGCGTTATCGATGTCCATCCTGTCAAGGGCGGCGGTGATGTCCGCCATTTCGTCCGCGGAGAGAGAAAGTCCGGCAGCGCCGAGATTTTCCTTCAGGCGTTTCGGGCTGGTTGTCCCCGGGATAGGCAGGATGAAGGGCCCGCTGGCGAGCTCCCAGGCGAGAACTATCTGGGCCGGCGTAGCACCGCGGGCTGACGAGATGTCATGGAGGAGATCCAGAACGGGCTGATTGTGATCCATGGCCTCAGGCTTAAAGCGGTTCATAAAGCCCCTGAAATCGCCTTCCCGGTATGTGTCTGCTTTTGCGAAGCGGCCGCTCAGGAAGCCGTTGCCAAGCGGGCTGAAGGCCACGAAAGCCATACCGAGCTGACGGCACAGGCCGAAAACGCGTTTTTCCGGCTCACGCCAGATCATACTGTGCTGGTTCTCGACGGCCGCGACGGGGCAGACAGCGTGAGCGCGCAGGAGATATACCTCCGGAGCGTTGGAAAGGCCTCATTCGGTGATTTTTCCTTCTTTTTTCAGATCCGCCATGACGCCGGCCACAACTTCAGGCTCCACATGAGGATCCACGCGGTGCTGATAGAGGAGGTCGATGTGATCGGTTCTGAGACGCCTGAGCGATCCTTCAACCTGTGCGCGAATGGATTCGGGACGGCTGTCGAGCAGGTTGACGGGCTTCCCGTTTTCCACCTTCTGTCCCGTAATGCCAAACTTCGTGCAGAGGACCGCCCGATCCCGCCTGTCCGCAAAGGCTTCGCCCAGAAGCTCCTCGTTGGCCGTGCCGTAGACAGGCGCCGTGTCAAAGAGGGTGCATCCGAGATCCAGAGCCTCGTGCAGAAGGGAAACCATTTCGGAGCGGGGCGCGGGCTTCCCATAGGCGTGATCCATGCCCATGCAGCCAAGCCCGATTTCGGAAGCTGCAATCCGGCCTATAGCGCGGGTTTTCATGACAGAACTCTCCTCAGACGCGGTGTCCCATCTCATAGGCTTCCTGCATGACAGGTCTGCCCGCAATGGCGCTGGCCTCATACACGCCTTTGCCGTAAATGACGCCGCCCTCCACTGAACCGTCCAGGCACATGGCGAGGCCGCGCAGACACTGGAGCGTAGTGTCCATAACGGTATCCGAATCCTCGGCTGAGGTCATGATGTAGTAGAAAGTCTTGTTTTTTATTGTGCGCCAGCGGGCGACGCAGCGGTCGATGAGCGCTTTCATCTGCGCGTCCACAGAGTAAAAATACACGGGCGAAGCCATGACAATGACATCGGCTACGTTCATTTTGTCAAGGATTTCCGCCATGTCGTCCTTTATGGCGCACACGCCTCCGTGATCGCGGCAGTGGTAGCAGGCCAGGCAGAAACCTATCTTTTTATCGCGCAGGAAAATGGTCTCAACTTTGCTGCCGGCCTCCTCCGCGCCCTGGGCAAACATGCGGCAGAGAGCCGCAGAGTTGCCCTTTTTGCGGGGGCTTCCCGCGAGAATAAGCACGTTTTTCATATCTTTCTTCCTTTCTGCGGCCCGGGGGCCGCGTTTTGCTTCAAAGCCCGCCATGAGCGGCGGTGTCCCGTCTCAGTCGGCGTCGGTCCTGACGCTGAGATCCTGCCAGGCCCGGATTTCCGCGAGACGGGCGTTCATCTGCTCCGTCACATAGCGCACGGCAGCTGAGCCGAGCGGCAGGCGGAAGGGGCTCTTTTCCCCTTCGACAGCCTCAATAATCACGCGGCCAGCCTTCATGACATCTCCCCATTTGCCGAGGGGCGTGTCCCCGCTCAGATCCGTCACCCGTATCTTGCGGCTTCCGGCCGTGTCCCTGTAGTCACTGATATTGCCGGCGCTGATATTGATGGAACGGTCGAAGAAGTCTGTCCGGAAAGGACCGAGTTCGGCCACGATCACGCGGATGCCCAGGGGATTCACTTCCTTCCGCAGGCCGTCGGCCATGGCCTCCACAGCGCATTTCGTGGCTCCGTAGAAGGCGGATCCCGGTGACGTTCCCGCCGCCGCGATGGAGGAGAAGCACACGATGGCGCCATTTCTCACGGCACGCATGGAGGGCAGTACTTTCCGGATCATGCGAACCGTACCAAAGAAATTCGTTTCGAACTGCCGGTGTATCTCGTCCATGGAGCATTCTTCCACGGCGCAGCGCAGGCAGTAGCCCGCCACACTGGCAAGCACGTCCACGCGGCCGAACCGGGCGAGCGCGGCCTTCACGGCGGCCTCCGCCTGCGCGTCATCGCTGACATCGAGAGGCAGGGCCAGAGCGGTCCGGGGATAGCGGTCTGTAAAATGACGCAGCGTTTCGGGCCTGCGGGCCGTGACAACGGCCTGATCCCCGTGTTCAAGAACCGCTTCAGCGAGTCCTTTTCCAAGACCGGACGAACAGCCGGTAATAAGCCATGTCTTCATAGAGTGCTCTCCTGGTTTGTCCTGGCGGATGCGCCCTGAACGGAACACTCCGCGCATACGGAAATACCCCTGGGAAGGCGCGGTCAAAAGAGGAATTCCTGCCGCTTCTTTGCCTGATCCGCTCACTGTCCGTATCCGCCCGGTCCGTTTCCCACATAAAGCCTGCGCACGGTCCGGATCCGTTCCGGCTCTCCTCCTGAAGTTCCGCTTCCGCCGGAGGCGCCGGCCTGCGTCGGTACCGGGAGTATGGTGCGGCATCCATTCCCTCAAGCGATCGCTGAGAGGTGCCTCGGACACCTGCCTGACGTGGGGCATACCAGCGGCACGCAGAGAGGCGCGGGAAACGCTGCTCCCAGCCATCTTAAGAATGATTCCTTCCGGTTTTTTGGGAAAAAAACAGAAAAATTAATCCCCCAGATGAAGCGGATATTCTGAGAGTGTGCTTTATCTGAAGCCAGAACCATGAACTCTTCAGCCGGAAAGAGCGTCTGAGTCCCGGAAGGTGAATTCAGAACTGCTTTTTCTGAAACCGGGGGCCTGAGGGACTGCCTCCGCGGCTCTCTGAATGCCGCCGGAACATGCCGGTCCGTGTGAACAGAAACGCGCAGGCGCAGCAGATTTCAGCGGGCCGGCATGGCGGAACGTCCCGGGCGTCAGCGGTCCGGATGTTACTGCGCGGAAAAGCTCATGGCTGGAACTCCGTACACGTCCTGATGTCCTAGGTGAAAAACCGGAAACCTCTCTGCGTCATACCAGGGAAAAGGAGATGAACCCATGAAAAAAAACTGCTTTTTCATTCTGCCGGCACTTGTCCTGTTTCTTTGTTCCAGCGCGTTCGCGCACAGCGCGAAGGAGCTTCCCACACTTGATCAGGATAATCCTCTGTCCGCCGTCTGCACGGGCAGCGGGGTAAGCCTCCGGGCTCAGCCCTCATTCGGCGGGGAAAAAATCGCAACTCTTGATAAAGACGAAGAGCTCTGCCTTATCGGCAGACAGGAAACAAAAGAGGAATACCCGTGGATCTTTGTTATCTCACAGGCAGGATTCAGGGGCTGGGTGTACGGCAGGTTTGTTTCGTTCAGTGACGCCGCGCTGACGGAGAGCAGGCGGTTCAGGGCCAGGTTCGACAGCAGTCTGTGTTTAAATCACCTGGACGCGTTTACGCGCATTGCGGGCATTCAAGATAAAAAAGCGGAAAAGAGCGGGGTGGGGGAAAACGATCCCGACGCACCCCATTATGCGGATACAAAGCTGGTATATCCCGAAGGATTTACCCTGTACCTGATGGATGGGGGGATTCTTCTCACCGTTTCCCTCGACAAAAAAGGATATAAAGCGGCCGGCCTCCAGGCTGGAGACGTCATTGACAGTGAAACCCTCCAGAAGTTCAACGCCAATATGACTTCCATGGGATGGTCCTCCATGCAGGCCGTGGACAGCGGGACATATAAATGGGTCCTGGAAGCTATGGTCGACACAGCGAAGAGGCCGGTTAAGCATTTTTCCATCACGGCTGAAGACGGGAAAATCAGGCGCATCACCTGGGGAAACTACGTCATCGATTAACGGGGGCATCACAGGAATCCGGCCCCCGCACAACGGTACGGGCTCTGAGCCGGTTATGGCTGCTCCGCCAGAAGCTCCGTGAAAAAACATGGGGCCAGGGGAATTTCCGCCTGATGCCCCTTCTTCAGAACACTTCAGGGCCGCAGCCGGACCAGCAAAGGTCTTAAAAACATTCACACGGCCCGGTATTTCGTGAGCGCGTGCCCCGCCTTCCGCTGGGACACGCGCTCACTTTTTTGTGCTCTCCGAGGCATCCCCGGATGGAGCAGGGCACACGCCATAAGGGATGAATCCCGCTCCGGCCCGGATACAATCGCCGCAGTACACCGTCCTTCTCTGTCCTGCGTCGGGACAGAACGTACGCTGCCTTCAGGCATGAGCAGCCTGACAAAAAAACGCCGCCCGTTCCGAACAAATCTGGCGCGTCCCAATGCCAGGAGCGCAGGATGACAGGGGGGATAATTCACTCCGTGGATCCGGAAACCAGTCTGAAGCAGAGGGCTCCCCGGCTTCAGACTGTCCCTTTTCTCCCGGCGCTGACAGGAAAAAGAAAAGAGCGCCGGACTTCAGTCAGGCGCTCTGTGGCGGATTGCTTATCCGCCGGCTGTTTCCGCCTTCTGTGGGAAGGCGGAAACATATCCGGGGAAGGAAGGAGGGTTAACGCTGGGAAACCTTTACATTGCTGTCGAAGCCGGCCAGATCAGCGTCCTTGAACTCACCCCTGCCGACGCTGAACTGCTTCAGGGCGGGAAGCTTCTTAAAGGCATCAAGGCTGGTGAGGCCGTCAACCTTCTGGAGGGTCACGGTGGACAGGGCGCCAAGGCCGCTGACAGCCTCAAAATGACTGACTTTGCAGTCACTCACGCGCAGATTCTTCAGGCTGGTGAGCTTTGAGAGGAAAGAAAGGTCAAAGGGCTCACTGCCATTTTTATTAAGTTTGTAACAGTTCAGCTGGGTCAGGGCGGTCAGGCTTCCCATGCCGGAAGTCTTCACGCCATCAAAGGAGGAGAGTTCCAGTTCCTTAATCCCCTTGAGGCTGC
>ONPA01000101.1 GCA_900319575.1 uncultured Desulfovibrio sp. | reverse complement strand
GCATTCGATATAGCCGTTCCTTTTGACGCTGCGCCCGGGCAGGACGTCCGCCAGGGCCTCGGCAATGCTGTGCTTTTCAGCAAGGAATACAGTTTTGAACATTTTTTCAATGTTTCCAGATAGTTGCGTTTATTTTCTGCACCATTCTGCACCAAAATCGGGCAGAGCGCGTGCAGCCCGCTCCTGAGCTCCAAGGACGAGATGAGTGTAGAAAGCGCCTGTAGTCGTCACAGACGAGTGCCCGAGCTGAGCGGCCACTGCGGCGACGTCGGCACCCGCTTCCATCATGAGCGAGGCGGCGAGGTGCCTCACAGTGTACAGCGGGAAGATATCGAATCCGGCCTTTTGACAGGCACGCTCCCAGGCGGATTGAAGAGCCGGCTGCGTCCAGTGGCGGTCTCTCGTGTTCCGGCACACCCAATCTTCAGGAGTATCGGCCTTGCGTTTCTCCCTGGCTTCATCGAGCCACCATGCCGGCGGGATGACGTCTTTCTGCCTGGACACTTTTGACATCCAGACATGGGCGCAGCCACGGCCAAGGTCGACGTCTTTCCACCGGAGTTCTGTGAGTTCTCCCCCCGGCCTGAGGCAGAGGGCGAGGCAGGTCCGCACTGCCCACTGCGTAGCAGCGTTGCAGATTGCGTACACCTTACGGAAGGCCGAGAAGTCCCCGCATCTGTGGCCATGCCTTGGCTCTGGAAGCGGGCGGTACTTCTCCCATGGGACGTCTGCCAGGAAGTCCTCCGAAGCACACCACCTCCACGCCGTCAGCATCTTGCCGACATACATATTGATGGACGTGTTGGACGCATGCCAGTCCTGCCTCATCGCAGTCCTGAAAGTCTCGAGGTCCCGCCGGTCCAGAGTATCCACATAGCGGGACGCAAGCACGTCTCCCATGCGTCTCAGTATCATCGCGTAGTACCTCTCCACGTCAGGGCAGTGTTTCGTTCTGCCGAGGAAAAGCAGGATTGACTCGGCTACGGTCAAACGGGTATTTTCAATTTCGTCATATTTGAGACTCCTTTCGAAACCTTCAGCGTCTTCCCTGGCCCTGAAGGTTTTCTGTTTCCAGGCGTTGCCGTCTTTGAACTTGACGACATAGCGGCCATCTTTACGCAGATAGATGCTCATGCAGTCCTCCGCTGCGAATGAGAGCCGCCGCATTCTCTGCAGATATCGTTTTTCTGCGCGTCGGTCTACGGAGCGTTGTGACTTCAAGTTTGGCGTCTATCTGTGCCTGGAGCTCTTCCTTCTGCCTGTCGAGCTCGAGCATCTTGAGCCGTGCCTGGCGGATGAAAGCGAGCGTGCTCATCTCATCGTTCATATCTGCTCCCATGCGTGGCCGGTTTCTTCCCAGCGGACTATCGGGCGTTCCCTGCAGCCGTTGTAACCGTCAAGGACGTACTGCAGCGCTTTGGAGTGGTTTTTATGGGCCTGCCTTATCGTCCCGCCGATCAGGGGCGCGAACCAGTAATCTTCTTTCCCATCCGAATCCCTGACATGCGTAACCCAGTCTCCGTGCTGGCCGCAGAACGTCACGATCTGCCAGTAGTTGTTCACCCAGGTGCACCAAAATTTGTTGTCGTTCTCGCTCATGGTTACTCCGTTGCTCCAGTCCATATGACTTCAAGTTTCTCATCGTGTCTCGGCGATGCGTGACAGTGCCAGATTCGTGCGGCCTCTTCGGCTTCTTCCATGTGGTACGGATAGAGTCGGTCCGAAGTTTTGCCGATAAGGTGCTTTGCCTGGAGCCACAACTCGGGCCGCTTCTTCCATGGTCCGCCATAGTAGAGCGCGTCCGCAAAAGCCTCGTCGCCCAGAAACCACATGACGCACCATGAGCTGAACGCTTCGTCCTTGTTTTTGCAATGAGACGTGTCGTAATGCTCGATGAGGTCGGCGGCAGCCTCACAGGCAGCCTGTACGTCCCGGGCCTCATCATCCGTGAAATCTTTGACCGTAAGCAGCCTCTGCAGTGTCAGAATTATCTTGTGCGCCTGGGCGATGCTCGCCGGCCTCTTCCTCCACTCGGGGAATTTCTCCATCGCTACGAGGGGAAAAGATAGGCCGATGCAGCAATCACGGTGAGCGATGGCGTTAGTTACTACTTTCATTTGTTGACAACCTCTGAAGTGCTCCCTGTTTCTGGTTCCTCCGTGGTAGGGTATTTTCGCTAACGCATCATCAACCCGGATGCGGAACGCCCGCACCGGCACCCAACCACGGAGGAAATTTTATGGAAACTTTTTTTCATCTTTCCCTGGCGTTGCTGTCCCCCGGGAGCATCATAGAGAACGGTAACTTCGGGCGTATGCTCAACAGGTATCTTCCAAACGGCAGATTTGACTTAGCTCTCCTCTACCGGGAGGAGGTGTTCGAGCTAGTAAGGCGTCGTGACTATTCGGACAAACCTTCAAGGTTCAAATCCATATTCCTCTTGAAGAACATGAAGGAGGCTCTCCAGTACATGGAGTACAATGCCCCTGACCACAACATGTACGAGGTTGAGATTGTCGACACCTCCAAGCCTTTGCATGAAGGTCCATGGACGCCTGTATTCCCTTTCGGTGGAGCACTCAGAAAGTACGCCTATGACTTTGCCAGTGTGTACTGGCAAGGGAAGATCCTCCCTGTAAAGCTTGAAAGAGGGCTTGTCTTTCCGAGGGAGGTAATCGTAGAAAGTCCTGTAAAAGTTCTGAGGCGAGTCTCACTCCAATAATCTTTGCCTTTTCGAGTATGGACCTCATCAGATATGGATCGTCTACGGAATAGCCGCGACAGCATTCGTAAAGTATGGGACAGTCCCCGCACGAGGCGTCCTTAAAGTGCTTCGGACAACTTGCCCTTCGTATATCTGCAAGGGTTAAAGTCGGTATTTCCATGCCTATATCTCCTACTTCTTCCACGGTCTGCCGTTCTCGCTTACGAAAAACTCATCGAGCGGCATGCCCAGGAACGGCGTTATATCCGGACAGGCCTCCTTGATAGCCATCAGCGTATTGAGCACGTCAGGGGTGCCGCCGCTTCTTCCAACGCCCCGGATGTTGCTCCAATAGGCAACCCTTGCCTTACCGTCCTTGCCGAGGTCCACGGCCCTCATGGCTCCGGGCTTCATCGCCTGCCAGGGATGGAACATGGCGTGCAGGATTCCGTGCTCGTTGACGTGCTCGCCGATTTGGTTGGCGATATCGATAACGGAGTTCTTGAATCCTATGCCATGCGCCCTGGAGAAGAGGCAGTCCATCACATAGAGAATCGACCCGGCGCTCACTCTGGCTCCGAAGGTGCGGACGTCAAAAGAGCCAACGCCCCAGTCATGGACCCAGCAATTGTGCATCACAGCCATCACGCCGTCCTGCGCTTCCGGGCACCTCCGGCCGCACCGGATGAACGCGCACTTCTCAAAGTGGACGAATCCTTTCTTGTCCTCTTCCGGAAAATCCCCGTTTCCACAGAGGACGGCCTTTTTGCAGCCCAAAAAGACGCAGCCATCAAAATAAACGCGTGCACCTTTGATACAGTCGACAGCTTCATCTTGGGCATCGGCGGGGACTTGGCGGAAATCGAAGACGCACCGCTTCAGCATGACTTCGCCCTGACTGCCCCAAATCTGCATCCCATCGCCTCCAAGATCTGGGGCAGGGGATGTGATGACGAGATCCTGATAAATTTTATCCATTGAAGTGCTCGAGTTTTTTTTGAGTGGTTGTTTCCATTTTGGAAAGAACCACTGAACTGTTTTAGAAAATATTGGAGGGCGTATTTTATTCTGGCAGCCCTCTGTGCCAGCCGCGGAAAAAGAGGTGAGCCGCACTTATCCCGTTTCACTCGCCCTGCAGTGCAGAATCGGAGGAAGCAGGGCCTACACGGGAACGGTAGCGAAATTCAGCAAACGAAAATCAGCAAATGAGCTAACAAATGAACTAACGAGTTTTGCTCGTTTGTTCGCTGAACTGTTTCCATTTTTTGGGAAAATGTTGCTGGATATTGACGCCTCCAGCTGGGCGTGTGGCTTTCATGGACCACGTTCTCCCTGCCGTTGCACTTGCTCAGCCTCGTCGCAGCCGGAGCTGAACGCCCTACACGGACAGAGGTAGCGAAATTTTATTTCAGAGGAGCTCCACTCTCGTCACATCGGCCAAGGGCGCAGTCGATATCTCTTTGGCTCATGTATTTGGAGATCTGTTCCATAGAGACGCCAAGTTTTCGGAGGAGAAGGAGCTTTTGGCGGTCCTTCATCGGTATTTTCCACCACCTGCAGGACAGAGGCGCATCCATGGGAACAATTAGTTCTCCATCCTTTAAATAAGGTAGGCGTGCCCCGTCGGTGTGTTCGGCGATAATATCGGCGAGACGTTCAAGCTCTATTCGGCTGAGTTCGCCGATGCGCTTTTCTGACAGGCCTTCCTTCATGATCTCTCCCCAGAGTTTTTTGCCATCAAAAATTTTCAACGGCGCACTCCGATAATTCGTTCGATCTCTCGCTGGTGAAAAAAGAAGTTCATGTAGCATGCTGCATCGTACTTTGACCCCGGTGTGCTGACCTGCCAGCGTGAAAGGATATCTTTCTGCGCGTCGGTCGCCGGGTCAGTAAGCCAGCGGTGCGTCTTTTTGGCGGTGCTTCCAGTTTCGTTCATGCGCATAAAGTCGTCTGCGGCTGCCAGCGCCTGAATGTGGCTCCCCGCGACAAGGGATACCGTCCGGCTGTTTTTCTTTTGCCCGATAGCATACCAGGTATCATCATCTTTCGTGACGACACCGGCCCAGGCATCGAACCCGGAAGCAACCTCTATGCGGCCTGAGCCGAAAAGATTGATGTACTTCCATGGACTGGCATTGAGTATTTCAACTTCGGTTAGCTCGACGTGCGTCAGCTCGCCTTTGTCGTCAGGTTTTTCGCCGAACTTATGCCCGCAGTTGGGGCATTCCTTGACGGCCATGGGGACCATAGACAGGCAGTCAGGGCACTGCTTTTTCGGCCCCTCGCCATTGCCTTTGTGGTCGCTGATGTCGAGGCTGGCCGTAAGATCTCCGGCGGTCATGAGAGAGAGCCCGAAATCAAGTATCAGGCAGTCTTTCTTCACGATCCCGGGATACTTTTCAGCTGGCACAGTACGCAGGCCGCGTCCGGCCATCTGGATGAGCGGCGACTTGGAGGAACACCGCCTGAGCAGGATGACGCACGACACCGGCGGAAAGTCCCAGCCTTCGGTCAAAACCATGCAGTTTGTGACTACCTGAATTTCACCTTTGGCCAGAGCGTCAAAAACTTTTTTTCGCGACTGCTCATCCATTTCGCCGCTGACGCATGCGGCGCCGATTCCTGCACCCCTGAAAGCAGCTGCCACGTCTTCGGCGTGGCGGACCGTAGATGCGAAGACGACTGTCTGGCGATCCGCAGCCTTATCACGCCAGTTTCGAATAACTTCAGCATTGACTACCTCGTTGTTCAGGATGTCTTCGACCCCAGACTGCTCGCCGAAGTCGGATTGGTTGCCCAGCTTCTTAAGCTTCTCGCGGGAGTGCTCGACATCGATGATGAATCCTCGGGGTTGGACCAGGAAGCCTTTCCGCACGAGGTCGGATATGGGCTCGGAGTCGCAAACCTCGCCAAAAAGTTTTTTCAACCCCTGGCCGTCTGACCTGGACGGCGTGGCCGTGAATCCAGCAAGCTTGAGATCCGGGTTGGCGTCGTAAGCAGCCTCGATGATCTTCATCCACGTCGGCGCAATGCTGTGATGCGCTTCGTCGGCTATGATGAGGTCAAGCTTCGGCATCCTGTCGACATGGTTAGCCAGGCTCGGCACCATGGCGAACGTCGTGTCTGCTCCGAAATGCCTCTTGTTGGCTGTCCAGTATCCGATCTTCGCCTCGGGATTGACCTTGCGGAAGGTTCGGCTGTTCTGCTGGACGAGCTCAAGCCTGTGCTGGAGGACGAGCTGTCTGCCGCCCACCTCATGGGCGAGGGCTGCAAGCATAACCGTCTTCCCCGCGCCGGTGGCGGCGACGATAAGAGCTTTCTGCCGCTTATCGAGAGCCGCCTTGGCGCTTCGCACAATACGCTGCTGATAATCACGGAGGCGAATCATTTAGAACGGCACCTGATCCGTCTTCTGGGTGGTATCGGCAGCCCATTCAGGAGTCTGCACAGGCTGGGCCGGCGGAGGAGTAGGAGACGCTGCCCAAGTCGGAGCCTGCGCAGGGGGAGGAGTCTGCGCGGAAGGACGCGCCCAGTCAGGGGCGGCGTTCGCGGCAGATGCCCCGGTAGGAAACACCGGGACGGGATCGGAGG
>ONPA01000183.1 GCA_900319575.1 uncultured Desulfovibrio sp. | reverse complement strand
CTGACCGGGGGCAGCGGCTCCCTCATTCACACAGAGTCAGCCGACGCGGCGGAGCAGTGCGCGGAGTTCATCCGCAGGGCCTACCAGATGAGGATAGGCTCCCTCGCCGGCATCAGCATCGACTGGTCAGCTGTGGAGGCGGCACTGCGCAGAACCATGAACGACGCGGCCCGGGAGGCGCTTGATTACGCCTGCGATTACGCCGTCACAAACGCTGAAACCGCCGTGGACAACGGACTGGGCGCGCTTTCCCGCGCTGCGGCAAAGCTGAGCGGCGGCATGGTCGCCGTCAGCGCCTCACGAAGCGGCATCCGTGTCTCGGATCCCACGGACAGGGTGATCTCGGGACTCAGAAACAGACTCGGCACCACCCTGCCCCGCGTAAAACGCGGAACGCCAGATATTTTTTAGGAGGCATATTATGCCAAGCCGCATCGACATTCCCCTATCCGGCAGCGCTCCCGGGAACGGCAGCGCGGGTCTTGACGGTGACGTTCCCCGGAACGCGGCGCTCGCCGTGCGGATGCTCCGCTACGAGCGCGTCCCTGTCCTGGACAAACAGACCGGCAGGCCACAGGAAGGCCCCGTCATGGTGGGCGGAAAGCCCCTCCGCAATCCGGACGGCAGCGTGCGCACGGGTCCTGTCGGCACCATTTCCGGTTTTTACGGCGAGACGCTCTGCAGCCATGAAAAGGTCTTCATGCGCCTCTCCACGGATCAGGAAGAGCGCGCCGACGGCTCTGCCACAGGCGTTTCCCCGAACCGTCACGATCTCAGTGTCATGGTCTACGCGGCCACGCCCGGCATACGCCGCGGCAGGTACGGCGAACTCGTGGACATCGAGAGTCTGCCTGACGCGGAAAAGCCCGTCATGTTCTGTCAGCGCGTGGTGCCCCTCCGCGATCCCCGCTCGGGCGGACCGGTTCTCGCCGGGGACGGCAGCCTGAAATGCCGGGCGGGCTGGTTCACCGTGCTCGGCAACTTTAAAAATGAGGAAGGCGCGGAGGTGCGCCAGCTTGACCACATGACCGCGGACCGCGTCTCTTCGGTAAACATGGTACTCGACGCGAAGTGGTTCGCGGCAGTCAGGGAATCTCTCCGCGAATCCTGCGCCGCCGGCATCCAGAGCTACGGCAAAGCCGCTTCCCTGGCCGCGCGCGATGTCATGGAGAAATTCACGGGAGAGGCAGCGAAGACAGCCGAGACTGACGGCTCCCAGCCTTCCAGCCTCGGCCGGCTCAGCGTCACGTCCTGGTATCCGGAACGCCACATCCGGGTTCTGAACGGAGAGGGGAAAGAAGAGGCCCGCAGAACACTCGAAGCCTGGCTCGCGGACCCGAAGTTTCAGAAACGGCTTGTCCAGGGACCGGACGGCATGCCGACCGAACGCGACAGCCCCGTGGCTCCAGACATGATCGTGCGCCTGCTCAACGAAAAAGGAGAAGCCGCCGGCGCCGTACGTCTCAGCAGCTGGCTTCTCAACAGGGTGGCCGAGGCCGAGGCAAAAGGACAGAATGATCCCGGAGCCGCCATGGCGCGGCTCGCCACTCCTGCCGGACGCGCGGAGTGGATCATGGATATCCTCAGCAAGGTCTCCGTCACGAGCGGCGAAAAACTCGCCGGCTTTGACGTGCTCACAGGCGAAAGCTGCCGGGTCAGCCGTTCGTTCACGCAGCCTGGCGCCTTCGGCACCGGATATGGCGGACGCCGCGTCCTCCACCAGACAGGTGAGCTCCTCTACAGAGCCCTCCTGCACACGCACTCCCCCTTCCCGGGACAGGAGCGGCAGGAGATCACCGGCGGACAGTACCTTGTCACCCGCAACCAGGACGACATCGTCACCGGTTTCCACCGCCTCCACGACGGCAAAACCAGCGTGCCGGTAACGCTCATGACCGGAAACGGCGCTCTCCCCGCCTCCGCCGACTTCCAGGAAGAACTCGACAGGGAGCGCGAGGCTCTGCGCAGCTTCCCGGCCGGCATGCAGATCATGCGCCCGGACGGGCAAAGGCCGGACAGCGGCACGGAAGCGGCGCCGGAAACGCCCGGTTCCCCCGCCCCCGCGCCGTTCTAGACTTTCCGGAACGATCAAAAAAGGCGGCCGTCTGCCGGATCAGCCCCCCGGCAGTCAGCCGCCCCTTTTGGCAATTTTCCAGTAAGTATAAAATATTTTCCGCAGGCTGGTAAGCAAAATCTTGCATTTTTGCTTTTTTGTCCATAAAAAGACAAATTTCCCAGATTGTTTGCCCCCCGTTTCCTCCGGGACTTTTCAGGGAAAGGCGGCCCGCATGGACGGGAGGACCGTTATCAGAGCTCCTCCTGCCGCCTCATGAGCGGAAGATCCTGAGACCCCGGAACACCCCGTTTCTCTGGCGGAAACGTCTCCGTCCGATCTGCAGCGGAATTTTCCGGCAGAAAAACTGTGACGGAACTGAACCGGCGGCTGGAGGATCAGTCACTGAATCCCCTTCTGGGCCGCGGGGCCGGATGAAGGAATCCGGAGCGCACCATAAAAATGTCCCACCCGTCACGAGGCAGCTTCATGGACCGCAGGGGACAGGAGGCCGTGAGCGGCGGAAGCCTTTCCCCGTCAGGATGAGAAATCAGAAAAGGCGCCCCCGGAGGAGCGCCTTCTGCATTTCTCTGGAAGAGGAAACCTAGAACGTGTAGTTGAAGGTCATCGACACGATCCAGTTATCCTTGTGCTGGGAATCTTCAACGCCCTTCCAGGTGTCGTTCTTCAGGAACAGATTGACGTAGGAGCCCTCGAGGTTAATCTCGAGATTTTCGTACATCTTGTAGGTATTCGACAGGCTGAAGTCCCAGGCATGGTCAGTCGTGGTGAGATACGCCATGGGGCCGTCGGCGAACGTCGGATAATGCGTCATATTGGCCTTGCGGGGCATTTCGGGGCTGTTGGTGCCCTGGAAATAGCCGACCTTCAGGGTGTGCTTGAGGCGGTCGATGAAAGAAACGTTCTTCAGGTAGGCAACGCCGCCGGTGAGGCCGCAGCCGCCGCCATGGCCAAGCACTTTCCAGGGGCTCAGGTCGGTATAGCAGCCGCCGAAGCCGAGGGGCGTGACGGGCCACTGGGAGTTGAACATGGGCATGCGCTCGGAACCGTTGTACGGGTTGTCGTCATCGCCGCTGCTGTACCATCCGAGGGCGCCGAGGGTGCCCCAGTCAAAATGATAATCGACGCGCGCGCCGACGTACCAGCCGTGACGGTGCAGATCAAACGTGCGGCCCTTCTTGTCGCCGAACTGGGTGTAGTGCTTGATCTCGCCCATGTCGACTTCGCCGTACGCGCCTTCAATGGCAAATTCCCACGGAGCGAAGGTCTTAATCTCGGCGGTCAGGCCGCCCCAGCCGCCTCCGCCCCAGTCGGTGTCCGTGTGCCAGCGCCGGCCTTTGTCGAAGGTGGAAGCGAAGGTTCCGCCGCTGCCGAGGATAGGAGTGAGGCCGCCGCGCGGCGCGTACATGGCGCCGGGGCCGCCGGACGGGAGAGACTTGAGGCTGTTCTGGCCAATGAGGGCGCCTATAACCCACGGATTGATCTTCAGGCCCTGCGTGGTGATCGGAACGGACAGGGCAAAAACGTCGAGGTTATCAAGCGTTTTGCTCCTCGTCTCGTCAGGATCCGAATAGTTGTCATTGTACGGACGGGCCCAAAAGAAAGTGGCGCCCACATTCCATTCCTTGTTGGACCAGACCGGGGCATGCATGCTGATGCCGGGCATGTTACGGCTGAACACGGGATTCGATCCGGTCACGAAGCCGGGCATGATGAGATACTGGATGCCCATGCGCGTGGCAATCTGCGTATTGGGAATATTCCAGTCGATATAGGCCTGCCACACGCCGACATCCACGCCGTCAGCCCCCATGCTGGATCCGGCGCGGCCCCAGGCCTGGTTGGCCGTGTTATCGAATGCGCCGTAAAACCCCGCCCTTCAGGGCTGGGGATATAAGGCGCGTCCGCCGAATTTGCGTAAGCAATTGAAGGCGG
>ONPA01000107.1 GCA_900319575.1 uncultured Desulfovibrio sp. | reverse complement strand
TCGTGTAAGACGCCAAGTCCTAGGATGCGGCGCAGTGGTCGTCGAACCAAGAATCCCCCGGATTTATCCGTGGGGAGTGTCAAAGGCGTTTTGTCCCTGACTGCCCTCGTCTCCTGCGGCCCCAAGGATATCGGACAGGGAAGCAGCGACGACGAGTACGCCGACTCCGGAGCCCCGGATCCCCGGGAGGAAATGCGCTATCCCTTCAATGCGGCCAGCCGCCCGCAGGAACGCGTCCTGTACAATATCAACCGTCCCTCTGTCATGGAACACATTCAGAATTATAACCACAGCCTGGTTGCCCCGCGCGGCGAAGAAGAGAACTCCCGCCTGACCACGCCCCGGCAGAGCTCCCCCTTCAGGCAGTAACCGCCATGGATCCTGTCACACATGCCGCTTCCGGGGCGCTCCTCATGCTTGCTCTGCCGAAGCGTCCGGCCACGGCCTGGGCTATTCCCCTGGCCTGCCTCGCCGCAGCCGCCCCGGACATCGATACCTTCTTCTGCCGCTCGCCGGAACTTTTTCTGGCCCTGCACAGGGGCATCACGCATTCCCTGCCCGCGCTGCCCCTTTTTTCCCTGATCCTGGCTCTCGCCTTCCGGCCTCTCTGGCGCAGAGGGACGGATGACGCCTTTTCTTTCGTTGGGACCTGGATTTTCTGCGCGACATGCGTGCTCCTCCATATCTGGCTCGACTGCATCACAACCTTCGGTACCATGATACTTCAGCCGTTTTCTGATCTCAGGGTCAGGCTCAACGGCGTCTTCATCGTCGACCTCATTCTCACCGTGCCCCTGCTGATTCTCACTCTCTGCGCCCTGCGCCGGAAGGACGCCCGGCGCCGCCTGGCTGCCGCGGGTCTCATCTGGATTTTTCTCTACCCGGCAGGCGCCATCGCAGCAAACCGCGCGCATACAGCCACGCTGCGCACCGAACTCGCCTCTGAAGGCATCTCCGTCAGGGAAATAACCATTTTCCCCGATGTCTTCTCGCCTTTCTTCTGGAGAGCTGTCTCCCTGCAGGAAAAGGACGGGCACTTCACTGTGCACGAACAGAGTCTTGATTACAGGGCAAGGCCCCGCGCTCCCGAAAAGGTTTACCCGGCTCTTGCCCCGTCCGACGCCTCCCGCCTCGCGTCACAGTCCGGCCTCTGCAGGCAGTTCCTGAATTTTCTTATCATGCCCGTGGCTGTTCCGCTCCCTCCGGACAATCTTAAGGGGGCTGTGCTTGAGGGCCGGGAAAATGCGGAAGGCTTCACGTCTCTTCTTGTCTATGATCTGCGCTTCGGTTCCGGACTTGCCTTTGCGCGTGCCATTATGGCAAAACGACCGAATGCCAATATTCCGTTCCGCCTCATGCTCATCCTGGACAGAAACGGCAGCCTGATTCAGGAACGGCTCGTATTCTCTGACAGCCGCACGGACACGGGCTGGCTCCGTGCCGGATCGCAGAAAAACTAACGGCTGACTGATTTTCCCGAACAACTGCCGGAGTCTGACTCCGGAAGGATACTTCAATATATGACCGCAAATTTTGATCCCGTCGCCATTTCCCTGGGCAGCCTTGAGATCCGCTGGTACGGACTTATGTATGTCATCGGCTTCCTGCTCGGCTGGTACTTCGGGCGGAAAAGAGCGCTGCGCTACGGCTGGGCCGGCCGTGACGTCGATGATCTCGTGACCATCTGCATGCTCGGATGCATCCTTGGCGGCCGCCTCGGATACATCATCTTCTACGATCTGCCCGTCTATCTGAACGATCCCATGGAAATGCTCCGTTTCTGGGACGGAGGCATGTCATTCCACGGCGCGGCCATAGGCCTGGCCCTGGCCTTCTGCTACTTCGCAAAGACCCGTAAATGCCATTTCATCGATATCGCTGACTTCATCACGCCACTGGTTCCGCAGGGACTGCTTTTCGGCCGCATCGGCAACTTCATTAACGGCGAACTGTGGGGCAAGACCACGGATCTGCCCTGGGGAGTCATCTTCCCTGACGCCGGGCCCCTTCCGCGCCATCCCTCACAGCTTTATGAATCCTTTCTGGAAGGCCTCGTTCTGTGGATCGTCATGTGGATCTTCACAAGGAAGGAACGCCCGCGCGGACAGGCCGCCGGATTATTCGCCATGGGATACGCCGTCTTCCGCTTTCTCGTGGAGTTCGTGCGTCTTCCCGATCCCCAGCTCGGATACCTTGCTTTTGGCTGGGTGACCATGGGACAGATTCTCTGTCTTCCGCTCTTCGCTTTCGGTGTCTGGCTCTTTTTCGCGGATCACTCGCTCCCGCCTTCGGACCCCCGCACACCCAAGGCTTCCAGAGCCTGAGAAAAAAACAAAAAAGGCCGGCTTCACCGCCGGCTTTTTTCATGCAAGGGCTTTTTATGCGCACGTTTTTCTTGATATTACCGGCGTTTCCTGCTAGCAGGTGACCTAAAACTTTACGCCCGCTGTGACGGGACGGAAACTACAATTTTTCAGGAGAGTATATGTCCAAGGAAGAATCTATCGAAGTCGATGGCGTTGTCGAGGAAGCCCTCCCCAATGCTATGTTCGTGGTTGAACTCGCCAACCAGCACAAGGTGCTCGCTCATATTTCCGGCAAGATGCGTAAGTTCTACATCCGCATCCTCCCCGGAGATCACGTGAAGGTCGAACTCTCTCCCTACGACCTCACCCGCGGACGCATCACCTACCGCATGAAGTAGGCCCTTCGAAAGATTTTTCCTGCTCCGCCTGACGGAGCAGGCTGACCAGACGCAGACGACGCGGAACGTTCGACACAGGCCGCGCGTACCGCGTCTTTTTTATGCTCCAAGCCAGCTAAATCCCGGCACGCCAAAGAATGCCGCGGCCATAAGGCAGAGCATGGTCATGAGCCCTCCTATGACATCGTCAATCATGACACCCCAGCCGGCTGGAAGCCAGAACTGCGACTGATAAATGGGAAAGGGCTTCCTGATATCGAAGAAACGGAAGAGGGCAAAGGCCGCGATAAAAAGCGTCCAGCTGAAAGCGAAGGGCAGCACGGCTATCCAGATACCCTCCAGCTCGTCTACGACGATTTCTCCGGGATCCTTCTTCCCCAGCAGGATTTCTCCGCGTGAAGCAGCCAGAGAGCCTGCGACAAAAAGCAGCAGAAGAAAAACGACTCTGCCGGTCAGGCCAAAGGGAAGGAAAAGAAAAGGCGCGAACACGAGCGCCAGAGCCGTGCCGCAGGTACCAGGGGCCTTGGGAGAAAGACCGGCTATGCCAAGTCTGCAGAAACCCAGGATAAATTTATCTTTCGCGTTCATGAAAATGCCTGCCTTGATAGCTGGACTTTATTGGGATACATATCCCCGTGTGCCGCAGTGGTGGAACGGTAGACACAGAAGACTTAAAATCTTCCGGCCGCTGGCTGTGCCGGTTCAAATCCGGCCTGCGGTACCAGGACAGAAAGAAAAGCCCCGCTGGCGTTCGCGCCGCCGGGGCCTTTTTGGGTTCATCAGTTGTCGTGCTTTTTCGACTTGCGTTTTTTCCCGCCGTCCTTGCCTTTCCTGCGGGAAAGCTGTTCCCTCAGTTCGGCGATGCGCCCGCTCTGGAAAAGCAGGAGGCGCTCCCTGCGCTCCAGATCCTTTCTGAGCCTGGCGTTTTCTCCGGCGAGATCTGCCCCGCCGTCTTCACTGCTCAGATTCTGTCCCGGGAAAACGAGGCGGGCGCCGGCACGATCGAGCGCCGTAAAAAGCGCGGTATGTCCTTTCCCGCGCGCTCCGGAAAGCCACGAGGAAAAGGCGCCGTTGCTCACGCCAAGTTTCTGCGCGGCCCTGAGCTGTGAACCTTCTTCTTCCTGAATCTTTAAGAGAAGCTGTCTGAAGTCGTCTGCGAAGCCCATACGCCGCTCCGGGGATAAAATTTTCATTTGTGAAAAGGTATAAAAGCGCCTGCACCTTGTCAACACGCCTGAAAGAAGCCGCACACGCCAGGAGATGCCGTTGACCCGCCGGCTCCAAGTATCTATTTTTCTCTCAGGCGAAACGGCTCACCACGCTGTACTGCGCGCCGTTCCGCCTGAGGAGACAGCAATGCACACATTTTTCCGTTTTCTCGCCTTTGCGGCCCTTCTGTGGCTCGCAGCACCCGCCCTGTCTCAGGCAGCGGGCGTCTCCTGCGCCTATTACGAGATTCCGGCGCTCCCCGAAGGCTGGACAAGCTCCATGCCGCCGGAACTGAATAACGAAGAGCACCACTCTCTCGGACACTATTATAACAACAGGCTGAACGCCTCCCTCATGATTCAGATAGCCGAAACAAGGAAGAAAAACGCGACTCTCGATGAGGTGACAAGTGACGTCCTGAACAGCCTGAAGACCAACGGCTGCACAATTCTTTCTGCACCTGTCAATGACGGCACACTCAGGCGGCTCGACGTGACGCTCACCGGCAAAACTCAAGGGACCATCTGGATTGGCACTGACTCCGATCTCATGGCACTCACCGTGGCGGCCGGAAATGTCGGTGCCTGCCGCGAATTCCTGAAAAGCATCACCAACGCGAGCCCTCTGCTGCTCCCTATTGAAAGCAAATGATTAAAGCGCTGCGCATTCTTTTTTATGGCGACTCAAACGTCTGGGGATATCGTCCGGAAGGCGGAAGGATAGCCGCGTCCGACAGATTTCCCGCAGTGGCGGGCGCTCTCATCCCGGAGGCAGAAATTCTTGAAAACGGCGCGAACGGGCGCAGCTCTGCCTTCGAACATCCCGTCTTCCCCGCTGACCTCCTTGGCGGCGCCACGTTTGCCGGCATCTTCAGGGAAGCGCTTCCCGTAGACGCGCTCATGATCATGCTGGGCACCAATGATGTCCTCCCACTGCTCGGCCTCACGCCCTCCGAAACAGCGGCGAACCTGGCCCGCATTATGCGGGATGCCAGGAAAATACGCCCCGGCATCCCGATACTCCTTGTCTCACCCCCCGCTCCATCGCCAGCGGCCATCGACTGGGAAGTGGGCATGCACGGGGGAAACAGGGATGTCCTCGGCGCAAGCCAAGCTGAAGCCCTTGCCGCAGCGGCGCAAAAGGAAGGAGCTGCCTTTCTTGACGCGCGGGAAAGCGTCCCCGTCTTCGGAGCAGGAGACGGGTTTCATCTGACGGTGGAAGAGCACAAAAAACTTGGTCTTGCCGTGGGATCCGCACTGCGGAAGCTGCTGGAAATTAATGCACGGGGGGCGTGCTGATCCAGTCCTGCCAGCAGGCCACGAGGGAACGCAGGGCATTGCCCCTGTGGCTTCGCGCCATCTTGTCCTCTGCGGACATCTGGGCCGCCGTGACGCCCATGATGATATCGCAGAAGACGGGATCATACCCGAAGCCGTTTTCCCCGATGGCTTCGTTGAGAATGCGGCCTTCCCACGTTCCCTGAACAACGAGCGTGTCCTCGGGTTCGTAGTGTCCGGGTTTGACCGCGGCCATGCAGCAGACAAAACGGGCCTGTCTGCGCTCATAAGGCACATTCTTCAGCTCGTAGAGAAGCTTGCGGATATTGCGCTGATCCTTTGTTTCACCGGGATTAGAAAACCAGTCATCGGAATAGCGGGCCGAATAAATACCGGGTCTGCCGCCAAGGGCATCAACCTCGAGTCCGGAGTCGTCAGCCACGCTGATGAGACCGGTATAGTCAGCCACGGTGCCGGCCTTGACGAGAGCGTTTTCGGCGAAGGTCGAGCCGTTTTCCGGGATTTCCCCGATGCCGGGGAATCTGTCGAGTCCAAGCACTTCCACACCCATTTCGGCGAGAGGCTCGGCCAGCTCGCGGATTTTTCCCTTGTTCCGGGTCGCCAGGACCACCTGCAATTTTTTCCCCGACATATTTATCCTCCTCATAAGCATTGCCGGACCCCCGGCGCCAACACCGTACCAGCAAAAGCGCATGCGCGCAAAGGCGCCGGGCGCCTGGACTCTCCGCTTCTTCCACTTTGGGGGTTAGGGTGCTATAGGCACGGGGAAAACAGCACGCGCCCAGTGCGCATTCCGTGCGGAGGAGTTTTATGGATATACTCAAGTGTTTTGACGTCACACCCGAGACCTGCATCCCCATGCCTTACATCATCGCTGAGGCTGGCGTGAACCACGAAGGCAGTATGGATCTTGCCAAACGCCTTATCCGGGAAGCCAAGGAAGGCGGAGCGGACGCCATCAAATTCCAGTCCTACAAGGCCGGCACGCTGGCTTCCAAGGATTCCCCCGCTTACTGGGACACCACGAAGGAACCGACAAAGAGCCAGTATGAGCTTTTCAAGAAGCACGATTCCTTCTGGAAGAATGAATTCGAGGAACTCGCACGCTACTGTGATGAGGTTGGCATCACTTTCCTTTCCACCCCCTTCGATGTGGAGAGCGCCAGATTTCTCGATCCCCTCATGCCTGTGTTCAAGATTTCCTCCTCTGACATCACCAACAAGCCGTTCATCCAGTTCCTCTGCGATTTCGGGAAGCCAATCATCATGTCCACGGGCGCTTCCGACCTGCACGAGGTCTGCGAGGCCGTTGAGTGGATCGAAGCCAAAGGCAACAAACTGGCCCTCCTGCACTGCGTCCTCAACTATCCCACCCTGGACGAAAACGCGGGCCTGGGCATGATTCCCGCCCTGAAGCGCCACTTCCCCAATCACGTCATTGGTTACTCGGATCACACCCTGCCCAAGGACATGCACATTCTGACAACCGCCACTCTGCTCGGCGCCCGCATTCTTGAAAAACACTTCACCTTCGACAAGACCCTGCCCGGCAACGATCACTATCACGCCATGGATAAGGATGACCTGGCCTTCTTCCGCAAGAAGATGGCAGACGTTATCGCAAGCGTGGGCGAATTCGCGGTCCGTTCCTATCCTTCCGAAGATCCGGCCAGAGCCAATGCACGCCGCTCCCTTGTAGCCGCCCGTGACATCAGGGCCGGCGCGCCCATCACGAAGGGAGATCTCACCTGGAAGCGTCCCGCCCACGGCATCTCTCCTCGCAATTACGACGAAGTGCTGACCATGAAAGCCCGCCACTTCATCCCCGAGGACACAGTGCTTTCCTGGGCAGACCTCGACAAATAACTGACCCGGAATAAGGCCCGATTCGCAGGGACGGCGTTTGCCGCCGTCCCTGATATCTGGCACATGTAACGGACTGTCCTCACCTTCCGGCAGTCCTTTCCGCCCCTTCCCCTCTGAGAGAAAATGCCATGGCCTGTCAGAAAAAGCCTGCCCCCGGCTCCATACTGGTCCTCGGTCCCATGCCCCTCAAAGCCGCGCCCCAGACACATATAGCGGCTGGTCCCTGGTGCTTTGCGGAACGCGAGGATTTCTTCCCTGACTGGGAGGAAAACTATCTTTTTGCGCCGGATCCCCTGCTTGACAGAAACGAAGAAGACCGCCTCATCCGGGAGGCGGAGACCCTGGCCGCAGACGTCATCCCCAGACTTTCCGGAGAGCTCCAGCCGGACACTCCGCTTCCTGACGCCTACTGGGAAACGCTTCTCGCTCCCTTTACCATAACGGTCGCCAAACTCATCGCGCAGTTCTGGTCTCTCATCCGGCACACGGTGGACACGTGGAAGGAGATCCCGCTCACTGTCGAGCTCCTTCCCCGGAATTGTTCGTTCACGTTCGGCACAGATGCTGACGTGGTCCTGCACGGTTCCCTCAATCCGGTCTGCTGCCAGTGGATACTCTCACAGCTCCTGCGTCCTGTCCTGCCGGAAGCCTGGAAGGCCAGGGAACTGGAAAGCGTCAGCGAAGAGTATGTGCAGTCTCCCGCATCAGACTTCAGGAAAAACGTGCATGACACGCTGCGCTCCCTCATGCTCCACATGCCTTTCCCCAGAATGAAAGGCATGACGCTGAAGCAGGCTCTCTCCTATTCATCGTCTCTCCTGCACCCGAGCCGCTATGGAGATCGCAGCCGCAGCCTGAAGGAAACGTTTTCCTCTTCCTCAGGATGTACGGCACCGGATCTGCCCCTGGACTGCGGCTTTATTTTTTCGGCAATGCTTCCCAGGTCCGTGAAAGAGCTCAGGCACCCGCACTCCGCTCCCCGCAGGATGTTCAAACCGCGCGTGCGCGCGGCCAGCATCATTGCTTATGAGGATGCCGCCTACAGACAGAAGCTCGCGATCTGGCGCACCCGGGGAGGCCGGCTCCTCTACGTCCAGCACGGAGGCAACTACGGCCAGATGAAACGCATCTGCGCCATGGAATTCGTGGAATACACGCAGCACGCGTTCGCCACCTGGGGCTGGACGGAATACGAGGGAAGCATGGGCCGGAAGGCCGGGAAGGGCAACTTCATTCCTCTGCCCTACCCCCAGCTCAACCGACTGAGAGACGCCTGGCACGGACAGGAGAGCCAGACACTGATAGCCGTCGGAACGGAAATGCCCACCGTCGCCTATCAGCTGGACTCGCATCCAACGCCCAGTCAGTTCATTCAGTACCGCGATGACAAGCAGTGGTTTTTCGAGGCCCTTGGCCCCGCGATTCGCGAAAAAACACTGTATCGTCCGTATTTCCCCGTACCTGGCACGCTCCAGGACGCGCAGTGGCTCCTGCCTCGCTTCCCCCACGTGCATCTGTGCTCCGGACCTCTTGAACCACAGATTCTTTCCTGCCGCCTTCTCGTCCTCGACCATCACGGTACCACGCTTCTGGAGGCCATGGCCGCCAATATCCCGACCGTCTGCTACTGGAATCCGGAGTTCTGGCCGGTCACCGGCGAATTCGCGGATATCCTTTCCAGAATGAAGCCGCTCGGAATGTGGAATTCCAGTGCCGAAGAGGCGGCTATCAAAGTACGGGCCGTCTGGGACGATCCCTCCGGCTGGTGGTCTTCCCGCGAGGTTCAGAACGTACGGGATGAATTTCTTCGTCATTTTGCCCTGCTTCCGCGCAACACGGCGGCAGGCGACCGCGCCTGGAAAGACGCACTTTCACAGCTGTAGAACGAGCTCAGTGCTCATGAACTCTGCTTCAAGGATGCATTATGTTTTTCACCCAATCCCTCCTCAGAAAAAAACTGACTCCGGCCGCCATGGTCATAACCCTCGCTCTTGGTATGGGGCTTCCCCTCTCCGCGTCCGCTGAAGACACCCCGCAGCAGCCTGCCGATCAAGCTCCGTCCGGGGCGCCCGCAGCGCCCGCTGCCTCCGAAGACGGTAAAGTTCTTCTGGATATCCAGGAAGCTCTCAATAAAAACGACTTCGAAAAAGCCGTCCAGCTTCTCACGCCCCTCGCCGAAAAGAAAAACGGCGAGGCCTGCTACGTGCTGGGACGCCTGACGGCCGAAGGCAA
Source organism: uncultured Desulfovibrio sp. (assembly GCA_900319575.1). Lineage (GTDB taxonomy): Bacteria > Desulfobacterota > Desulfovibrionia > Desulfovibrionales > Desulfovibrionaceae > Desulfovibrio. The sequence continues at coordinate 8,598 of ONPA01000107.1, read as the reverse complement.
GGGCACCAAGGCCAGCCGCACGCGCGCGGCCAAGCTTTACGAAACTTCCGCCCAGCAGGGAGACATGCGCGGACAGAACGCCTACGGCCAGGCCCTGGCCATGGGTGACGGCATACGCCGCAACTTCAGTGAAGCTGCCAAATGGTTTGGCAAGGCCGCTGAGCAGGGACTCGCCACAGCCCAGTACAACCTTGGCTACCTGTATGATCAGGGCCGGGGCGTTGCCAAGAGCGAGGACAAGGCCATCGAGCTGTATTCCAGGGCAGCCAATCAGGGACTGGCCGCGGCACAGTACAGCCTCGGCTGGATCTACATGAATTCGACCGGTCAGAACCAGGATGACACCAAGGCCGTGCACTGGTTCGAAAAGGCCGCAGAGCAGGATTTCGCCAAAGCGCAGAACAATCTCGCGTACATGTATTCCCAGGGACGCGGCTACGCTCTGGACTACGCGAAGGCCATGCAGTGGTACCAGAAAGCCGCAGATCAGGGCTACGCCGAAGCACAGTACAACCTTGGCTTCATGTACGAGCAGGGCAAGGGCACGGAAAAGAACTATGAAAAGGCCGTGGAATGGTACCGGAAGGCCGCAGACCAGAACGAAAGTGCGGCCCAGTACAGCCTCGGCCTCATGTACGAGCAGGGCACAGGCGTCCAGCGGGATGTGGACGAGGCAAAGAAGTGGTACACACTGGCCGCCAATAACGGCGATCCTGACGCCAAGCAGGCCCTCCGGCAGCTGGGCAGAACCGGCATAAAGGCGCCGGCAGCCCCTGCAGCCAGGGCGCAGGCCACAGGTCAGGCAAAGACGCGGGCCCAGGCTCCCAAAAAAGCACAGAAAACTCCGGCCCAGGCCAGGCAGCAGAAAAAACCTGCCGCAGCCAGGCCTCAGCAGAAGCAGACGAAACAGCCCGCTGCGGCAAAACAGCACACCGCCGCGAAGTAGTTTTCCACCGATTCTGAAAATACGAAACGCTCTGCCCGGCAACCGGACAGAGCGTTTTCTGATCCCAGAAACCGTCAGAGACGCACTTGAATCAGCGGAACATGAAATAAACAGCGCCCATCAGACAGAGCCCCGCCCACAGGTAATCAAGCTTGACGGGAACGCCCATGTAAAAAATCGAAAACGGGACGAAAACACTCAGAGAAATCACTTCCTGCAGCACCTTGAGCTGAGGAAGCGTGAATACAGTGTACCCGATGCGGTTGGCCGGCACCTGGATCATATATTCGAAAAACGCAATTCCCCATCTGATGATGGCGGCCATATACCAGGGGAAGCCGGCAAGATTTTTCAGATGGGCGTACCAGGCCGTCGTCATGAAAACGTTGGAACAGCAGAGCATGCCGATAAAGGTCAGTTCAGCAGCGAGAGGCGACATATTGGATCCCTCAGCAGCCCAGCGCGCGGCGCACAAGGGCGTAGGCGCCTTCAGAAGGCATATCTTTTCCCGTCCACAGCCTGAAGGCCGCCCTGGCCTGTTCCACGAACATAGCCAGCCCGCTCTGGCATTCCCATCCGTGCGCTCTGGCGTCCTTCAGGAACTTCGTATCCTCAGGAGTGTAGACTATATCGTAGGCAAGCCCGCCGCGCCCCCCGAAGCCTTCTTCCGGAAACGCGCTCATGTCCTGCCAGCGGCCTTTCATTCCAAGGCAGGTGGCATTGATCACCAAACTGCAGCCGCATCTGGTCCGCTCTTCGTACGGGACAGCCTGAATGCCGAATTCCTCTGCCAAGGCAGAGGCTTTTTCCGGCGTCCTGTTCGTAATGCGGATGTCCGGCACGCCCAGTTCCTGAAGCGCGACGATGGCAGCCCTGGAAACGCCCCCTGCGCCGAGAATAAGCGCGGAATCAATTTTTCTGCCCCTGAGGGGGGCCATGAAGCCGGTGACGTCAGTATTTTCCCCGAGCAGCCTGCCATCCTTCCAGTAAAAGGTATTCATGGCTCCGATACGTTTCGCGCGTTCGCTCACGCCGTCCACATAGCGCATGGAATCGACCTTGAAGGGAATGGTGATATTGCCGCCTGACACAGGCAGGGTTCTGACCGCGTCATAAAAGCGTGCGAGATTTTCGGGTTTCTGCTCGAAGGCCATATAAATACCGGGATAGCCGATCTCGTCAAAGGCCCAGCTGTGCAGTTCGGGGCTCAGACTGTGCCCCAGCGGACATCCGACAATGGCAAAAAGTTTTTCCTTATGCATAACATTCCTCCTGAAGAGGCGTTGCCGCCTCCGGCGGCTCTGCCGCATGCGCAAGGAAACACCGAAGCGTTCTTTTTCGCAAGCAGAAGCCATGGAGATCCTTGCCAGAAACATCATTTTGCTGATACGCCACCACGGGTCACCGGCCGGAACACATGGCCGGTCTTGTTCTCCTTTTTTCTCCACGGAACCTGCCGGCTCGTTTTTCCGCCGGAATCAGGCAAACTCCAGAGAGCTTCCATGCAGCAGACATCCCCCCAGGAACCCGCGCGTGAGGGGTTCACCGCCAACTTCAGGCTCGGCTTCCAGCGCGCTTTTCCCATCATGCTTGGCTACGCTCCGGTAGCCTTCGCTTTTGGTATTCTGGCCGTACAGAACAATATCCCACCGGCTCTGGCCATAGCCATGTCGGTATTCATGTTCGCCGGATCAGGACAGTTTATCACCATCTCCATGTGGATATCCGGCGCCGGCATCCTGTCGACGGCCACGGCCGTTCTCGTGACAAACCTGCGTTATATCCTCATGTCCGTGGCCCTGGTCCCCTACGTGGGAAAACTGCACGGACTTTCAAGGCTCATCTACGGCTGGCAGGTGACAGATGAGCTCTTTGCCGTGCACGTGACGGCCTTCCAGAAAGGCTGGCCGCTTAACCTCTGCGCCCTTTTCTCCGCCACCACACTCGCTCAGGCGTCATGGGTCGCCGGAACCATAGCCGGCGTGTTCTGTGGAACGCTTGTCACGGACGTGAAGCCTCTCGGCCTCGATTACGCCCTGTCTGCCATGTTCCTGGCCCTGCTCGTGCCCCAGTGTACGGATAAACTGCACACCCTTACGGCCGTGCTCGCCACGTTTCTCTCCGTAGCCATGCGCTATGCCGGCTGCGGCTCCTGGAACGTCGTCATCGCAACCATAGCAGCGGCCACCTGCGCCACAATCATCTACCGGCGCGGGAAAAGGAAGGATGGGGAGATTTCCGCATGATAGCCTATATTGAATCGCATACGCCCCTGCTTCTCTGCCTTCTGGCCTGCACCGCCGTTACCGTTCTGCCCCGCATCATTCCCTTCTACGTGCTCCGATCGACTCTTCCCGGATGGCTCAGGGACTGGCTGAACTTTGTCCCGGCAGCAGTCATGGCCGCGCTCGTCTTTCCGGACGTCTTCTTCTACCAGGGGAACTTCAGTCCCAATCCTCTGGAAAACCTCTTTCTTATGGCCGCCATCTGCACGCTGCTCTTTTCCGTGATCACCAAGAACTTCTTCGGCACCATCGTTTTCGCCATGGCCTTCGTGGCAGGCATGAGGTATCTCGGATGGATGGTATAGAAAGCGGCAGGGGACAGGCAGGGAACACGCAGAGAAAGAGCGCGTCCCTGCTCATCCGCCTGAAGAAATCCGACACAGGACGCTTCCATGCCCTGCTGGAAAGCCACGGACATACCGCCTTCTTTAGCGTGCTTTCGGTGAACCCGCCTCTCCTCAGACTGTTCTTCTCCCCGGATCAGGAACGGGAGGTGCGGGGCCTGCTGAAGATTCTGGCAAAGGATATCCCTCTGACTGTTGAGGAATGGCCTTTCTGAACCGCGGACACGCTAGTCATCATACGGTATTCTCTCAATGAGTCTGTGCCGCGGCGTATTCTCGATGTAATAGAAGTGGTCCTGGGGGACGAAGGTGTACGGGATGTCCTCTGTCCGCTGCCTCTTGAACATGGAAATGAGAATGCGGTTTATGGCCTGATGGCCGACAATGGCCAGCGGCGCGCCCCCAGCGAGAAAGAGCGCGCGCCTGAGTCCGCGCTGCACGCGCTGCATGAGCATGGCGTAACTTTCGCCGTTGGGATAGCAGTAATTGAACTTGTCGGCATTGCGGGCCCTGGTTATCTCGGGCATTTTCCTGCGGATTTCCGTATAACTCATGCCCTCACAGTCGCCGGAAGAAATTTCATCGAATTCCGAAAACTGCATGACCTGGCAGCCTGGCCGGTCCCGGCTCAGATAAGAGGCCGTTTCCAGAGATCGGCGGCGCGTTGACGTAAAGATATATTTGATAACCCGGCCTTCCATGGCCCTGGCCATGGCCGCTGCCTGGAGACGCCCCGCTTCCACGAGCATGGGATCGCCTCCGATACGGCCTTCCTCGTTGTACTCGGTTTTTCCGTGGCGGATGAGGTACAGATTCTTCACCCAGGTGCAGACGACAACCTCCCGGATGGCCGGGTAATAGGGAGAACTCTCCAGTGCGCTTTCTCCCACAATACGGTTAGCCATGGTATCCACGAGGAGCCAGTATTTCTCGTCCTCGCCCACGTGCGAATAGATCGACTCGTAATAATGGATGCGTGCGACAAAGCTGTCTCTGGCGGCCTGTGTTGTGTAGCCCCTGTACTCGGGAAGTTCCGTCTTGCGCATGATGCAGGCCTCGCGCAGCACGGGATCCTCGTTCACGCAGTCAATGAAGAGCACAGGGTAATCAGTCAGCGTGGCCTGAATGAGGCGTCTGCGTCTGCGGCTTGCGTTGGTTGCATCCAGGATGGCCACCGTTCCATCTCCCGCAAGGAACTGCCTGGCAGCCTCCATATTGGCCAGGGCGATTTTCTGACGCATCTCGCGCCCCTCCTCATTTTGCGGGGAGTAGAAACTCGCTTCCGTAGACCGCGGGCCCGCCAGTTTACGGCGCAGTTCGCCGTTGTTGAAAATCTCCGCGTTTATGCCCTCACCGAGAAGGGCTTCCCTGATACGCCCGGCGAGAGTTGATTTACCGCTGGCCGGAAGACCGACCATCGCGACGTAGAGCTTCTGCATGCTGTCCTCCCGAAAATGAGGGGTCTAAAACAGGAATGGCGCCCCGGAAGGCGCCATGCTGTTGCTCTTTTTCTTATTTCACCGTCAGCTTCAGGAAGTGTTTCTTCCCGAACTTGATGACATAAGTTCCGGGTGCCAGAGGCGTCTTGTCGTCCGTTACCCGGTTCCCATCCACGTAGAAACCGCCTTCGGCGATCTTGCGGCGTGCTTCGCTGCGGCTCTTGGCCAGGCCGAATTTGGCCAGAATGACGGCGGGCAGGCTGTCCTCGCCACTGGTGCACTCACCTTCAGGAGCGTCATCCGGAACGGCACCGCCGGCGAACACGGCGTTGAATCCCTGACGGGCTTCCGCGCCGGCCTTTTCGCCATGGAAGCGGGCCACGATTTCCTCGGCAAGATCTTCCTTGGCCGTTTTGGGATGCAGGGAGCCGTTTTCCACAGCGGCCTTCATGGCGTTGATGTCTTCCATACTCCTCGAAGAGAGCAGCTCATAATAATTCCACATGAGTTCATCGGAAATGCTCATGAGCTTGCCAAACATGGAACTCGGTTCCTCAGTGATGCCCACGTAGTTGCCAAGGGATTTGCTCATCTTGTGCACGCCGTCCAGCCCCACAAGCAGGGGCATGGTCAGGATGCACTGGGGTTCCTGTCCGTAATGCTGCTGCAGGTTACGGCCCACCAGGAGGTTGAACTTCTGGTCCGTGCCGCCCATTTCCACGTCGCAGTGGAGCGCCACGGAGTCATAGCCCTGACAGAGGGGGTACAGAAATTCATGAATGGCGATGGGCCTGTTTTCAGCAAAACGCTTTGCGAAATCGTCGCGCTCAAGAATTCGGGCAACCGTGTAGCTGGAAGCAAGGCGGATGAAGTCCGCGGCAGTGAATTTGCCAAGCCAGTGGGAGTTGAATTCCACGATGGTCTTCTCGGGATCCAGGATCTTGAAAATCTGATCCTTATAGGTCTGGGCATTGGCCTGGACCTGTTCCTCCGTGAGCGGAGGCCTCGTGACGGAACGGCCGGAAGGATCGCCGATGCGGCCGGTGAAGTCGCCAATGAGGAACACGATGGTGTGTCCCAGTTCCTGAAAATGGCGCATTTTCTGCATAATCACGGTATGGCCGAGGTGCAGATCCGGGGCCGTGGGGTCGAAGCCAACCTTCACTTTGAGAGGGGTTCCGCGGGAAAGCTTTTTCCTGAGCTCGCCATCGTCAATAATCTCCGCAGCGCCTCTCTTGATGAGGGCCATCTGCTTGTCTACATCTATCATCGATTTCAAATCCTTCTATGGATGAATCAGGCACAGTGCCCAAATATATCTGGTCGTATTTTTATACGCAGGTGGGCTTGATGATGTCAAACGCGCAGATCTGCGGCATCTGCTTCTTCCAGCTTTTCAGCGGTTTCATTTTCAACCCCGGGAGCACAAAAAAGCCCCCAGGGAACCATTCCCTGGGGGCCTGCTGCCAGCACCGGCCGACAGCTGCATGGAGTTCGGGAAAAACTAGCTCTCGGACTTCGTCTTGGACTTGGTCATGGCCAGGCCGATGCCTTCAAAGAGTTCGAAGATACTGAAGCCGTACCAGAGGGTGTAGAGCAGGTAGAAGACCAGCATCAGGGTCAGGAGCACGACGTGATCCTTAACCTTGGCGCCATTGAGGCTGTAGAAGTTGTTACCGGGCTCGATGGCGCGGCGCATAATCTGGTCGACAGCCTTGGCTTCGGCAACCTTGTCCTGCTTCTGCAGGGCCTTGATGGCCGGAGAGAGGGAATACCACCACGCGCGGGCGGCCTTAAGGGCAATGGCTTCCTCGGCGTTGCCGCCGGCCTGCACCTGGGCGTCCGCGGGATTGAGGTCATACATGGCCGCAACGGCCTTGGCGTCATTGTTGTAGAGCTTTTCGCTCATATCCGTGGCGCTGCCGAGAATGGCACCGAGGTCACCGGAGATATACAGACGATCACCCTTGATTTCCGCCTTGGCGCCGGCCTTGGTCAGCACGTTGACGGCCATATCCTTAAGTTCGGGCTTCTTGGTGAACGCCACGTTGATGTCGATATTCCGGCCTTCCATTTTCTTCACTTCCGCGCGGCACATGGGAATGAAGTTGGAAGACCCCTTGGAAAGTTCGTTGAAGACGTTATCAGCGAACTGAAGGCCCGTCAGCGGACGGTTGTACTCATCGTGGAGGACGGGGAAAAGAAGGAAGACGAACAGCAGGGCAAAGGTGCCCAGCATGAGGACGCCGCGGATAAAGTTTTTCTTCTGACGAACGAGCATCTTAGGCCTCCCCTCTCAGCTTTCCAAGGTTGAGAACGAACTTGCTGAACACCCAGATTCCGAAGAAGGCGACGACGGCCCAGAAGACCACGTTGCCAACCTCTTCTATGATATTCACCAGCGAGTGTGACCAGTCGAGCACTTCCATTTCCACGAGCTTCTTGGGAAGGACGCTGGCGCGGTTGATGAAGCCGGCGATGATGGACATGGCGTAGAAACCACGGATATGCACGCCCTTGACGACCTTGGTGGTCAGAGCGCCGACCTGAATACCGATGAGGGAGCCGAGCAGCATGCCGACAGCCAGGGTGTAGAAGACGTAGCCGTAGATGGCGTACTGACCGACGGCGGCGAAGCCGGCGGTAAAGATGATCTGGAGAATATCAGTGCCGACGGTGGTCATGGAAGAGACACCGAAGACGTACACGAACATGGGGAAGGTAACGAAGCCGCCGCCAACGCCCATGATGGCAGCGAGCATGCCGACGAAGATACCGCCGAAGGCGATAATCCAGGCGGAGATGCGGCGGCCGCCGGGAACGAGGTCTTCATCGAAGGTGATCATGGGAGGAACGGTGAGGCTCTGCAGCTTGACGGAGAGACCGGTCATGCCGGCGTTGGCGCTGACTTTCTTGGAAGAAGACTCAACCTTGACGCCACGGGTGGCCCTGAGGAAATCGAACAGGGCGTAGAAGCCGAGGAAGCCGAGGAGCAGGGCGTAAATGGTGGAAATGAAGATATCGGACACCAGCGGGCTGTAGTCGTAGAGGCTCTTGTTGATGAAGCCGCCGATGAAGGTGCCGCAGATGGAGCCAACCAGGAAGGCCAGGGCGAGTTTCACGGAAACGTTGCCCAGTTTCTTGTGGATGGTGGTGCCCATGATGGCTTTGGCAAAGATGTGGAAAAGGTCGGTGCCGACAGCCAGGATACCTTTGACACCGGCGGCCATGAGGGCAGGCGTGATGATGAAGCCGCCACCGGCACCGATACAGCCGGTGATGAGGCCGGCGGCCAGGCCGACAGCGATGGAGGCCAGGAAGATGGTCGTGGTGTAGAAGGCCGGCGCGTACGCCGATTTGCCACCCAGCATCTCGTGGGCGTCATAGGCTTCGGCGCAGCAGACGATCAGAATCGGCACCGCAAGCGCCAGCAGGAACAGCATCTTCTTGTGATTCTTAAGGATGGAAGTGGAGACCTCCAGATCCCATTTGGCATATGCCTGGGATCCGGCGATCAGCATCTGATACATGGTTTTCCCGAAACTCATGAGCTCCCCCTTTGGAGTTAAGTTGTGTTTACCTCC
>ONPA01000174.1 GCA_900319575.1 uncultured Desulfovibrio sp. | reverse complement strand
GGAAAGACGCTGGACTCGAAAATGCCGCGGTCGTGATAATACTCGCGTTCCACGGCCACGCACTTCACGGCGAGGGCCCTGTCGCCCCCGAGAAGCCTGGTGAAGCCTTCGGTAATGGGGGGACCTATCATGAAATTGAGCTCGGAGCGCGGCACGTCAATATGGAAATGCCGCAGGGCATACTCAATGGCGTTGAGGATCCCCGGGGCGGAGTCGGTGAGCGTTCCGTCCAGATCGAGAAGAACAAAGGGGAAAACAGGACGCATTACATCCTCCCGCAGAGAGCCAGGCGCATGATGTCATCAGGCGTCTGGCAGAGATAGTCAGCCCGGGAAAGCTCTTCCCGGGAACCGTATCCGTAGAGCGCTCCGGCCGCGCGCACGCCGGCATCATGGGCGCCGTCGATATCGCCCGCCCTGTCGCCGGCCATGAGACTTTCGCCGGGTTTCGCGCCGAAGCAGCGCAGAATATTTTCGATGAGTCCGGCCTTGCCCCTGAAGTTCACGTCCTGCTGGGACGGCGCCTCCACGGCGTCGAAATAGCCGCTCAGGCCGTAGTGGGCAAGCACCTTGACCGTCGAGGGCATGGTGCGGCAGGTGGCCACGGCAAGACGGCAGCCCGCGGCTTTCAGTTTTTCGAGCATGTCATGAACCCCGGGGAAGACGCGGCCCTCGTAAATGCCGCGCGCGTTGGAGTATACGCGCTCGATGGACACGCATTTCATGGCCAGGGCCCTGTCACCGCCTAGAAGCTGCGTGAAGCCCTCGATGATGGGGGGTCCGAGCATAAATCTGAGCTGGCTCCTCGGCACTTCGCGGCCGATTTCCTTCAGGGCGTACCCGATGGCGTTGTACACGCCTTCGGCGGAATCGGTGAGCGTCCCGTCGAGGTCAAGGATGACGTTGTTGAAGGCTGGCTTCATGTCTGGTTCCTCCGCGTCATGCGCGAATAACAGCGCCCGTCCGGGATGATCATCCCGGGCGGGCGCTGAAAAAAAATCAAAAGACGGACGGCATCATTCCTTGAGCAGTCCCAGGGCTGCGGCGTCCTTCGTCATGGCATCAATGGCCGTCTGCAGAAAATCCTCAAGGGTAAGGCCCATGTCGGGACAGGTCCTGATGATGTCGCGGTTGACGCCCGCGGCGAAGGCCTTGTCCTTCATCTTCTTCTTGAGGCTCTTCACCTGCATGCCGGTGATGCCTGTGGGACGGACCAGGGCGGCGGCGGTCACGAGGCCGGTCACCGTCTCGCCGCAGCGCAGGGCCACATCGAAACGCGTCTTCACGGGCGTGCCGTTCAGCTCGCTGTTGTGGGCGCGGATGGCCTGCAGAGCCTCTTCGGGGAGTTTCCCCTGAAGGAGTTCGGCGCCTTTCAGGCCATGCTGCGCGGGATGGGCCTCTGTCGCCGGCCAGTCGATATCATGCAGAAGGCCCGTGCGGCCCCAGAGTTCGGCATCCTCGCCAAATTTTTCAGCAAGCCCTTTCATCACGGACTCGCTTGCCATGCAGTGCTGGAGGAGATGATCCTTCACGCCGTTTGCGTCCAGCAGGGTCAGGGCTTCTTCTCTCGATAACATACTCAAAAATCTCCGTCTGCGGAAAGCGGACTGCCCAGGCTAGCCCTGGATGGCCTCGCGGAGGTCGTCCAGGCTGCTCTCAAGCTCATCAAGGGTGTTAAGCATGGCATCGATCTCGTCCGAAGCTTCCCCGGTATCTTCCACTTCATCATCCGGGTTTTCGTCGCTGCCAACGGTCTCTATGCTTTCGGCAAGATCCGTAAGGATAGTTTTCGCCTGCGCAATATGATCGGCCAGTTCGTCCAGCTGCTCTTCCTGATTTCTCGTCATATGGGGTATCCTCTTGTCGTGGGATCCGTCCGGCTGTTCCGCTTCGCGCAACGGCCTTTCCCGGATCTCAGCCGTAAAAATGGGATGGCGCAGGAAACGGCCGGAATTCCGGCCTTGGCGCGCCTGTGCGAAAAGTGGATCAAAGAGACTGTTACGTCAACACCCTGCCTGTTTTTTTCCGATCTTCCCCGCTCCTTCTGCCAACGTTGCGTCCACCGCGTCACCGGTGTAAGGAAAAGCGTTCCGGGCGCCCGCCCTCCGGAGAGAGGGCCGCTGGCTTGCGATCTCTTTCCCGGAAGCGCTGACGGCAGGGCGCGGAAAACAGTCCCCACGGGACATTTCAGCCTGAGCCTGCCTGAAGCGGACACAGTCCTACCTTCCCCACCTTCCTCATGAAAAAAATCATCAAAGCGTTTATTATTCTGGCAGTTCTCGTGGCAATTGTCTGCACGAGCTGGCTCTTTTTCCGCAGCAGCATGTCCATCCATCCCCTTGTCAGAGACTGCTACGCGGCCCTGGTCAGGCTGGATCCCGGCAGTGAGGGCTACCTCATGAAAATCGCCTGCTTCGCCATCGATGACAAAGACGGCGCCCGTCTCCTGCTTATCTGCGAAAAGCCCGGAAAGGGGTCCCCGCAGAAACCGGAAGCCGCGGAGAAAATCGAGGCGGTCTTCCCCCTCACGCAGGATCCTGCCACACCGCAGCCGAAGGCAGGCAGCAATCCCTTTGAGAATCCCGGACTCGTCATTTCCTCTTTCACGGTAAAGGAGAACGACCAGTCAAAAACCTTCACTGTGGATCCGCCCCTGCGCGGCATCCCCACACCGAAGGGCATGCACAGGCCTGTCGGCACCATCACTGGCTTCCGCGACGGACATCCTGTCGGCCCGAGAAGCCTGACATCCTATAACCGCGCCTATCACTTCTTCCGCTATGAGGACGTGGTTGGGGAACAGAATTAAGGTGGCATTATGACCTATCGACTCTTCTCACTCATCCTTGCCGGCCTTCTGGCCCTGCCCTGCGCCGACGCCGGCGCGGAAGCTCTCGAGCCGGGCCAGCACGCGGCCGAGGCAGCGAAGGAAAGCTTCAGGGCAAAACGCGCCGAGGCGGCAGGCAGAACCCTTAATGTCTCTCCCGCCTCCGTGCGCCTCATCAACACAGCCGAAACGGCAGCAGCCGCCGACATCGCATCCATGATAAAGGACGGGGCAGACGTGAACCTGAAGACCAGGCTCAACGAGACGCCGCTCCTCATCGCCGCCAGAAAAAACAGCGCTGACGCACTGAAGGTGCTTCTCGATGCCGGGGCAAAGCCCGCGCAGACCGACAAGCTCGGCTGGACGGCCCTCATGCAGGCTGCCATGAGCAACAGCCACGCGGACGTCGTGCCGCTTCTCAGAAACGCAGGCTGCGATGTCAACGCCGCTGACAGCGATGGCAGGACCGCCCTCATGCTGGCCATGGATAATCCCAGCCAGGACGTCGTCCGGGCTCTCATAAAAGCCGGGGCCAGCGTCACGGCGAAGGACAAAAAAGGCCGGTCCGTCCTGGATTTCGCCAAGAAAAGCAAATTTTCATCCGCATACGTGCCCCTGCTCACCGGGGCCGGAGCAAAGTAACCCATACAGGATTCCACTATGCAGTATGATTATCTCATCGTTGGCAGCGGTCTCTTCGGTTCCGTTTTCGCCAGCGAAGCAAAAAAACACGGCAAAAAATGCCTCGTCATCGACAGGCGTCCCCAGCGCGGCGGCAACATTTACTGCGAGCAGAAAGACGGCATCAACATCCATAAGTACGGCGCCCACATTTTCCACACTTCCATCCGGAAGATCTGGGACTATGTGACGAAGCTCGCCGAGTTCAACAACTTCGTAAACAGCCCCGTAGCCAACTATCACGGCGAAATCTACAACCTGCCCTTCAACATGAACACCTTCGCCCGCATGTGGAACATTTCCACTCCGGACGAGGCCCTGGCGAAAATCAACGAGCAGCGCAGCGTCATCGATCACGAGCCCCGCAACCTCGAGGAGCAGGCCATCAGCCTGGTGGGCCGTGATATCTACGAAAAGCTCATCAAGGGCTACACGGAAAAGCAGTGGGGCAGAAGCTGCACGGAACTGCCGGCCTTCATCATCAGGCGTCTGCCCGTGCGCCTTACCTACAACAACAACTATTTCAAAGATCGCTGGCAGGGCATTCCCATGGGCGGCTACAACCAGATCATCGATCGCCTGCTCGAAGGCGTGGAAGTGAAGCTCGGCGTGGACTATGACACGAACCGCGATGCTTTCCGCGACGCCGCTCCCACAGTGCTCTACACAGGCCAGATCGACGCCTACTTCGGCTACAGGCTGGGAAATCTCGAATACCGCGGCCTGCGATTCGAAACCGAACGCCTCGAAAAGGAAAACTATCAGGGCGTGGCCTGCATGAACTTCACGGCCCGCGAGGTTCCCTATACCCGCATCATCGAACACAAGCACTTCGAGTTCGGCACGCAGCCCGTGACCTACATCACGAGGGAATACCCCTCTGACTGGAAACCGGGCGACGAGGCCTACTACCCCGTGAACAACGAGGCGAACCAGAAGCTCTACAAAGCTTACCAGGAACTCGCCGCCACCGAAAAGAACGTTATTTTCGGCGGCCGCCTCGGCGAATACAAGTATTACGATATGGACAAGGTCATCGAAAGCGCCCTGAACATGTGCGAGAGGGTTTTCGGCTAACAGCGGGAGCTCTTTGCACCCGCACCCGGAGGAGCGATGGACATCAAGATTCTGATCGCCATGCACAAGCCGTACTGGACACCGGAGGACGATGTCTATCTTCCCCTCCAGGTGGGAAGCGCCCTTCACCCGCACTTCCTGCCCGTGACGGACGACAGCGGAGACAACATCTCCGCGAAAAATCCGGGCTACTGCGAGATGACAGGGCTCTACTGGGCCTGGAAGAATCTGAAGGCCGACTATGTCGGGCTCTGCCACTACCGGCGTTATTTCGGCCACCGTACCTTTTCCCGCAGCACGGAGGAACGCAGACGGCATGTGTTCCTCCGCGGGGATTACGAACATCTCCTTTCCCGGTATGAAATCATTCTTCCGAAGAAAAGGAACTACTACATTGAAACGGTGCGCAGCCAGTACGAACACGCGCACCACAAAAAAGAGCTCGACGCCGTCGAGAGCGTCATCCGGGAAACCTGTCCCGGCTATCTTGACGCGTTCCGCCTGGTTATGAACGGCCGCGAGCTCTGCCTTCTCAATATGTTCGCCACGACGGGCGGGATCTTCAGCGATTACTGCGGATGGATCTTCGACATGCTCGCCAGGCTGGAGGAACGCATCGACACGTCGGCCTACACCACGGCCTACGAGCGGCGCGTCTTCGGTTTTCTGGCGGAACGCCTCTTCAACGTCTGGCTCACCCGCCATCCCCTGCGCTGCGTTTACTGCGACGTGGTCATGCTGGAAAGGGTCAACTGGCTGAAGAAGGGGGCGTCCTTCCTGAAGCGCAGGTTCCTCGGCGGACGCAGCGGTTCCTGATACGGTTCCGGGCGGATTTTCCGCCCGTGAGGAGAAATACTATGTCCGACACCCAATCAGCCGACGTGCGCGTTTTCGAACGTCCGGCAGACGGTCTCACGGAAATTATAGCTGGCAAGCTGCACGGCATCCGCGTCACGGAGTCGAAACTCAACTACCACGGCTCGATCACCATTGACACCGACATCCTCGAGGCCGCGCACATGCTGCCCCTGGAATTCGTCTACATCTGGAACAAGGCCACAGGCGAGCGCATCAGCACCTACGTGCTTCCCGGAGAGAGGGGAAGCGGCGTCTGCTGCCTCAATGGCGCGGCGGCCAGAACCTGCCAGGTGGATGACGAACTCATCGTCACTTCCTCTCTCCGTATTCCGGGCAGCGCTCTCACCAGCGGGTTCAATGCAGCGCCGAGGGTCGTCATGTTCCGTCACGAGCCGAGGGTCAACACCATAAGCGAAGTGCTCGCCTACCACGCGCGCGTGGAAAACGGCGTCATGCGCTTTTCCATGGAACCCGTGGACTGAGTTTTCCTGAAGAGAACAAAAAGAGGTTCCGCTGCCAGGCAGCGGAACCTCTTTTCATATCATTACGTGTAAAAAACTCTCAGCGCCGGACGAGAACCCAGGCCGGTCCACCGGCGTCCAGGAAACTGGCTACGTAGTTGGCGCGGTCGTCCCCGCCGGCATAAATATCGATGCGGTTCCTCTTGATGGCGCCTCCGGTATCCTGGGCGAAGCCTATGCCGCGCAGGGGATAGCGCCCGATCTGCGGGTCAGGAGCGTTGACGCCGTAAGCCACGACGGCCCCCAGAGGAAGGAATCCCGGATCCGTCGCCAGGGACAGCCAGTCATCAACCTGATAGCCCATGGCGCCCGTGGCTCCTCTCAGGCCCCACTTGAAGAAGACATAGGAAGGGTTTTCGAAGAGAATTTCGTTCACCCTGTCGGGATGATCCTTAAACCACTGGCGCTGTTCGAAGATATCGCCGCGCTTCAGGAGGCGTCCCTTCTCCGTCATGATCCGGCCGGAGGACTTGTACTTGTGCCCGTTCTGTCCGGCATAGTTGACATAGGCCTCTGTGCCGTCGTCGAAGAGAAGCTTGCCGGAGCCCTGGATCTGCAGGAAGAACACATCCACGGGATCGGCCCAGGCCATTTCCAGCCCCCGCCCGGCCAGGACGCCCTCCCCGTCGATCTGCCTGCGGGAATAGTATTTCCCGCCGTGCGAGGCTTTGTAGGAGGCCATATCCGGCGGAACGCGGTAAAGGGGCTCGGTCAGGCCTTTCTCGGGCCTGCGCTCGTGGCTCGCCCTGAGGCGGGGCTCATAATACGATGAGTATTTGATGCCGCCGGGAATGGACACCCAGCGGAATTTTTCCAGGAAAAGACCGGGATTGGCGTCCAGCTCAGGCAGGAGAGAATGCAGAAGCTGGAGCGTTTCAGTCATCTCGCCCCATGTCAGCTGCAGCGAAGGCCTGTTCACCGCGTACGCGGAAGCGGGTTTGCGGCTGCAGTAGCGGAGTGACTTTCTGACGGTCGGTCCCATGTCCCGCCAGCTCGTCAGTTCTTGGTTGGCGGGTTTCAGATTCTGCACAAAAAATTCCGCGGGCTCCTGGGGCGCAACCCAGGGACCGGTGACACGGGCCGGCGCCGGAGGAGTCACCGGCTTCTTTTTGGAAGCGCAGGCGCAGACGCCCGCGGCGAGCAGAATCACGGCGCAGCAGCGGAGCAGCCTGCTGAAGCGGCCCGCCGCGGAATCAAAGGAAAGAACGGATAATGGCAATTGACAACGCCTCTGCTGAAATTCTTCTGAAAACGCACCCGAAAGAGCGCGTGTATTTTTTTCCAAACTGAGCCGCTGTTGTCAACCGACTGAAAGGAAAAGCACCGGTGAGGGCTGTCTGCCCGGGGTGGACACTGTGAAAAACTGACTTGATGGTGATTTTGCCCTGAGGCTC
>ONPA01000185.1 GCA_900319575.1 uncultured Desulfovibrio sp. | reverse complement strand
TATCTTCGCGCAGAAAAGCCCCCGCTTCATCACGCCCGGCGCCGCGGCCGCCCTCGATTCGCACGGCATGGCCCGCGTGGGCGTCTTCCTCACCGATGACAACGACTTCATTCTCAGGACTGCGGCTGAAGCCCGCCTCGACTTCATCCAGCTGCACGGCAGGCAGTCTTCCGCAACAGCCCTGGCCGCAGGCCCGTCACGCGTCATCCGCGTACTCTGGCCCGGAACCTATCCGGATGCGGAGTCCTTCCAGAAGGATCTCGACAAAGCCTCCGGGGAAAGCGCCTTCCTGCTCTTCGACGCGGGGAAGCAGGGATCCGGAGGAACGGGAACGCGCTTTCAGTGGTCCCTGCTCGATGGTGTGCGTATCCCCCTGCCCTGGCTTCTTTCTGGAGGCCTCACACCGGAAAGCCCAGCTGATATCGCTCTTCTGGAGGACAGGCCGGACGGCCTGGACTTCAATTCCGGGCTCGAGGACGCTCCGGGCATCAAGAACGCCGGGCTCATGAGGGAAGCCTTCGCGAACCTCAGAAAAGCCGGCCTCGCACCGGATTCCCGTTTTGACTTGAAAGGACAAAGAAACTAAAAATTTACGGCTTTCCTGCAAAGGGAAACCGCTAACCCAAGGAAACAAATGGAGGCCGCGCCATCGGTCCCGGGACAACCGGAGGGCCGCGCGGAAAGCTATGTACAGCACAACTTACTATGGTGAATACGGGGGCTGCTTCGTACCCGAACTGCTCATGCCGCCCCTTCTGGAAGTGGATCAGGCCATGCGCGACATCTTGCCCACCAAAGAGTTCCAGAACGAACTCCATGACCTGCTTTTCAACTACGCCGGCCGTCCCACGCCGCTGACTTTCTGCCCCAACCTCTCGAAGGAACTGGGCTTCAATCTCTGGCTGAAGCGTGAGGATCTACTCCACACGGGCGCCCACAAGATGAACAATACGCTCGGTCAGGCCCTGCTCGCCAAGAAAATGGGCAAGACAGCCCTCATCGCCGAAACCGGCGCCGGACAGCACGGCGTGGCCACGGCCGCCGCGGCCGCCCGCCTCGGCCTCAAATGCACCATCTTCATGGGCGCCGAGGACACCCAGCGCCAGGCCATGAACGTCATGCGCATGGAAGTGTTCGGCGCTACGGTGCACGCCGTGGACAGCGGCACCCGCACTCTGAAGGACGCCATTAACGAAGCCCTGCGCTGCTGGATCTCCAACCAGGAGACCACCCACTACTGCTTCGGCACAGCCGCAGGCCCGGCTCCCTTCCCGGAACTGGTCGCCCAGTTCCAGAGCATCGTGGGCAAGGAAGCCAGGAAGCAGATTCTCGAGCAGACCGGCAAGCTTCCTGACGCCGTGGTCGCCTGCGTGGGCGGCGGTTCCAACGCCATTGGCATTTTCCGTGGCTTCCTCGGGGACGAGTCCGTGCGCCTTATCGGCGCCGAGGCCGCGGGCAGCGGCGAATCCGGCTGCTTCAACTCCGCGTCCCTGAACCTCGGCTCCCCGGGCGTCCTTCACGGCAACCGCACGCTTCTCCTGCAGACTCCCGAAGGCCAGATCGAGCCCTCGCACTCCGTGGCCGCCGGCCTTGACTATCCCGGCGTCGGCCCCGAGCACGCCTACCTCAAGAAGACCGGCCGCGCGAAGTACGGCATGGTCCGCGACGGACGCGCCCTGGCCGCCTTCGAGCGCCTCTCCCAGACAGAGGGCATCCTGCCCGCCCTGGAGTCGTCCCATGCCCTGGCCTGGGTCTTTGATCATCCCCAGGAACTGCCCGCCGGCGGCAATGTCATCGTCAATCTCTCCGGCCGCGGCGACAAGGATATGGACATCATCAAGCAGTACCTCGGCAATAAGTACCACATGCCCGAAGAGTCGGAGGACTAACCATGCATATTCTGGAAAAGAAAGTCCGCGACGCTGTTGCCGCGGGCCGCTACGCGCTCATCCCCTTCCTCACCGCCGGCTACCCCGATGAGGACGCCTTCTGGGAAGACATGGGCGACCTCGACAAGAACGGCGCCGACGTCATCGAAATCGGCGTACCCTTCTCCGATCCCGTGGCTGACGGGCCGGTCGTGGAAAACGCCAGCCGCCAGGTGCTCGCCGACGGCATGAGCCTCGCACGCATCATGCAGGGGCTCAGGGATCATCAGGGCTTCTTCAACGCCGGCCTCGTGCTCATGGGCTATATGAACCCCTTCCTCCAGTACGGCTTTGAAAAGCTGGCAAAGGAATGTGAGGAAGTCGGCGTGTCGGGCATGATCATCCCTGATCTTCCCTACGAGGAAGCCGCTCCCTACCGCGAAACGCTCAAAAAGCACGGCGTGGCCCTCATCGCCCTTGTCGGCCCCAACACTTCCGAGGAGCGCATGAAGCTCTACGCCGATGTGAGCGAAGGCTATATCTACGTGGTCTCTGTCATGGGCGTTACGGGCGAGCGTTCCAGCGTGGCTCCCGCCGTGGTCTCCACCATGGAGCGCGCGAGGCGCTGCTTCCGGCAGCCTCTGGCCCTCGGCTTCGGTCTGAGCCATCCCGAGCAGCTGCAGATCCTTCCCGACTCAGCCCAGCCCGATGCAGCCGTGTTCGGCAGCGCCCTGCTGAAGCACCTCGCCGCCGGCCTGCCCGCCTCCGAATTCATGGGCCGCTGGACCGGTGAAAGCGGCAGACGGTTCAAGAAATAAGCATTCCCTGAAAGAAACAGAAACGCCGCGGGAGACCGGACCACTCCGGACTCCCGCGGCGTTTTGTTTTCAGATATCAGATTACTTCGCGCCGTCCCTGAGGACTTTTGTGAGCGCTGCGACATTGGAGGCCATAACTTTTTCATAGTATCCGGCAGGCGGATTGGCCGGACCGGAAGCCAGGGGATCAAGTGAGATGAGTCCGGCGCCGGCGTCACGGGCGAGCGACCGGGCCACGCGTTCGGGGAACTGCGGTTCGGTCACAACGATACAGCGCTTCTTCCCCGCCTTCATCTTCTTCACGAGGGCTCCGAGCGCGGCGGCTGAGGGCGGCTCATCGGCCTCCTCCTGCAGAACGCCCATCACGCTGAGCCCGGCGTCGTGGAAAAACCAGGAAAGAGCATCGTGCTGCAGGATGAAATCAACGCCTGAGCCGGACTTCCCGAGCTTCGCCACTTCTTCCCCGAGTTTATTCAGCCGTCCTTCGAGTTCACTTCCCGTGGCGCGCAGGACCGCGGCCTCTCCGGGAGCGAGGGAAGCGAGTCCTTCCGCGATATTCTTCACCATAACGGCGGCGCGGGCTGGACTCGAAAAATAGTGCGGGTTGCCGTGGGGGTGATCATGATGATGTTCATGCTCATCATGGTGGTCAGACCCGTCATGGTGATCGTCATCCTCGGGAAGAGCCGGGATATTGCCGCCGGCATCGATAACGGAGAGCTTCTTCAGCTGATCGAGAGCGGAAGAGAGAAAGGCCTCAAAGCCCCGGCCGTTGATGATCAGCGTGCTGCTTGAGGAAAGACGCAGCATATCCCTGGGGGTAAGCGTGTAATCATGGGGGCAGCCCGCCGACGCGGCAACCAGCAGCTCGGGAGTCAGCCCGGGAGTCCTGGCCGTCACGTCCCGGGTCAGAAGCCAGACGGGATACGACGAGGCCATGACCTTTAATCCCGCGGCCATGGCACCCGCAACGCCGCCCGGCAGACCGGCCGCTGCAGCGAAAGAAAGGAACCCGCAAAGAAAAGCTCGACGGTTAAGCATGCAAACTCCTTGACACCCCGGATCCGGAAGGCCCGGACGGGGTTCGTAAGATGTTCCGCGCCTGCCGCGGAACGCCGGAAAGCCCCGGCCCTGTTTTAGTGAGAGACAAGTCTGAGTGAATCGGCCACCGGGCCACCCAGCGCGCTGTCACCGCCCACGCTGGAGATGATAAAGACCTCGTCATTGGCCCGCAGGACATTGTACACGGGCGTGTTTTCCGACGTGACCTCAAAAGAATAGGTGTTTTCATCCAGCTTCTTCAGTTCCGTGGCTGAAAGATCCCGGGCCACGCGCTCGGCTATGGCGTCCACGGACTTGCCCTCGCTGTGTCCGACGCTGACAGCCACAACGGTCTTCCCGTCAGGCGATATGAGGCGGATGCCTCCTTCCTGGGACGC
>ONPA01000169.1 GCA_900319575.1 uncultured Desulfovibrio sp. | reverse complement strand
GAGGAGGAGCCGGTTCTCTTCCACGAGCCTCCGGCAGGCCGAGGGCATGGCGAGGGCCCCGAGTCCCTCCAGATCCGCCCACTGCCAGGAGGTGCCTTCCTCCGTGAGCGGAACAGGAGGGGTTTCAGTTTTCTTCACGGGCCACAGGAGAAAACCCTGCAGGCACACCCTGTGGTTGGTGAATGTGTGGTTTATGGCCGGGAGAGCCGCGGTGACGGCAGTGTCAAGACCGGTTCTCTCCCTGACGGACGCGATGCAGGCTTCCCCAGGGGGCACGCCGTCCTCCGCCACGCCGCCCGGGAAATCCCAGAGTCCGCCCCAGCGCCCTTTCGGGGGACGCCGCAGGACGAGGCATCTGCCAGAGGAAAGGATGAGGCCCGCGGTCATGGTGAGGCGGATTGTCTCCGGGGGAGCTTTTTTCACGGGCCTTTCGCGGGCTGTTCCCCGCTCCGCGGCGAGGCAGAATCCCCGCACGGGACAGCCGCCGCACCCGGGGGCCTTTCCGCAGACAAGGGCTCCGAGCTCCATCATGGCCTGGTTGTGCGTCCTGGCCCGTCCCGGGGGAAGAAGTTCCCCGGCGAGCTCCGCCACGCGGAGCCTGGCCGTCTTTCCCGAAAGGGGCTCGTCAATGTCGAAGAGGCGGGTGACGATGCGTTCCACGTTGGCGTCCACGCAGGCGATGTCGTGATTGAAGGCGATGCTCGCTATGGCCGCGGCCGTATAGGGACCGACACCCGGCAGGGAGCGTATGGCTTCCGGATCGGAGGGGAAGCGGCAGTGAAAGCGCTCTTTCAGGATGGCGGCGGCCCTGGCCACGGCGCGCGCCCGCGAATAGTAGCCGAGTCCCTCCCAGGCCCTGAGCACGGCCTCCTCGGAAGCGGCAGCGAGGGCGGCAATATCCGGAAACTTTTCCATCCATTTCCGGTAATAGGCCACGCCCCGCTCCATCTGCGTCTGCTGGAGCATGATTTCGGAGATCCACACATGATAGGGCTCGTAGTCCTCACGCCAGGGCAGGGGGCGGCGGACCCGGAGAAACCAGTTTTCAAGGGCTTTATGGAAGGCGTCCGCGTCCTTCAGCGGAGATATGACGCGGGGCATGTCACATCCCTCCCGCGGCGGCGCGTATTGTCAAGGCGGCCCGCATAACGTAAGAAAAGCCGGTATGAAAACGCGTGCGGCCAGTGTGATGACGCCGCATCCAAGAAGGAGATATCATGTCTGAAAATCCTGTTGTGCTGCTGGAAACGACTTCCGGCGACATCCTTGTGGAGCTTTATCCCGACAAGGCTCCGGAAACGGTTGCCAACTTCCTGAAGTACGTCGATGACGGCTTTTACAATAATACAATCTTCCACCGTGTCATCCCCGGCTTCATGATCCAGGGCGGCGGCCTCACTGCCAGAATGCAGCAGAAGGACACCTCGGCCCCCATCAAGAACGAGGCTGACAACGGCCTGAAGAACGACCGCGGCACCATCGCCATGGCCAGAACCATGGATCCCCACAGCGCCACGGCCCAGTTCTTCATCAACCTCGTTGACAACGACTTCCTGAACTTCCAGGCTCCCAGCGGCAACGGCTGGGGGTACTGCGTGTTCGGCAAAGTGACCGAAGGCATGGACGTGGTCGACAAGATCGCCAAGGTGAAGACCACCACCGTGGGCATGTATCAGGACGTTCCTTCTGATCTCGTGGTGATTACCGGCGCCAGCCGCTTCGAATAGAACAGGCGGTCAGAACCGCGTCCGCGAAGAAAACCGTGCTGTTCCGGGCTTTCCCCGGATTGGAGATTATGGTGAGAAAACTTCTGCTTTCTCTTGTCCTTGTCCTTTCTCTGCCGGCGCTGGCCCGGGCTGACAATGATCTCATTCAGCCTGATGCCTACCTCTGCGCAGAACTCATTTCCGAGCCCGGCATCATGAAGGGTGAGCCTCCGCTGTTCCAGGCCCTCCAGGTCGACGGATGGGTGTCCGCCGAGATCGGCCAGAATGTCGCCTCTCCCGACACCGTGCAGGTGGTGCTCACGCAGACCTATATGTGGTGCCAGAAGAACCCTGACGTAAAGGTGATGCAGCCCTGGAAGGAAATGCGCTCCACGGGACCGAAAGTCGAGGGCCGGTGGAACGCCGAAACCTCAACCTGCCGCGACTACGCGCTCGATCCTGATGACGCCAGCGGTTTCATCATCTGGCTCGACGCCTGGAACCGCAAAACCCAGAATACCGCCAAATCCATTCTGAAGTCCGATTCCGATATCCAGGAATTCATCGACGCCTGCATGATCAGCCCGCAGAAGAAGATGATTGATGTGCTGAGGGAACACGCCAAGTAGCGGCGTCCTACCCTGAAACAACGAGGACGGTCCTTTCCCGGGACCGTCTTTTTTTTGTGCCCGCATGACCCGTCCCGGCCGGTACGCACCGTGGCGCGGGAGGCCGGCTCAGGGAGCCCGGCTTTCCCGGTTGTGTCTGCGCCGTGCGGAAACGCAGGGGCTGTCACCTGAAAACGCCATGCTGTCCCTGTTTTACGGCACACCGGAAGGGGAAAAAGAGAGTCTTTCCCCGGGAAACAGGGGGACGAAGGTAGAGCGTCCCCCCTGTTCCGGAAAGAGCCGTTCCCCGGCACTGAAGAGCCCTGTATACGCAGAAAGGGTCCCCCCCGGAGCGGAGGGAACCCTTTCTGTATTGTTGCACGTGAAACAATTCCGGAGAGGCTACACCTTGCGGTAGCGGGCGCCAGTGTCGGCGGAGGTTACCATGGCGGCGTAGCGCCTCAGAATGCCGTAGGGGCTCTTCTTCTCGGGAGCCTTGTACTCGGCGCGGCGCTTTTCGAGTTCCTCATCGCTGACCTTCAGCTCAAGCTTGCGGCCGGGGATGTCGATATGGATGATGTCGCCGTCCCTCACAAGGCCGATGGGGCCGCCGTCAGCTGCTTCAGGGGAGATGTGGCCGATGGCCGCGCCGTTGGTGCCGCCGGAGAAACGGCCGTCCGTGAGCAGGGCCACGTCCTTGCCGAGGCCCATGCCGGTGATGGCGGCTGTGGCGGAGAGCATTTCGCGCATGCCCGGGCCGCCGCGGGGACCTTCGAAGAGAATGACAACGCCGTCATTGGGCTTGATCTTGCCGTCGAGAATGGCCTTCATGGCGTCTTCCTCGCTGTAGAAGACTTTGGCCGTGACATCGCGGCAGAGCATTTCGGGAGCGACGGCCGCCTTCTTGACCACGGCGCCCTTGGGGGCGATGTTGCCGCGCAGGATGGAGATGCCGCCGTCTTTGGAGTACGGATTCTCGAGAGTGTGGATGACATCCGTGTTGAGAATCTTCGCGTCTTTGATGTTCTCGCCCACGGTCTTGCCCGTGACAGTGAGGCAGTCGGTGTGGATAAGACCGCCTCTGGCGAGCTCGTTCATAACCGCGCGGATGCCGCCGGCGTTGTCGAGGTCGATCATGTAGTGCTTGCCGGCCGGGGACAGATGGCAGAGGTTCGGGGTCTTGCGGCTG
>ONPA01000168.1 GCA_900319575.1 uncultured Desulfovibrio sp. | reverse complement strand
GTCACGCAGGGGAGGCGTTCCGCTATCCTGCGGGAGGCAATCCCCGTCTTGTGAAGGCCATCGCCCGCTATCTCGGCCTGCCTGAATCGCGCATTGCCGTGGGCAACGGATCCGATGAGATCATTGACATGATCATCCGCATCATGACCACACCCGGCCGGGACAATATCGTCTGTTTCGAGCCGTGCTTCTCTCTCTATCCGATTCAGAGTCTCATCAACGGAGTTGAGGTCAGACGCGAGCCTCTGCCTTCCGATTTCGTCTTCGACTTTGACAAGCTGTACGCCCATGTCGACGAAAACACGCGTCTCGTTTTCGTGACGGCGCCTGACAATCCCTCCGGCTACTGTCCGAGGCCTGGGGAAATCCGCAGGCTGGCGGAGAAACTCCCCGGGGACTGCCTCCTTGTCGTTGACGAGGCATACATCCATTTTGCCGCGGAAGAGGGCGAGACAGAGGCAGACTGGTCGCTCCTTCGGCAGAAGGACGTTCCCGCCAACGTGGCTTTCATCCGCACGTTTTCCAAATGCTATGGCCTGGCCGGCCTGCGCATCGGTGTCGGCATTCTTCCCGAATTCCTTGCCGGTTATTACTGGCGGGCCCGCCTGCCTTTCTCCGTCAACATTCTCGCCGAGGAAGCCGCGATCACGGCTCTTGATGACGACGTGTTCAGGCAGGAGACGATTGAGACCGTGCGGAAGGGGCGTAAAGAACTGAGTCTTGCCCTCACGGAGATGGGGTGCACAGTGTATCCGAGCCGAGCCAACTTTCTCATGTTTACGCCCCCGGCCGGGCACCCCGCGCTTGAACTTTATGAGGCACTGCTCCGGCGCGGCGTGATTGTCCGGGCTCTTAAAAGCTACGAAATGCCGCAGAATATCCGCGTAAGCGTCGGCAGTCCTGAGGAGAACAAAATTTTCCTGAAGGCCACGCGCGAAATTCTTGGCGGAGGGCGCTGATGGCTAATCAGCCTTTCATCGTCACTCTCGACGGCCCGGCCGGCGTTGGCAAAACAACGCTGGCCAGGAGCGTTGCTGCGAAACTTGGCGTTGCGTACCTTGACACCGGCGCCATGTTCCGCACTCTCGGTCTGAAATTCGGGGAGGAAGTGGACAGGACGGATCCCCGCGTGCTCGCCGAAGAAGCCAGGGGACTGCGCTTTGAGCTGACCGGCAGCGGTGCGGAAACTGTTCTTCATTGCAACGGAAAAGCCGTCGGGCCGGAAATCCGCACAGAGGAAGTTGGCATGCTGGCCGCCAGAGTGGGAGCCGTGCCGGAAATCCGGGAAGTACTCAAGGAGCAGCAGCGCCGTATCGGTGCTGCCACGTCTCTCGTGGCAGAAGGCCGCGACATGGGAACAGTTGTTTTTCCCGGCGCGCCCTACAAGTTCTTCCTGGACGCCTCCCCCGAAGTTCGCGCCGGACGCCGCCTGAAGGATCTGGAGAAAATGGGGCAGAAAGTGGATTTTGAGGAACTCGTCAGGGAAATACGCGATCGTGACAGTCTGGATCGAAACCGTCCTGTGGCTCCTCTGAAACCAGCAGATGACGCTGTCATCATCGACACCTCAGCCCTGGATATTGATGGCGTCCTCTCCGCCATACTGGGAAAAATCAATGTCTGAGCCTGTTACCGCCGCAAAATGCGGGGCTCTTCTCGATGCGCTGCGCGTGAAGAAGCCTCTGGTGCATTTCATCACCAATTATGTCACCGTCAACGACTGCGCCAATATCACGCTGGCTGTCGGTGGAGCTCCCGTCATGTCCGATCAGCCCGATGACGCGGCCGAGATCTGCCGGCTCGCCAGCGCGCTCGTGTTCAATATCGGCACGCCGGGAGACAGGACGCTCGAAGCCATGCTGCGAGCAGGAAAGGCCGCCAATGAGGCTGGCATCCCTGTCGTTCTTGATCCAGTGGGGGCCGGAGCATCCTCTTTCAGGAACCGCCTGCTCGAAAAACTTCTGGAAGAGGTGAAGTTTGCTGCCGTCAAAGGGAATATTTCCGAAATCAGGTTTCTGGCTTCGGGAACGGGAAAGTCCATGGGAGTCGATGCGTCAAAAGACGACATCGCTCTCGGCAGTGACAGCAGTGCCGTGGCCAGACTTGCGGCCGGACTGAGCCGCGGGATTGGCGCTGTCGTTATCGTGAGTGGACGGATCGACGTGGCTGCTGACGGAGAGAGGGCTTACGGCATCTCCAATGGCGACGCCATGATGGGGCGTCTTACCGGCACCGGCTGTATGGGGTCGGGAGTTGTGGCTTCCTTTCTTGGCGCGGCTCCTAGCGAGCCTCTGGCCTCTTCCATCGCCGGCATGTGTGTCATGGGGCTGGCTGGTGAGCTGGCCCGGAAAAAGCTTGCCCCTTCCTCCGGCACGGGCACGTACCGCACGATCCTCATGGATGAGGTTTCCTGTATGACCGGCAGCGTGCTGGAAAACGGCGTCCGGCTCAGTCAAATCGTTCTCTAGAAAGGCATCCGGATCATCCGGGGGGCGTTTCCCCCGGTTTTGGAACGAAGAAAGGCCGCATCGTTAAACGATGCGGCCTTTCAATGCAAATATGTGGTGGAGAAGAGGAGATTTGAACTCCCGACCCCCGCAATGCGAATGCGATGCTCTCCCAGCTGAGCTACTCCCCCTTATTGCCTTGCATTTGAATTGAACTACGCCATAAAAGGGACTTCGTCAACGAATTTCCCGGTTCCAAACATCCTGTTTCCCGTACGGAAGTGTTTTTTTGGGCTTTTTCCGCATTTTCAGGTCAATGAAAATCTTGGCTTGAATAAAAAAAAGTCTTATAGAAACGAACTCAGATCATTGCACAGGGCTTTCTCCCTGTCCGGCATCCACTTTGGTAGATGTCATCCGGACGGGCGGGGAAGACATGGATGAAAACGGATAATGCATGAAGGAATACCGCGACCATTACTTCCTCAAGGCAAAAGAGGAGCACTACCCGGCACGAAGTGTCTACAAGCTGAAAGAGATTGACAGCAAGTTCAAGATTTTCCGGCGCGGCATGCGCGTGCTCGATCTCGGAGCTGCCCCCGGATCCTGGTCTCTTGGCGCTGCCGAAAAGGTGGGGCCTCAGGGTCTGGTGCTGGGCTGTGACCTCCAGCCTGCGAGGACGGTTTTTCCCCCCCAGGTTACTTTCATGCAGGAGGATGTTTTCAACCGCTCGGAAGACTTTGAAGCAAGGCTCCGGGAAATGGGCCCGTTCGACGTCGTTATGAGCGATATGGCTCCCAGCACGACAGGAGCGGTTTTCACTGATCAGTGCCGTTCCCTTGAGCTGTGCCAGGAGGCCTTCGCCGTGGCCAGAAAGTGGCTCAAACCAGGGGGATCCTTCATCGTGAAGATCTTCATGGGGCCGGATGTTCAGGAACTTCTGCAGCCCATGCGCAAAAATTTCTCCACCGTAAAAACATTCAAGCCGAAGAGTTCCCGCGCCGAAAGCAAGGAAACTTTTTTTGTGGGACTCAATCTGCGTCCGCAGACCGGGGCCGCAGGGCAAGAATAACTACACTAGTTTAAGGGGTTGTTATGTCAGGTCATTCCAAATGGGCAAATATTCAGCACCGCAAGGGCCGTCAGGATGCACTGCGCGGCAAGGTTTTCACCAAGGCAGCCAAGGAAATTATTATTGCAGCCAAGGGCGGTGGTGATCCTGCAGGCAACTCCCGTCTGCGTGCCGCCATCGCAGCCGCAAAAGCCGTCAACCTTCCCAAGGACAGGATTCAGGCTGCCATCCGTAAGGGTACCGGCGAGGATGAAGGCGGCAACATCGAAGAAGTGTTCTACGAAGGATACGGTCCCGGCGGAATCGCTATCATCGTGGAGACGGCCACTGATAACAAAAACCGCACCGTTGCCGATGTGCGCCATCTTTTCTCCAAGCATGGCGGCAACCTCGGTGAAAACGGCAGCGTGGGCTGGATGTTCGACCGTAAGGGTGTGATCACTGTTAATCGTCAGGCCTATGACGAGGACAAGATGATGGAAATCGCCCTTGACTGCGGCGCTGATGACGTTGCCGATGACGGCGATGTGTGGACCATCACCACGTCCATGGAAGATTTCACCAGCGTGCGCGACGCTCTGGAAAGCAAGGGCGTTGCCATGGAGTCCTCCTCTCTCGCCATGGTGCCCAAAAACCTGCAGGCCGTGGACGTTGAGACCGGCCAGAAGGTTATGCGCCTCATGGACGCTCTCGATGAGAGCGATGACGTGCAGAACGTGTACACCAACGCCGATTTCCCGGACGATATGCCCGAGGAGTAGTCTGACGTGGCGGGCGCCGTGGTTATCGGCATCGATCCGGGGTCTGTGCGCACCGGATGGGGTGTCGTGCGTGAGGATGGCACAGGGCTCAGCCTCATTGACTGCGGAATCATCCGGACCACATCCGGCGGCCGGAAGGAATTCAGCGAGCGGCTTGCCTTTATCTACCATGAGCTGACAGCCGTGCTCGACCGGCTGAAGCCTGAAGAGGCGGCCATAGAGGATGTCTTTCAGGCCAAGAACGCGAGTTCGGCACTGAAGCTCGGGCAGGCCCGCGGCGTTGCCGTGGCGGCCTGCGCTTCACGGCATCTCAGCGTCAGCGATTATCCTCCTACGCTGGTCAAGCAGACTATCGTGGGAGCCGGTGGTGCCGAGAAGGAACAGGTTGCGTTCATGGTGCGCACCATGCTCGGGGTGCGTGACGTGGACTGGGCTCTGGACACCTCGGATGCCTTGGGCATCGCCATCACGCATCTTCTCATGCGTCGGCATGCGAGGCTGCTGGCCAGGAAGACCGCAGTCCGCTGAAATTAAAAAAATAAAGGGGCCCGGCATTCTACGAATGCCGGGCCCCTTATTATTTATGCGAAACCGGATTATTCGGAGAGCACGGTCGCGCTCTTGATAACGACGGGCGTTGCGGGAACGTCCTGATAGTTGCCGTGTGTCGTGGTGGGAACGGCTTCTATCTTCCTGACCACGTCGGTGCCCTTGATGACTTCGCCGAAGACGGCATATCCAACGCCATCCTGGGCCTTGTCAGCGTCAAGGAAGCGGTTGTTCACGGTATTGATGAAGAACTGACTGGTAGCGGAATCGGGATCGGAAGTGCGCGCCATGGCTATGGTGTAGCGCTGGTTGCGCAGTCCGTTGCTGGCCTCATTCTTGATGGGGGCGTGCCCGGATTTCTCCTTCATATCCTGGGTGAGTCCGCCGCCCTGGATCATGAAGCCCTTTATGACACGGTGAAAGATGGTACCGTCATAAAAGCCGGACTTTACGTACTGCAGGAAATTGGCGGTTGAGAGGGGAGCCTTGCGGCTGTTCAGCTGGACGACGATGTCGCCCATGCTCGTTTCAAGCTTGACGGTTGGCTCGGCTGCCTGTCCATCGGCAGGCGCGGCCAGGAGGACGGCTGTCAGGGCGG
Organism: uncultured Desulfovibrio sp.; assembly: GCA_900319575.1. Classification (GTDB taxonomy): domain Bacteria; phylum Desulfobacterota; class Desulfovibrionia; order Desulfovibrionales; family Desulfovibrionaceae; genus Desulfovibrio. The sequence continues at coordinate 631 of ONPA01000168.1, read as the reverse complement.
CAGCCATTGCGAAGAAGCGGAATACCTTCATTTGTTGGCCTTTTTCTATTGCTGTTTTTCTGCCGTTCCCGGGGCTGCAGAAAAACAGCCGGCCGGGGGCATAGAGACACTTTCCTTAGCATTCCCAGGGACGGCGGGCAAGCCGAAGGCCTCAGGCTATCTTTGTCAAAGTACCAGAAGATTTGGTGTTATGCGGATTATTTAATGGATCCATAGACAACACGTTAATGCCCCTCTAAGGGGCAGTTTGTATCCGAAAGGGCTATACATAAGAAAAGACTATTGCCAGCTAGGCACAAAGCAAAAGAAAATGATAACGTCCAGAATTTTCCGCACATTTTTTTGGGGCTCGCCCGGTCAAGTTTTCCTCTGCCTGAAATCCGGTCATCATGGGAGGCTTTCGCGCACCCACGGTCCGGATGTTTACTTTGGGTTCTGGCAACTAAGAATTCTGTCCGCTCATGAGACTTCGTCTCATGAGGATCCCGCGTCTGCGAATCATTTTCGGCGCGCCGGGGTAGAGTCCATAGAGTGGTGTAAATTCCCGTGGCAAAAAGTTGAGCCATGGGAACGCCTTCGGTATGTTTGGAATTGCACAACCACCAAAACCGAAAGGAGAACACCATGGCTC
>ONPA01000244.1 GCA_900319575.1 uncultured Desulfovibrio sp. | reverse complement strand
GAAAAGCGAAAGATCCTGCTCCGGCGGGGAATAGCCACGGAATGGCGAAAGACCCCGGAGAGGGCGCGGGAACCTGCATAAGAATGGCCTGAATTTCCCTCTGCCGTTGCACTAACGCTCTCCCTCGCCTAGTTTCATCCCCTTTATCTTTTTGTTATTCCTGTGAATTTAACTATTGCCACTGTGTGGCTTTTCATGTATACTTAGTGTAACGGTTACACTAAATAAAGTCCATCATGTACCTCTCATCGGCAGTGCCAATTCCTGATGCAAAAGGGAAGATCATCATCAGGAAAAAAGGTTCATCCTCGTATGTCCTCTACCAGTACGGGCAGGACTACAACAGCGAGAAGAAGTACGCCGTCCCCAGGCGATCAGTAATCGGCAAACTTTGCCCAGCCGATCCAGAGAAGATGTTCCCCAATGAAAACTTCGCCAAATGGTTTCCGGGGCTTCCATCAGGAGAGGCCCGAAACGAAGCCCGGCGAAGCTGCTGTCTGAAAATCGGCGGTTGGCTGGCAGTCAGGCGCGTGGCTCTTGAGTATCGCCTGCAGAAGGTGCTCGAAAAGCGTTTTGGCAGAAAAGCCGGGCTGATCCTGGACCTAGCGGCATATTCCGTTATCGATCAGGACAATGCCGCGCAGCACTATCCCGACTACGCCTTCTGCCATCCGCTGTTTACTAACGGCATGAAAATCGCCGATGATTCTGAAATCAGCAGATTCCTGGGCTCGGTGACCCGCGATCAGATTGCCGGGTTCATGGGGGACTGGAACGCCAAACGGGACAAAGAACAGCGGATATACGTGTCCTATGACTCGACCAACAAGAACTGCCAGGCCGGCGACATAGATCTCGTCGAGTTCGGCAAGCCCAAGGATGACCGCGGATTCCCGGTCTTCAACATCTCGGTGGCATTCGACAGTACAAACCGGGTTCCTCTTTTCTACGAGGAATATCCGGGATCAATCACCGACGTCTCGCAGTTCAGGTGCATGATCGACAAGGCTGCCGAATACGGTTATTCGAAGCTTGGGCTCATCCTCGACCGGGGATATTTCAGCAGGGAAAACATCAGGCTCATGGACGAACGAGGTTACTCGTTCGTAATCATGGTCAAGGGATGCAGGAGCCTCGTTTCAGCGATCGTCGGGAAAGTCAGGAACACATTTGAGACCGATCGCTCCAAGTCAATCAGGGCGTACAGGGCTTATGGAACCACGGTCGCCGCAAGGCTCTATGAGGATGACGCGCCTGAGCGCTGGTTCCACGTCTGCTACAGCGCCTCAAAACAGGCCGCGGAAAGGGAGGACGTCGAGCAGAAGGTCGAGAAATGCCGCGAGTTCCTTGAGAAACGCATCGGCACGGACGAACAATTCAGCAAGACTTTTACCGACTGGTTCGAGCTGTTCTACAAGGATGGGAAACTCGTCGGGATCAAGGAAAAGTCGGCGGCTGTGCAGCGGGAGCTCGACCTGTGCGGGTACTTCTGCCTGATCACCTCGGAGAAGATGACCGCCGCCGAGGCCCTGACGCTGTACAAGGGGCGGGACGCCTCGGAAAAACTGTTTCAGGCGAGCAAGTCCTTCCTTGGCGGCGGGAGCATGAGAGTGCATTCCCGAGAGGCCCTGTCGGCCAAGACGTTCATTGAATTCATTGCGCTCGCCATTCGCAATCGGATTTACTGCCTTCTCAGGGAGACCATGGCAAGGATGGGAGGGAGCCCCAACTACATGACGGTCCCGGCAGCCCTGGGAGAACTGGAAAAGATTGAGCTCGTGAGAATCGGAGGCGGCGGCTACGTACTGGATCACGCCGTGACCAGAAGGCAGAAGGAAATACTTTCGGCCTTTGCGCTGAGCGCGGACAGCGTTCGTTCGGAAGCCGCTGGTATTGCGGCTTCAGTTGCCGGAGACGGCGAACAGGCCAATGGAAACGGGGAGAAAGCGGAATGAGACGGATCGAGACAATTGAGGCTGACATCAGCAAAACGCTTGAAAGCCTAGCCAGGGTGAAGGCACGGGAAGGCAGGTTGATGGAGCGGCTGGAGAAACTTCAGGAACTGAAACGAAGGGTGGAGTCCAAGAAGATTGTCGATGCATTCAGAAAGAGCAAGAAGAGCTACGGTGAGCTCATGACGTTCCTTAATCCGTAACGGTATTTCTGGCACGCGAAAGTTGTTTAGTGCAACTTTTTGAGAAATTCAGGTAAATAGGGAGGTCGTTCAATTCCAGCCAGCGGTCTCAGTCCGGGGCCGCTCTTGCTCTAGAATACGAGCGGGTGTCTCAATCGACTCAGCGCTTGTTTTCGGCCTTTCCAGCAGGCCAGACCTAGGCTTAAAAGACGACATGATTTTCAGGCGGTCGCTCATTTCCGAACTAACGAATGCCGCGGGCGGCGTGTTCACCGTTCTGTTTTCCATTGTGCTTACCGTAGGCGTCGTGCGGGCGATGACCCAGATTTCTGGCGGGAAGATAGACGCGGGTTCGTTCCTCTACATTGTCCTTTTCTCTTCGCTCCAAACGCTCGGGCCGCTTCTTGCGCTTTCCCTATTTCTCGCGGTCTTGATGGCGCTGATCCGCGGCTGGCAGCAGAACGAAATGATCGTCTGGTTTTCTTCGGGCGGTCTTTCGCTTCTCTCGTGGATACGGCCCGTGCTGCGGGTGGCTTTCCCCGTCATCATCGTCGTTGCGGTTGTTTCTATCTTCATTACGCCATGGGCATATGGCCAGATGGAAGTGCAGAAAAGCCATTTCACGCAGCGCGACGACACCAGCCGCATCGCATCCGGGCAGTTTGTCGAGTCAGGGTCCGGACGCAGGGTCTTCTTCATTGAACAAGTGGACGAAGAGGCCGGGAACGTGAAAGGCATCTTCATGTCGGAAGCCAGCAAGGGTGGAAAGACGAAGGTTCTCGCGGCGAGCGAAGGCAAGCTTTTCGTGAACAAGGAAGGTGACCGCTTTGCCGAGCTGAAGAATGGAAGACAGTATGAAATCGGGGAGGGCGGGAAATCGTACCGGGTAACTGACTTTGATCGTTATGGCATTCGGCTTGACGTGAAGCCAGACCTTGTCCTGGGGTCCGATAAGGCAAACGCGATTCCTGTCCAAAGCCTTTTGGAAAACCCGACGCCGAAGAACATGGGGCAGATCTTCTGGCGGCTTTCCTGGCCTTTTGTCGCGCTGAACCTTGCGTTGCTCGCTATTCCGCTTTCCGTCACGAATCCCCGGGCAGGGCGCTCGCTGAATATTGTTGCGGCCGTGCTGGTATTCATCCTCTACCTGAATTTCATCAGCATCATGCAGTCGTGGATCACTGAGGAGAAATGGCACTGGTGGACGGGGCTCGTCGCCTTGCATGGGACAGTTCTCGCGCTGACTGCGGCGCTTTTCGTAAGGCAGATCTGGTTCCAGAGGTGGCTGCCGAAGCAGCTTTCGCTGGGCTACTGGCGCGACAGGGCGGAGAGGGGCGATAAATGAAGGTAATCACTCGTCATCTGACCGCCCAAATACTTCGCGCGACCGGGCTTGTCCTGCTCGCGCTTCTCGGTCTGTTCTTTTTCTTCGACCTCGTGAGCCAGGCCGACAAGATCGGCATTCGCTATAGTTTCGCACAGGCCTTCGCCATCACGGCGTTCGACGTGCCCGAGCGGCTGTACGAGATCATGCCGATTGCGGTGCTTCTTGGCGCTGTTTATACGATGAGCCGTTGGGCGGCGAACAGCGAATTCACGATCCTGCGAACCGCCGGCCTGAGCTCCTGGCGCTTTTTTCAGGCGCTGCTGGTCCCTGGCCTGATTTTCGTCGCGTTCACTTATCTGCTTAGCGAGATCGTCGCGCCAGTCAGCACGCAGCTTCGCGAGGAAGTTCATGTCCAGATCACTAACCGCGCGGTAAGGCCCCGTGGATTCGACACCGGTGTATGGGCTCGCGATCAGGTCTATGACAAGTCGAGGCGCCTGGTTCTCTCCCGCTACGTGAATGTGGAAAACCTCAAGTCCCGGGAAGCACGCGTGGCAAACGGTTGGCATGTCTACGAGTTTTCTCCCAATAACGAATTGCGCCGGGTAATTGAAGCCCCGGTGGGAAACTATGCCGAGGGCAGGGGCTGGGAGCTCAGGAATGCTGTCGTCACCGAGATTCCGTCCCTCGCCGGAGCGACTCCGACAAGTATCCCCGCGAAAGTGAAGCGGTACACCGAACGGACACTCGTACTGGACACGAACATCCAGCCGCAGATCCTCAGCGTCATCGTCTCGACGAAACCAGACCAAATGCCTGCCTATGCGCTGGGCGCCTACATCGAGCATTTGAAGGCGAACCATGAGGAAACGGGCAAATACGAAGTCGCGTTCTGGAAAAAGGTTTTCTACCCTCTTTCCATTTTCGTGATGCTTGCGCTTTCAATGCCCTTCGCTTATCTCAGCTCCCGGGCGGGAGGCGTGTCCCTCAAGATTTTCGTGGGGCTCATGATCGGCATTGCCTTCTTCGCGCTGAACAGCCTCTTTTCCTATCTTGGCATCCTCAGCAGCTACCCGCCGATCCTTACCGGCATAACGCCGATACTTGTGGCCCTTATGCTTGCCGTTGCCGCGATGTGGCGTGTTGAGCGCCGCTAGGGTCCGGATGCTTGCAAAATGTTTTGTTGTCGGGATTTCCTACCCTTGGAAGAAGCCTTCTGCTGAAAGGAAGAATAAAAAATGACCTCAGCCGCTTCACTCGCGACCTTTGGCGGAACTGAAGCCCTGCTTCAACAGGTATTCCTCGAAATTCAGGGCGGATGGCAGGCGGAGTACTTTTGGCAGATTGCCGCCTTCCTGCTCGCGGTCGGCCTTTCCTTTTTCGTCAGTCGCCGCTTCAACAGGCAGCTCCGGCGCTTCCTGCCCCAAAAGGGCTCGGACCGTTTGCTGGACCGGGCGCTTTCCTATTCAATTGACATTGCGACCCACCTTTCCTTCTCCCTCATCGCAGCCTCTTTCCTTTGGCTCGAGGTGTGGTTGATGCAGCGGACGGATCTCGTGCCGGTGCGCCGGCAGCTGGTGTTCGATCAGTTGGGCTATACGGTGCTCTACGCCTTTGCCCTCCTCCGGATCGTGCTCTACATGCTTCACGGGATGCTGGGCGACCGGGTAGTCAATCGCAGGCTAACGCAGGTGGTGACCTGGGTCTTCTGGATTCTGGTTGCCATGGAGTTCGCGGGGATCCTTCCTGAAATCGTTTCCTTCATGAAGAAACAGGAAGTGCCGATCGGGAGCCAGAACCTGACGCTCTGGCTGCTTTTCACCGGTACGCTTTCCGCATTCCTCACCCTTGGCGTTGCGAACTGGATCGCCAATGTCCTGGAAGGGGTCTTCACCCATGCGCTAACGATTGCCCCCAACCTCCGGGTG
>ONPA01000167.1 GCA_900319575.1 uncultured Desulfovibrio sp. | reverse complement strand
CCTGCATAAGGAAGTGAATGTGCCGCGCTCGAAGATGAAAGAGTCTCTCGCTGCCATCCTCAAGCAGGAAGGGTACGTCGATGACGTAACCGTTGATGAAGGCGGTATCAAAATCACCCTCAAATACCAGAAGGGTAAAGCCGCCATTACCGGCCTCCGCCGCATCTCCAAGCCCGGACGCCGCGTTTTCGTACGTGCCGGTGACATCCCGCGTGTGCAGAATGGTCTTGGTATTTGCATTCTTTCCACCTCTTCCGGGGTCCTCGACGGCGAAGCTGCCAAGGAAAAGAAAGTTGGTGGTGAACTTCTGTGTGAAATTTGGTAGGCGGTGCAGTTATGTCTAGAATTGGTAAAATGCCCGTCGTGGTGCCCGCTGGCGTCGAAGTCAAGATTGGCGCCGACGTTATCGAAGTGAAGGGCCCCAAAGGCCAGATTTCGACTCCTGTCTGCAACCTCCTTTCCTACGAAATGAAGGACGGCCACATCATCCTCGATCGCAAGGATGATACCCGCGAGAGCAACGCTCAGCATGGTCTGCGCCGCACCCTTCTTCATAACTGCATCCTCGGCGTGACCCAGGGCTTCTCCAAGTCTCTTGAGGTCATCGGTGTCGGTTATCGTGTGGCCGTCAAGGGCAACATGATCGAACTTTCCGTGGGTTATTCTCACCCCGTGCTTGTTGATGTACCGGATGGCATCAAGGCCAGCGTCGAAGGCAACGTTCTGACGCTCACCGGCTGCGATAAGGACCTCATCGGTGAATTCGCTTCCCGTATCCGCCGCGTCCGTCTCCCCGAACCCTACAAGGGCAAGGGCATCAAGTACACTACCGAGACGATCCGCCGCAAGGTGGGCAAGTCTGGCGGCAAGAAGTAGGGGGTATTACAATGAGTATCAGCAAGAATGATTGCCGCCTGAGCCGCAAGGCCCGTATTCGCCGCAAGATTAACGGAACGGCTGACTGCCCCCGCCTCGTGGTTTTCCGCAGCAACGAACATATCTACGCCCAGATCATCAACGATGAGACCGGGACTACCCTCGTTTCTGCTTCCACGCTTACCCTTTCGAAGAACGGTGACGCCCTGCACAGCAACATTGCCGGCGCTACTGGCGTGGGCAAGGAGATCGCCCGCCTCGCCAAGGAAAAGGATATCAACCGCGTGGTCTTTGACAGGAACGGCTATCTTTATCATGGCCGTATCAAGGCGGTAGCCGATGGCGCCCGTGAAGGCGGTCTGGAGTTCTAATATGCGTGAAAAAACTGAAACTCCCTCCAACGAAATGGGAGAAATCGAAAAGATCGTTGCTCTGAACCGCGTTGCCAAAGTTGTTAAGGGCGGCCGTCGTTTCAGCTTCTCCGCTCTGGTCGTCGTCGGTGACGGCAAGGGTAACGTCGGTTTCGGCCTCGGTAAGGCCCAGGAAGTTCCTGAAGCCCTGCGCAAGGCCACTGACAAGGCCCGCAAGACCCGCGTGTTCATCCCGCTGGTCGACGGCACGCTTCCCTGTGAAGTGCTTGGCCGTTTCGGCGCCGGCCGTGTTATGCTGAAGCCCGCCTCTGAAGGTACCGGCATCATTGCCGGCGGCGCTGTGCGCGCCATCATGGAAGCCGTTGGCATCCGTGACGTGCTGGCCAAGGCTATTGGCACCAACAATCCGCACAACGTTCTCCGCGCCACCATGCAGGGACTCATGTCCCTCCGCAGCGCTGAGGAAGTTTCTGCCCTCCGCGGCAAGAAGCTTGAAGCTCCGAGGAAGTAATCATGGCTCAAATCACCATTATGCTCGTCCGCTCCCGCGCCGGCAAAACTCCTGCGCAGAGGCAGTGCCTCGATGCTCTGGGCCTGAAGCGTCGCGAAGTCAAGAAGACTCTCAACGATACGCCCGCCATTCGTGGCATCATCAATAAAGTCCCGCACCTGGTGACTATCGTTAAGTAACGATAGCCATTTGAGGAGTATTATAATGCAGCTTAATAACCTCTTTCCCTTTCCGGAAGAGCGCAAGTCCCGCCGCCGTGTAGGCCGTGGCTGTGCTTCCGGCCTTGGCGGAACTTCCGGCAAGGGTCACAAGGGTCAGAACGCCCGCGCCGGCGGCGGTGTCCGTCCCGGTTTTGAAGGCGGTCAGATGCCCCTTCAGCGCCGTCTCCCCAAGCACGGCTTCAAGAACTATCCTTTCAAGGTAACCTACGATGTCATCAACCTGGACAGCCTTCTTGCCCATTTCCCCGGCAAGGACACCATTACTCTTGAGGACATCTATAACCGCGGCCTTGCTTCTCCGAAAATGCCGGTGAAGATTCTTGCCCGCGGCGAAGTGACTTCCGCTATCTCCGTGGAAGCTCACAAGTTTTCCGCTAAGGCTGCCGAGAAGATCGTGCAGGCTGGCGGTAAGGTCACTGCTCTTGAAAAGAACGAAGCTGAGGCTCCTGCGGCTGCCGCGGAATAATCCTTCGTTTCTCTAATATAGATAGTCAGCAGTGCGCCTTTGCCCGGAGCAATACCCCGGGCAAAGGCGCTTCATTACGTTTTCTGCAACACGCCGCAGGCATAACGAGACGAGAAATACATGCCATCACCTCAGAATCTTACACCCGGTCAGACTGGCCTTGCGAAGCGCCTTGGCTGGACATTTTTTCTCCTTTGCTGCTACCGCGTAGGTGTCCATGTGCCGATTCCCGGCGTGGATGCCCAGGCCATAGCATCCTTCTTCCAGCAGATGAGCGGAACGATCTTTGCCCTGTTTGACATCTTTTCAGGCGGCGGTCTTTCCAACGTCTCCATTTTCGCGCTTGGTGTCATGCCTTACATTTCCGCGTCCATTATCATGCAGCTTCTGCAGGTTGTGAGCCCGGATGTGAAGAGGCTTTACAAGGAAGAAGGACAGGCAGGACGGCGTAAGATTACGCAGTACACCCGTTATCTGACTGTCGTGATTACTCTTATCCAGGGTCTCGGCATCGGTATCGGGCTTGAGAACATGTCCAGTCCCTCCGGACTGCCCGTTGTTCTGAATCCCGGCTGGTCCTTCCGTCTTGTGACCATGATGACCTTCTGTACCGGCTCCGTGCTCATTATGTGGCTCGGTGAGCAGATTACTGACAAGGGCATCGGCAACGGCATCTCCCTCATCATTTTCTGTGGTATTGTCGTTGGCATTCCCCGCGGCATTATCCGTTCCACAGAACTTATTTCCGCCGGTGACATCAGCATCTTCCTGGCCATCTGCATCCTCGTGCTTATGGCCGCTGTTGTGGTGTTCATCGTTTTCGTTGAAAGAGCGCAGCGCCGCATCCCCATTTCGTACGCGAAACGGCAGATGGGGCGCAGAATGTTCGGCGGCCAGAATACGCACCTTCCGCTGCGTCTCAACACGGCCGGTGTCATTCCGCCCATTTTTGCGTCTTCTCTTCTTCTTTTCCCGGCCACCATCGGCCAGTTTTCGCAAAACGCTTACGTGAAGCAGGTCTCTGAATTTTTCAGCCCCATGAGCCTCACGTACAATATTCTCTACGTTGTCCTCATCTTCTTCTTCTGCTACTTCTATACGGCTATTATCTTTGACCCCAAGGATATGGCCGAGAACCTGAAGAAGAACGGCGGCTTTATTCCTGGGATCCGTCCCGGCGAGCGCACTCAGCTCTACATTGATGGCGTCCTTTCCCGCCTGACCCTTTCCGGTGGTATTTACATTGCCGCTGTTTCCCTCCTCCCCATGCTTCTCATCGCTCAGTTCAACGTTCCGTTCTACTTCGGTGGCACGAGCCTGCTGATTCTTGTGGGCGTGGCGATGGACTTCATGAACCAGATCGAATCGTATATGATTTCAAGCCAGTACGCCGGTCTCATGAACAGGGCGCGCAAGAGCGGGCGTCTTACCCGCTAAAGAGATATCCATGAAAAAGTTTCAGGGTGTTTTTATCAAGAACCCCCGCGAGATCGCCAATCTCAGGGAAGCTGACCGTATTACGGCCAATATCCTCGACGCAATCGGAGACGAGATTCGTCCTGGTATCCCTTCCATGCAGCTTGAAGATCTCGCCCGCTCCATGTGTGAACAGTATCACGTCAAGCCGGCCTTTCTGGGGTATGGCGGTTATCCCTTTGCCATCTGCTGCTCGATAAATGAAGCTGTTGTCCACGGCTTTCCGTCCAAGGAGTACATCCTCAAGGAAGGAGATGTCGTGAGCGTTGACTTCGGTGTCGAGTATAACGGTATGGTTGGGGATTCTGCCCGTACGTATCCTGTAGGTCAGATTAGCGAAACGGCTGACCGCCTTCTGGCTGTGACGGAAGCCTCCCTTTACAAGGGAATCGAACAGGCCCACGCAGGAAACGATGTTCACTCCATCGGTATTGCCGTGCAGGCCTTTGTCGAGAGTCAGGGCTTCGGCGTGGTACGCCGCTACGTCGGACATGGTGTTGGTGCCAGCATGCACGAAAAGCCGGAGGTTCCCAACTTCAACCCCGGTGTGCGCGGTGTCACACTGCATAATGGCATGTGCATTGCCATTGAGCCCATGGTCACTGAGGGAACGTACGAAGTGGACGTTCTCCCTGACAAGTGGACTGCGGTGACGCGTGACCACAAGTACGCGGCTCACTTCGAACACAGCATTGCTGTGACGAAGAACGGGCCCGAGATTCTGAGCATCGGCGACCGCGGACTTGTCCGTTACAAGCCGCAGTACCCCCAGAATCAGTTTTAGGTTATATTCAGTTCCCGGTATTTCTTATTGAGGCCGATTGTGCAGGATCCTGTCCGGCTTGACAGGTGACCCGAAATGGGTTAGACGGCTGTTTCCACGCCATAAGTAGCATCGGAATGCATCCCTGTTCCCCTGACTACTTTCTGTTGCGGCTGCGGAAGAGCAGGTTTTTCCTGCATGGTGTCAGGCCTGGTGCCTGGTGCACCGATGAATGGCAGTATATCTGCAGGAGATTCATTTATGAAAGTCAGACCATCCGTCAAGAAAATATGCCCCAAGTGCAAAGTAATTAGGCGCAAGGGTGTTCTTAGGGTTATCTGTGAAAACCCCAGGCATAAGCAGCGCCAGGGTTAGGTAGGAGTGCAACTGTGGCAAGAATAGCTGGCGTTGAGCTTCCCCGCGGCAAACGCGTGGATATCGCTCTTACGTATATTTATGGTATTGGCCGTACTACCGCCCTTGAGATTTGTGACAATGCTGGCATCAGCTGGGAGCGCAACATCGACGACCTCAATGCGGACGAAGTGAACGAAATCCGCAAAGAGCTTGAAAGCAAGCATAAGGTTGAAGGTGATCTCCGTCGTGACGTCAGCTCCAACATCAAGCGTCTCATGGACATTGGCTGCTACAGAGGACTGCGCCATCGCCGCGGTCTTCCTGTCAACGGCCAGCGTACCCACACTAACGCCCGCACCCGCAAGGGTCCGCGTCACGGCCTGGCTGCCAAGAAGAAGTAGTCTTCGGACTGCTTCTTTTATGATGTTTCGGTACAGCAAGTTTCGTCCGAATTTTTGAGGAATTACAATGGCCAAGCCTACTGCTAAGAAAGTTATCAAGAAGAAGGAAAAAAAGAGCATCCCTGTGGGTATCGTCCACATTGATGCCACCTTCAACAATACTATTGTGACGTTTACTGATACCCGCGGCAATGCCGTGAGCTGGGCTTCCTCTGGTCAGTCCGGTTTCAAGGGCTCCCGCAAATCCACTCCCTTTGCCGCTCAGGTTGCTGCTGAAACCGCGGCCCACAAGGCTCAGGAGTGCGGCATGCGCACCGTTGGTATCTATGTGAAGGGTCCTGGTTCAGGTCGTGAGCAGGCTATGCGTGCCGTGGCTAACACCGGTATGCGCGTTGCCTTCATCCGCGACATCACTCCCATCCCGCACAATGGCTGCAGGCCGCCTAAGCGCCGCCGCGTGTAAGCGTCACAAAGAGGAATTCCAATGGCTAAATATACTGAAGCTAAGTGCCGCATCTGCCGCCGTGAGGGGTGCAAGCTCTTTCTGAAGGGTGATCGCTGCTTCACCGGCAAGTGCGCTTTTGATCGCAGGCCTTTGGCTCCCGGCCAGCACGGCCGTGCCCGCAAGAAGGTCTCCGAATACGCGACCCAGCTTCGTGAGAAGCAGAAGACGCGTCGTACTTACGGGCTGCTGGAACGTCAGTTCCACAGCTATTTTACCAAGGCTGATATGCAGAAGGGCGTCACCGGTACCAACCTGCTCGTTCTTCTCGAATGCCGCCTGGACAACGTTGTTTACCGCCTCGGATTCGCCAATTCCCGCAACCAGGCCCGCCAGCTTGTCCGCCATGGTCTTTTCACCCTCAACGGCCACAAGGTCAACATTCCTTCCATCCAGCTGAGGGTGGGCGACTCCGTTGAAATTCCTGAAAAGAATCGTCAGGTGAAAATTTTTGCAGACGCTCAGGAGACCATCGGCCGCCGTGGCACCCCGAACTGGCTCGAGGCCGACTATGATGCTTTCAAGGGCACCGTTAAGGCCATGCCGCAGCGTGAGGATATCCGCACCGAAGTCAACGAACAGCTGATCGTCGAACTTTACAGCAAGTAAGCGAGGGAAGCATGCTTATTAAACAGGGCGATCGCCTTATTAATTCGCGGAACTGGACCGAGCTCGTCAAGCCGGAAAAGATTACCCGCGACGAATCGTCGAACAGCATGCACGGGCGTTTCGTCTGCGAACCTCTGGAGAGGGGGTTCGGCACGACCATTGGCAATGCTCTGCGCCGTGTCCTTCTTTCCTCCCTCCAGGGCGCCGCATTCGTCTCCGTCAAGATTACCGGCGTGCAGCATGAGTTCTCTTCTATTCATGGCGTTCTTGAGGATGTCACTGACATTATCCTCAACATCAAGCAGGTCCGCCTGGCCATGGATACGGATGATCCTCAGAAAGTTACTCTGCATGTCGATAAGAAGGGCGAGGTTACCGCTAAGGACATCAAGTGCAACCAGCATGTCATGGTTCTTAACCCGGAACAGCCTATCGCCACTCTTACTGAAGATGTTCCGCTCGACATGGAGTTCGAGGTCCGCATGGGAAAGGGCTACGTGCCCCATGAACTTCATGCCGGCCTTGATGACGAAATCGGTGTCATCGCACTGGATTCTAGCTTCTCGCCCATCCGCAAGGTCAGCTATTCCATTGAGCAGGCCAGGGTTGGCCAGATGACCAACTATGACAGGCTGATTCTCGAGGTCTGGACTGATGGTTCCGTGACTCCTGAAGACGCCATCGCCTACTCGGCGAAGATCATCAAGGATCAGATCAGCGTGTTCATCAATTTCGATGAGCGCGTGACCGGAGACCTTGCCGGATCTTCCGCAGGCACTACTGAGATCAGCGAAAAACTCTTCATGCCTATTGATGAACTTGAGCTCTCCGTCCGTGCTACCAACTGCCTCCGGTCCGCTAACATTTCCACTGTTGGCGAGCTAGTGCAGCGCACTGAGTCTGATATGCTCAAGACCAAGAACTTCGGCCGTAAATCTCTTGATGAAATCAAGAACGTCCTGCTTAATATGGGCTTTGATTTCGGCATGAAGCTCGATAATTTCGATAAAAAGTACCAGGAATGGAAGAAACAGAGGGATCAGCAAAATGAGGCATAACAACTCCGGCAGAAAACTCTCGCGCACGCCTGCGCACCGTAAGGCCCTTTTGCAGAATCTCGCGAAAGCTCTTATTAATCATGGCAGGATCCGCACGACCGTAATCAAGGCCAAGGAACTCCGCCGTGTTATTGAGCCGCTCGTTACGCTCACCAAGAAGAATGATGTCGCTTCCAGACGTCTCGCTTACCGTGAACTCAACGACCGCTCCATTGTTAAGCGTCTTTTCGATGAGATTGGACCGCGCTTTGCCGCCGTCGCTGGCGGTTATACCCGCATCCTTAAACTCGCTACGCCCCGTGCCGGCGACAACGCCCCCATGTGTGTGATCGAGTTTACTGATTATGAAGCTCAGCAGGGCAAGAAGGACACCAATGCTTCTGCCAGCGCTGAAGCTCCCAAGGCCGAAGCTGCTGAAGCAGCAAAGTAAGTTTTTTCATGCGTTTTTCAGGGGAGGTGCTTTTTTGATGGAGTGCCTCCCCTTTTTTGTATTTAGAGGCGTTTCCGGTTTTTTCTCCGGCCGCCTTGCTATACCTTTGGGTACAGTGTAATTTTCTTTTTCCTGCGAAAGTGGCGGAACTGGTAGACGCCCTGGACTTAGGATCCAGTGCTTTATGCGTGGGGGTTCAAATCCCCCCTTTCGCACCATAACGAATTCTGAAGGAGCTTCCTGTGAAATATACTACAGAAGAACTCACCCCCTGCAAAAAAAAGGTTAATATTTCTGTTGAGCCCGATGAGGTTAACGCCGCCATCAATACGGCCGTAAAACTGCAGCAGAGAGGCATCGCCATGGATGGTTTCCGCAAGGGCCATGTCCCCGCGGATATCATTGAGAAGCGCTTCAAGGGCCAGCTTTATCATGACGCCTGCCAGGATCTCATTAACGTTCATATCAACACAGTGTTCGGTGAACTTAAGGTGACCCCCATTGCCGGTGTTACCGTTAATGACAATCCCCAGCTTCAGCGTGACACCCCGCTCAATTACTCCATCGAGTTTGAACATCTCCCCGAGGTCACTCTTCCCAACTATGAAGGACTCGAGGTCGAGCAGGAAGAGAAGAAGCCCACGGACGACGAGATCGAAGCTCTTCTCACCCGTATGCGTGAGCAGAGGGCTAAATTTGTGCCCGTTGATGGCAACGGACCCGCTGTGGACGGCCAGTACGCCAACATTGACATGAGAGTTTTCGTTGACGGCAAGTCCGTTGATGAAGTGAAGAACGACGGGTACGACTATCTTGTCGGACAGCACACCGTTCTTCCTGAAATCGACACGCTCATCAAGACCCTCAAGGTTGACCAGTCCGGGGAGTCCGAAGTCACTTTCCCCGCTGACTTCTTCAACAAGTCCCTTGCCGGCAAGAAGGGTACCATCAAGATTACGGTTCATGCCATTAAGTTGCGTAAGCCTGCTGATCTTGATGAGAAGTTCCTCAAGGAAATGGGCTGCAAGGACGAGGCCGAACTCCGTACCCGTCTTTCCGGCTTCATTAAGTCCCAGTATGACAATCTTTATCGCGGCAACGCCTGCACCAAACTTCTTGAGCAGCTCCTCAAGCAGGTCGACTTCCCTCTCCCCGAGAGCATGATCGACATTTATATGAACGAGGCTGTTGCCCAGCGCCGCCAGAATGCCGAGTACATGGGCAAGCGCTTTGATGACTCCAAGCTTGACGAGCTTAAGAAGTCTCTCGAGCCTTCTGTCCGCGAGCAGGTGAAGTCCACTGTGTTTCTTATCGCCGTTGCCCATAAGGAAGGCCTCGACGTTCAGGACAGCGAAGTGCAGAATGCCGTCTACCGCATCGCCCAGGAATCCCACCAGGATTTCCAGCAGATGTGGCAGTTCTACCAGAATTCCGGCCTTATCTTCAATCTCCGTGACCGTCTCCTCGCCGATAAGGGCATGAACGCCATTTATGCCAAGGCTAAAGTGACCATGGTTCCTGCCAAGGAGCCCGAGGAAAAGAAAGAGAAGCCTGCGGACAGCGAAGCCAAGTAAGATTTCTTATTTCTGACTGATTCTGGCGCCAGGCGGATGTTTCTGTCTGGCGCTTTTTTTACCTTTTGCCAGAGGCTACAAGATTTCGTCACTGAGCCTTCCTGTTCTTTTCTTTGTACTTATATTAGATAAGAAAACTTCACGGACTTCTGTCCGTGAGATGACGTATCCCGAAGTTGCCGGAGGTTTTCCTCCGGGTGAAGGAGTTTCACAGCATGCCTGCGTATACAGTCCCGATAGTCGTTGAAAATACAGGACATATGGAGCGTTCCTATGACATCTATTCCCGTCTGCTCAAGGACAGAATCATCCTCCTGGGGACGGAAATTGATGACACAGTCGCTTCCCTGATCTGCGCGCAGCTTCTTTTCCTTGAAAGTCAGGATCCCGAGAAGGAAATCTATATTTATATCAATTCTCCCGGAGGCTCTGTTACGGCCGGTCTAGCCATCTATGACACGATGAAATATATTACTGCGCCGGTTTCAACTCTCTGCATGGGAATGGCTGCCTCCATGGGAGCCTTCCTGCTTGCTGCCGGAACCCGTGGTATGCGTTACGCTCTCCCGCACAGCACCATCATGATTCATCAGCCCCTTGGCGGCTATTCCGGACAGGCGACCGATGTTGATATCCATGCCCGCGAGATGCAGCGAATCAAGAAGATGATGAATGAAATCCTGGCCGAGAATACCGGCCGTGACTTTGATACCGTTTCCAAAGCCACGGAGCGCGATAACTTCCTCACTCCGGAAGCGGCTCTGGAATTCGGCATCATAGATAAAGTTCTGACCTCTCGCAGCGAGGTGGGCAAGTCCAATGGCAACAACTCCAAGTAATAAGAATCGTGGGCGGAATATTATGCACTGCTCCTTCTGCGGGCGCAGTGAGGACGAGGTGTTACACCTGATCGTTCAGAATGATGTCGCCATCTGTGATAACTGCATCAAAGCCTGCTATGACCTTATGCAGGCTGATAACAGGGCCATGGCGCATGATTCTCTCGAACAGAACAAGGATATCCTTCTTTCGCCCCAGCAGATTAAAAGCCGCCTCGATGAATACGTCATCGGACAGGATCAGGCCAAGAAGATCCTCTCTGTAGCCGTGCATAACCACTACAAGCGAGTCTTCTTCGCCGATCAGTCCAACAACGATGTGGAAATCGAGAAGAGTAATATTCTCCTTGTGGGCCCGTCTGGGAGCGGTAAGACGCTTCTGGCGCGCACGCTCGCCAAGATCCTCAAAGTGCCGTTTGCCATTGCCGATGCGACAACGCTCACCGAAGCCGGATATGTAGGCGAGGATGTGGAGAATATTCTTCTTCAGCTTCTTCAGAACGCCGAGTTCGACGTGCAGGCTGCTTCCAAGGGCATAATCTATATCGATGAAATCGATAAAATTTCCCGCAAGTCCGAAAATACCTCCATCACGCGAGATGTGTCGGGCGAGGGCGTGCAGCAGGCTCTTCTGAAGATCATAGAGGGGACTGTCGCCAATATTCCGCCCAAGGGCGGCCGCAAGCACCCGCAGCAGGAATTCATCCGCATGGACACGAGTAACATTCTGTTCATTGTGGGTGGTGCCTTTATCGGACTCGATAAAATTATTGAGTCTCGTATGTCCGGCTCATCTATGGGGTTCGGCGCCAGCGTGCATACGGCGCATGATCTGCCTCTCGCCCAGCTCCTGGACAGCATTCAGCCCCAGGACCTGGTTAAATTCGGCCTCATTCCCGAATTCGTGGGCCGTGTGCCGATTCTCACGCATGTGGACGATCTGGATGAAAAAAGCCTCGTGCGCATTCTCGTGGAACCCAAAAACGCTCTGACGAAGCAGTATCAGAAACTGTTTGAGCTCGACGGCGTGCACCTGAGCTTTACGCCCAATGCCCTTAAGGCCATTGCCCACAAGGCCATCGAGCGCAAGACGGGTGCCCGCGGACTGCGAAATGTGATGGAACAGGTCATGCTCGATATCATGTACCGCCTGCCTTCTCTGCCCGGCGTCAAGGAATGCATCATTAACTCTGCCGTGGTTCAGAAGGCTCAGGAGCCAGTCCTTCTTTATGAGGACAGCCCCAAGGCCAAGGGCGCCGCCAAAGTTAACGGAGCCGCAAAGAAGTAGATGTATCTGCAGGCCTGCGTCCAGGAGCGCTGCCAGAGTTAGCGGTGTAGTGACGTCCTGATCAGGCTTTTTTTCAAGTGGAAAAGCTGCCGGAACACTCAGATTCCGGCAGCTTTTTTGTTTTCATAGGCCTGCGCACAGAATATGACACAGACACTGTTCTCCTGTTTTAAAAATCCTTGCTTATGATGCCATTTGCTTGCAGGTGGACGGAAAAATGATACTCTGATCTTCAGAGAGAAACGGGCAGGTCCTTTTCAGCCCCCAGACGGATGGAAAACGGACTTAAGTTTCTGGTGTCGGGAGTATCAATGAGTGCAGAAACAGCCGGCCACCGGTTCCTTGGTGATGACCTGAAGAAAAGCGCGATTATTACTTTTTGCTTTTACATTATTGCGTTCGTGCTTTTCTCTGCTCTCGTATTCGGGACGACGCTCCGGCTCAAGCTGAAGTATATTCAGTGTGAATCCCTGGCCGCGTGTTGCGCCCTGTTCTTTGTTTCAGTTTTTGTCCTTCTGAGAACGTCAGACGTCTTCAGAAACAGAAGAGCCGTCTGGCTTGCGCTCGTGCCTTCAGTGTTTTTCTGCGGTGCCTATACGGTGCTCTGCTTTTTCAGCCTCAAGAGCACATTTGTTCTGTACTATTATACAGGGACGCTGATTTTTCCTTTTCTTCTCCTCATCTCCCACCTGCTGATGCGCGGGCTGCAGCCCCTTTTTATCAGGGGACTGCTCCGGGCCCTGTATTTTTGCGTCGTTTTCTTCAGTATACTGTTTACGACTATATACTGCTTTTATTTTGGCACGTACCGCAGTGAATTCGACGATGTTTCTTTCCTCTCTGTCGTCGCAACGACCCGGACCGAGGCTGCGGAGTATATGCGCACGACGTTTACCGTCCCGGAGCTGGCGGTCATGGGACTGCTTGTGCTCCTCTTTATCGGCCTTGCCCTTACCATGACTGCGGCGGTGCATGCGGGCAGCCGTATGAAGTCACTGCCCCCGGGCGGTAAGGGGGACTGGGCTTCCTGCCTGCTTGTCTGCCTGTTCGCTTTCCTGTTCAGCTTCAAACTGTCGTATTTTCCTCTCGATGTGTACAGACATGCCCATAAGAAAGGCGGCGTACTGGCGCAGATTTTTGTCGATCTTGCCAAAAATATGCAGGATTGTGATGTCTCTCTGCTCGTGAAGGCGTCAGAAACAGCGGCGGCGAAAGTTCCCGGCACGATACTTGTGGTCATCGGTGAGAGTGAAACGCGCGATCACATGAAGGTTTTCAACAGAAATCATCTCACGGATACAACACCATGGGAGGCAAAGGCTGCGGCTGAGGGAGACATCGTTCTGTTCGGAAAGGCCTATTCAAACTATCCGAACACGCCCATGGCGCTGACACAGGCGCTCACGGGGGCAAACCAGTACAACGGCATTGAACTGAAGAATGCCGATGACGTTATCGGCCTTGCCAGGGCGGCGGGATACCGAACTTTCTGGATTTCCAATCAGAACCACAGCGATGTCTATGATGCGGCCTGTATCTTTGCGCGCACGAGCGACAAGCAGTATTCCCTTAAAAGTTACGATGAGAGACTCTTACAGTATCTCCGCTTTGTGCCCAGAGAACAGAATAATTTCGTTATTGTGCACATGCAGGGCAGCCATTACAGCTACCGGGAACGGGTGCCCGAGAAGTTTTACCGGGAGAATGTGCGGGGGACCGGCACCGAGGCCGAATATGACTGCACAGTGGCGTATACGGATTATGTGCTGGAGAAAATCTTTTCCTATGCCAGAGAGAATCTGAACCTGCAGGCCATGATCTATTTTTCTGATCACGGCGAGAATATGAAGTACAGGCACATAGCCGACCCTCTGAAGTTCGACATGCTCCGTATTCCTCTCTGGGTGTACCTTTCGCCGCAGTATAAAAAAATTTATCCTGATACCGCACATCAGCTCAGGGCCAACAGCGGCCGGGTTTTCACGAATGATCTTGTTTTTGAACTGATTTCCGGTATTCTGCACGCTCCGTCCAAGGGATATCAGGCGGCCTTTGATATTTCCAGCAGCCAGTATGCTCTGACACCTGAAAACGCCCGTTCCGTGCGTGGCAGGATATCTGTCAGCGCGGACAGGAATTATGACGATTATGGTCGCCCCGGAGCGGCGAAGGCGGAAGACGGCAGCCCGGAAAAGGCGGGTATCGCTGCTACCAACGATAACCCTGGTTAGCCGGACGCAGGGATGCTCAGTTTTCCTAGGAGCATTATGGAAAAACAGCACAACGAAATGAAAGGCAGAACGGGGCTCAGGCGTCTCAGGAATGCCGTCATATATTCTCTCGACGGTTACCGGGCAGCATGGAGGGACGAGGAAGCGTTCCGTCAGATTGTGATCCTGCTGGCGGCCGGAATCCCTCTGGCCTTTCTGCTTGGCAGAAACTGGGCGGAGACTGTTCTTCTCGTTCTCCCGCTGGTCCTGTGCGTAATTGTCGAACTCTTCAACACGGCGGTGGAGAATGTAGTAGACCGCATTTCACTGGATATGCATCCCCTGTCCAAGAAGGCCAAGGACATGGGGAGTGCGGCACAGTTTACCGCCCAGCTTTTTCTCGCTTTCGTATGGGGCGGGTATCTGCTCGTGCGTTTTTTCAGCTAGCTAGGAGCGGAGAGGCGTGGTGCAGGCTTCGACCAATCCTTCCGGCGGATCGATGACAATGGGTGTCCCCAGTGAACTGATGAATTCAGGCCTGGCCGGGAAAAGAAATTCGCTGTCCGCGCTGCGGATGGCCCAGAGCATCTGTCCCCCAGGCGTTTCGATATGGTCGAATGTTCCCAGAACCGTGCCATCCGTGAGGGCGACAGGCCGACCGAGCAGATCTGTGATGTAGGCCTCGTTTTCATTGAGGGCGGGCAGGCAGTGCCTTGGCAGCCAGAGCGTTGAACCAGCCAGTGCCTCGGCCTGTGTACGGTCGTTTACTCCCCTGATGGTGACGAGCCAGGCATTTTTGTGCGGTCTGAAGCCTTCAGCCGTGCACGGCTTTTCCGTGCCGTCGGGTTTCTTCAGCGTGATGGGACCGGACAAAAGAGTAGGGGAGTCTGCGTAAAGATTCAGGCAGAACTCCCCTTTTATACCATGGGGGCGCGTGAGCACCCCCAGACAAATCATTTTTTCAGAGCGGTCGGGCACTGGCTATTCCTCGATTTCCAGGATGCAGCGTCTCTCCTGTTTGGCAGAGGCGGCATTAACCAGAGTACGCAGTGCGCGGGCTGTGCGTCCCTGCCTGCCGATGATTTTACCGAGATCCTCCTTGGCGACAGAAAGGTGGAGGACGGTCACATCTTCCTTTTCCTCAAGAGACACCCGCACTTCTTCAGGCCTGTCTACCAGGGATTTTGCTATGTACTCAACCAGTTCCTGCATGAAAAGAAATTAGGCCTCGGCCTTGGGCATATGATCCTTGAGGATGGCGCGCACGGTATCAGTCGGGATGGCGCCGCGGTCGAGCCACTTCTGGATTTTCTCGGCATCAAGAACGACCTCAGCCGGAGAGAGCATCGGGTTGTAGTGACCGAGGAATTCGAGCGGACGGCTGTCACGGGCGTTTTCCAGGTTGGTGGCGACGATGCGGTAGAAGGGGTGCTTTTTGCTGCCAAGACGGGTCAGTTTAATCTTTACGGCCATGAATTATCTCCCTAATGAAAGTTGTTTTAATATTTTATGATTTCGGTTTGGAAAGGGCAAGACGCGGAGTTTATCTGTGGCGCTGTTTCTTCGCGGCCTTGCGTTTCTTTTTCTTCGCTTGGGCGAGAGCCTTGCTGCTGCGGGAAGGAGACGGTTTTGCGGAACCTTCTCCCGCTCCCGGCATACCGGGCATCCCCGGCATACCGGGCATACCAGGCATTCCCATTCCCGGCAGTCCGCGCATTGGCATGCGTGTGCCGGGCGGGGTGAACCCATGGGGCATGCTGAGGCCCTTTCGTGAACCTCCGGACATGCCTTTCATCATCTGGCGCATCTGTTCAAACTGGCGAACCAGCATATTCACCTGCTGAACCTGAACGCCGGCACCCCTGGCGATGCGCGCTCTCCGGCTCCCGTTGAGGATATCGGGGTCGTGGCGTTCCGCCGGGGTCATGGAATTGATGATGGCCTCCATCTGGGCCATGCCCTTTTCGGGCAGAGCTCCATTTGCGGCGGCAAGCTTTTCGCGCAGTCCGCCGAGACCCGGGATCAGCTTCAGGATACTTTCCAGGCTGCCGAGTTTCTTCACGTTGCGCATCTGCTTGCGGAAATCTTCGAGATCGAAGGTCGCCTTCTTGAGTTTTTTGGCGAACTCTTCGGCTTCTTCCTGTTTGATGGCGTCTCTGGCTTTCTCGGCGAGC
Organism: uncultured Desulfovibrio sp.; assembly: GCA_900319575.1. GTDB lineage: Bacteria > Desulfobacterota > Desulfovibrionia > Desulfovibrionales > Desulfovibrionaceae > Desulfovibrio. The sequence continues at coordinate 5,380 of ONPA01000167.1, read as the reverse complement.
GTGAGGATATCACCCATACCGAGGATGCGGCCTGCGATGCGGTCGGGATGAAAAACTTCCAGCTCGGAAAGCTTTTCGCCCATGCCGACGAATTTGACCGGAGCGCCGGTAACAGCTTTGATGGAAAGAGCGGCACCGCCGCGGGCATCGCCGTCCATCTTCGTGAGAACAACGCCCGTGATGCCCAGTTTTTCATTGAAGGTCTGTGCGACGTTGACGGCGTCCTGACCGGTCATGGCATCGGCCACGAAGAGGATTTCCTGGGGGTGCACGGCGGCCTTCAGGTCGGAAAGCTCCTGCATGAGGACTTCGTCCACGTGCAGCCGGCCGGCCGTATCGAGAATCATGACCGTGGCCTGTTCCGCCTTTGCCTGCTCGAACGCCTTCCTTGCGATGTCCACGGGGTTCATGTCGACTGTGGACGGGTAGTAGGGCATGCCCAGTTCCTTGGCGAGGACGACCAGCTGATCGATGGCAGCGGGACGGTAGACGTCAGCGGGAACGAGGTAGGGGCGCATTTTGTTGCGCCGCAGATAGTTGGCGATTTTGGCTGCTGAGGTCGTTTTGCCCGAGCCCTGCAGGCCAACCATCATGATAACGGCAGGAACCTGACCCTGGAGGTTCAGTTTGGCTGTTTCGCCGCCGAGAAGTTTGATGAGTTCCTCGTTGACGACGCTCACGACTTCCTGGGCCGGGGACATTCCCTTTGTGATCTCCCGGCCAAGGCACTTCTCGCGGACTGAACTGACGAAGTCCCCGACCACCTTGAAATTAACGTCGGCTTCAAGGAGGGCGAGCCTGACTTCACGCAGTCCGGCTTTGACATTTTCCTCAGTGAGAGTTCCCGCTCCACGGAAGGAGCGGAAAACGCTGCTGAGCCTGTCGGAGAGACTTTCGAACATGAACTATCCTCGGGGAAGAAAAATATGTGGCGGATCCTTGGGGGAAGGCGCCTTAAAGCAATTTTCCATAGTCGTTTTGGGCGTCTGCGTCAAGGATCAGGATGGAGCTCCGGGGGCCTGAATATTTTCCGCTCCCCGGATAAAATGACTGCGTGACACGTGAAGGTTTGCGGTTTATTGACAAGAGGCGTGGCCCAATATATGAGAGCTAATTCAATTTTTTTTACCAAGGTCCACCTAAGAAGTGAGAGGCGCACATGTTTACGAATAGAGGCAAGGCTCTGACCTTTGACGACATTCTGCTTGTTCCCAGCTACTCGGAAGTTACCCCTGACATGGTTGATGTCTCCACATGGCTGACTCCGGAGATACAGCTGCGCATTCCGCTGCTCTCTGCGGCTATGGATACGGTGACCGAGTCCGCCATGGCCATTTCCATGGCCCGCATGGGTGGTATCGGCGTTATCCATAAGAATATGTCCATCGCCCAGCAGAGACTCGAGGTCGAGCGTGTCAAGAAGAGCGAGAGCGGCATGATTCTTGACCCCGTCACCATCGGCTCCGAGAGCACGGTCAGTGAAGCCCTTGCCCTGATGCATGATTTCCGGGTTTCCGGTCTTCCTGTTGTGGACAACGGTGCCCTGAAGGGCATCATCACCAACCGTGATGTCCGCTTTGTCGAAGATGGAGACGCCGTCCGCGTGCGCGACGTGATGACCAGCAAGAATCTCATCACGGTGCCCATGGGCATTTCTCTTGAGGAAGCCAAGCGTCATCTGCATGAGCACCGCATCGAAAAGCTGCTGGTTGTTGATGAGGATAAACACCTGCGCGGCCTTATCACCATGAAGGACATCGACAAAGTTCAGAAATATCCCAATGCCTGCAAGGACGATCGCGGCCGTCTGCGCGTGGCCGCTGCCATCGGCGTGACCAGCGATACTATCGATCGTGCCGAGCAGCTTCTGCAGGGCGGAGCTGATGTCCTCGTCCTTGACTCCGCGCACGGGCATTCTGCGAATGTGCTGCGCACCATCCAGAAAGTGAAGGCTGCCTTCCCCAAGTGCCAGCTCATTGCCGGCAACGTAGCGACTTATGAAGGCGCCAAGGCTGTTCTCGAGGCCGGTGCCGACTGCGTCAAGATTGGTATCGGACCCGGTTCCATCTGCACGACCCGTATCGTCGCCGGCGTCGGCGTGCCGCAGGTGACGGCTGTCATCGAAGCAAGCCGGGCCGCCCGTGAGATGGATCGCTGCTGCATCGCTGACGGCGGTATCAAGTTCTCTGGTGATATCGTCAAGGCGCTGACTGTCGGTGCTCACAGCGTCATGATTGGTTCCCTGTTTGCCGGTACCGAGGAATGCCCCGGCGAGACCGTGCTCTACCAGGGCCGTACGTACAAGGTGTACCGCGGTATGGGCTCCATCGACGCCATGAAGCACGGCAGCTCTGACAGATATTTTCAGCAGCGCAGCAAGAAATTTGTGCCCGAGGGCATCGTTGGCCGTGTTCCCTACCGTGGTTCTGTCAAGGATGTCATCTACCAGCTCATGGGCGGCGTAAAATCCGGCATGGGCTATGTTGGTGCCAAGGACATTGAGACTCTGTACAAGAATACGTCATTCTGCGAAATCTCTCCTGCTGGCCTGCGTGAAAGTCACGTCCATGACGTTGTCATCACGAAGGAAGCGCCGAACTACCGGATTGACAACTAGAGTGTATCCTGCGCCGCGGGGCTTTACCGCGGCGCTCCTTTTCTGGAGGAGTGAAGCCATATGCCCAATAAGGTTATCATCATAGACTACGGCTCGCAGGTGACGCAGCTGATAGCGCGCCGTGTACGTGAAGCCGGCATTTACTCGGAAATTCATCCCTGCACAGTGAAGGCCTCGGAAGTGGCAGCCATGAAGCCGCAGGCCATCATTCTTTCTGGCGGACCGGCCAGCGTTGGCAGCAAGGACGCTCCTGTGCTGGACAGGGGATTTTTTGAACTTGGAGTGCCGGTTCTCGGTATCTGCTACGGCATGCAGCTTATCGCTGATGGTCTTGGCGGACGTCTTTCCCGCTCTGAGACCCGTGAATACGGTCCGGCCGAGCTTACGCTGACTGCCGCTTCTCCCCTGTGGGAGGGCCTGCCGGAGACCACAAAAGTGTGGATGAGCCATGGCGACAAGGTCATGACTCCTCCCCCTGGATTCAGTGTCATCGGCCGTACGCCTACGCTCGATGTCGCAGCCATGGCCTGCGACGAGAAGAAAATTTACGCTGTGCAGTTCCACCCGGAAGTGCATCATACCGTCCTCGGCACGACCATTATCAATAACTTCCTGTTCCGCATCTGCGGGCTCGTACCTGACTGGACCATGACCTCTTTTGTGGATCGTGTGGTGAAGGAAATGGCCGCCAAGGTAGGTGACCGTCAGGTTATCTGCGCTCTTTCCGGCGGCATCGATTCCACTGTCGTGGCTGTGCTTCTGCACAGGGCCATAGGCAAGAACCTGCACTGCATTTTCGTTGACAACGGCCTGCTGCGTAAGAACGAAGTCGAAGAGGTCCGCCACCTTCTCGGTGACAACCTGGATCTCAATCTTACTGTCGTAGACGCCTCCGAACGTTTCCTTTCCCGCCTGAAGGGCGTGGATGACCCGGAGAAGAAGCGTAAAATCATCGGCCATACTTTTATTGAGATCTTCGATGAGGAATCCAAAAAGATTCCCCATGTGGATTTCCTGGCCCAGGGGACGCTGTACCCCGACGTCATCGAGTCCACGTCGGCCAAGGGACCGAGTGCCGTCATCAAGAGCCATCACAATGTTGGCGGTCTGCCGGATCATATGAAGCTTTCCCTCATCGAGCCCCTGCGCGAGCTCTTTAAGGATGAAGTCCGTCAGGTGGCCAAAGAACTGGGACTGCCTGATACGATTGTCTGGCGTCAGCCTTTCCCCGGCCCCGGTCTGGCTATCCGCGTTCTCGGAGAAGTGACCCGCGAACGTCTGGATATTCTCCGCGCCGCAGACAGCATCGTGCAGGAGGAACTGCGCAATTCCGGCTGGTACCGCAAGGTCTGGCAGGGCTTCGCCGTGCTTCTTCCCCTGCGTACCGTTGGTGTCATGGGTGACGGTCGTACCTATGAGCATGTCATTGCCCTGCGCATTGTGGACAGCGTCGATGCCATGACTGCAGACTGGAGCAGACTGCCCACTGACCTGGTTGCCAAGATATCCGGACGGATTATCAACGAGGTCAACGGCGTGAACCGCGTGGTTTACGACGTCTCCTCCAAGCCGCCGAGCACTATTGAATGGGAATAAATATATGAAGCCCTGTAAGCTTGAATCTATAAAGCTTGCAGGGCTTTTTTTACGCCTGCTGGGGCATCTGATTCAGAACAGGGGTGGAAGGAGATCCGGGAAAAGGTGATTTTTTATCTGAAAGCCTTCCATAATCTTGCTATTTTTGATAATAATTACTATTAGTTTTATTAAAATAATTTTCTGAGAAGGGTCGTGTAAAACTCCTTTCTGCGATTGTACCGGAAGATTTCCTCCTGCAGTTTCCGAAAGAATGTTTTCATAAGAGAATTTTTTGGTAGTATATATTTGCATCTCTAAAAAAGGAAAAACGGATATGAACACCCTTATTATCAATGCCCAGCCAGATTATAAAAACGACGCGCACTACTCTATCCAGCTTATGAATCATTTCATTGGACTTTTTAAAGAGAAGTATCCCAATGATACGCTGGAGATCCGTAATCTCGCTGGGGAATGGATCCCCAGGGCGACAATGGATGAACTTCTCACTGTCAGGGGAAAACAGATTGCGAAGAAGCCTCTCACGGAGCAGGAAGAGAAGGTGGCGCAGAGAACTGATGAGCTTCTGAATGACTTCATGTCCTTTCACAGGATCGTCATCGTTATGCCGCTCCACAATTTCAATATTCCTTCGATCCTGAAGGATTATATGGACAACATTCTTGTCGCCAGGAAGACCTTCAAATACACGCCCGAGGGCCTTGCCGGTCTGATGACAGATGATCGCCGCGTCCTGCTCCTTCAGGCGAGCGGATCAATTTATACCAATAATGACCGCTATTCGTCTTTTGAGTTCTCCCGCATGTATCTGGATACGGTCTTTACCCAGGTCATGGGGTTTGACTCATTCCAGATTGTCAGGGCGCAGGGGACTTCCAAAAGTGCCTGGAAAGCTGAGAGGGATATGCCGCTCGCCCTCGGGAAGCTCGATGAGGAATTCACCCGGTTCTATGCCTAAGGACTGAAGACGGACCTCAGTTTCCATTTTCTTAAAAATCCGCCCTTCACCGGTACTGTCCGGTGCGGGGCGGATTTTTCTGCTTTTTTCAGATATGTTTTCAGTTCGGGGGATAAACTGTCCACCATTTTGTCGATGGCGTTGACCTGTCCGATAATTTTTCTGAGTCTTCTGTGCAGATTGGCCGCATCCATGCATTGTTTCAT
>ONPA01000075.1 GCA_900319575.1 uncultured Desulfovibrio sp. | reverse complement strand
TACTCGACACCACGGACGGAGACATCACCTTCACAGACAACAAAGCGGGAGGGAAAGGCAACGATATCCATCTCGGCCAGAGCCAGAGTAACGCCCCGCTCATTACCATCACAGGTACACACAGCGTCACCCTGACAGGCGGCCTGACCATGGATAACACGTGGTATGACGCAGACGATTTTGGCGGTGAGGCTCCTTCAGTCAACGATCTTGCTGGTCACACGCTCATCACCTTCAGCAAAGAAAACCTCCAGGGAAACCTCTCTCTGGGCGGCAGTCTCACAAGCGGCAAATACAATAAGCTTCTTTTCGCAGGCGGCACGACGGATATCAAAAAATCCTTCACTCTCTCAGAAGGCAGCCTCCTCGTGCTCTACGGCGGCACCCTGAACGTGGGCGGAGACTTCACGGCCCAGACGGGCACTGAGACAGTGGCCCTCCGGAAGGAAATCTCCGTCAGCGGGGAAACCATCCTGCCGGCAGACTTCGGCGCATTATTCTCCGATACTGACAGGCTGGCGCATGAACTGAACGGCCTGGGAGAGGAACCTGTCCCCAGTCCGGACCGGGACAGCGTCATCCTGCACGCCCGCGGCGGCATCGCCTCCTCCGACGGGCAGAACGGCACCATCGGCGTGCGCAATTACACGCTGAAGATCTCCGGCTCCGGCGAAAACGGCAGCGGCAGAATCGCCATGCAGAACGGCGCCCTCGAAATCAGCGGCGTCACCATGGCCATCCCCGCCCTTGAAGCCGTTGAAGAGAACAACATCGTCTCCATCGTGGACGGCAGCGCCGTGACCATGGATTCCCTCACCGCCGGCGCAGGCACAGCCATCCTCGTAGGAAACGAAACCTCGTCCGGATCCCTCACTGTCAGGGAACTCACGCTCGGGGGCGGCGTCCTGACCTGCGATCCCGACTTCTCTTCGGGCGGCACCCCTTCCACGGCCGAGCTCAGTTTCGCCTCAGGCGTGGACGGCACCCTTAACGCCGGCCGGAACAGTATCGTAGGGCTCGGGAGCGGCAGTCTCGCGGCCGCGCAGAAAGGCCTCGCCGACTGGGAGGCCAGGACCGGCGGGAGCTTTGGCGGCAGCGTAAAAGCCGTTCTCGGCATCTCTTCCCCGCAGACGCTCACCGGTACAGGCGCCCTCAACGTCGACGGATCGTTTACGTCCTCTTCCGCGCCGGCCGTGTCCGGCGGCGAAGCGCGCTTTGCGGGAGACTCTCTCCTCATCACCGACGCCTCCACGGAGCGGGACGGTAAAGCTGCCCTCTCGGGCACGGGCAGCGCAGGAAGCAGACTGACGGCCGAGTCCGGGGCGAAGCTCTACATCAGCGGCGGCAGGGCCGGCGATACCCTGACGGTCACGTCGGCATTCCCTGATACAGACGTGGCCTCTGACGCCTGGAAAGGCTCCAATCTCACGCTGGACTCCGCCCTCCTCGCCGTCACTTCCGCGGGCACAGAGGGCGACAGCTACGTTGTCAGGCTCAGGGCCGCGGATACGCCTCTGCCCGATCCCGCAAAGGACACGGCGGAAGACGGCATCGACACGGAATCTCCCCATCCGGGCGTACGGTTCATCTCCCGCGCGTACAGCCGCGCCTATGGTGCTCCGGGAAACGCCGCTGTGGAAGGTGCAGAGCGGCTGCCCGTTCTCGGTTCCGTGCCCCAGCTCACCCTGGCCGCAAACCGCGCGGCGGGCTCAGCCGTGACGGAACGCACCTCCCTCGCTTCACCTGGCGGGGATCTTTCCTCCATGACCGCGCTCTCTCCCGACAGCCGCAGAACCTGGTCCCTGTGGGCCCTGCCCATCTACCAGAGCATAAACCATTACGGGCTCGACGCGGGCAGCCTGGATGCGGATACGTCCGGCTCCCTCGGCGGCATCACCGTGGGCGCCGACTGCACGTTCGACAGCACCCTGAGGCTCGGCGCGGACCTTTCCGTGGGCGGCGGCTGGGCCGAAGGCAGCGGAGACTTCAGCAGAACCACGAACAATATGACCTACTGGGGAGCCGGCCTTTATGGCGGCTGGACCAGGGGCGCTTTCGGGCTCAGCGCCGACGTACACTTCACGTCAAGCTTCAACAGCCTGAAGCAGGAGCTCCCCTCATCCATGCGCATGGCCGATCTCGAAGCCGATATCACGTCCAGGGCGCTTTCAGCCGGAATCCGGGCCGAGTACCGCTTCAGTGCGGGAGACGTCAGAATCATCCCGCACGCCGGCGTACGCTACACAAACCTCACCGTGGACGGGTACGACGCCGATTCCGGAGGGACCGTCCTCGAGGGCGACGGTTTCAGCCAAGATCTCGTGTTCTTCCCTGCGGGCGTCGCCTTTGAGATGCCTTTAGAGACGAAGAGCGGCTGGCGCTTCCTGCCCAGGGCCGATTTCGCCGTGGTCCCCGCAGCCGGGGATATCCGGGCGCGCGAGGACGTGCGCTGGTCCGGGATCGGGAAAAGCTACAGCGTGTCCACCCAGGACATGGATCAGGTGAGCTACACGGCCCAGGCCGGGATTGAATGCGGGAAGGATAATTTCAGCGTGAGCGTGAACTACGCCCTCCAGACCGGCTTCACCACAGAGGGACACTCGGTCTTCGCCGAACTGCGCTGGGAATTCTGATCCGGCATTCCGTGCGCCTCTCCGGACGCGCGGAAACATGACAAAAAGAAGGGCGGCTTCCCGTTACGGGGAACCGCCCTTCTTCATACTCATTATCCGGAAATGTTACTGCTGTTTCGGGCCGCTGTCCGCCTGATCCGTTTTCACTTCCGCGCCGGCCGGAGTTTTGGACTCGACCTCGGGCGCCACGGGCTGGCCGCCTTCAGCGATGCGTTTCAGGAACTTATCGCGGCAGTCGTAACTGCAGAAATGGTACACCTTGTCGCCGTCGCGCACGGTAATGCTGTCTTCGACGGACACGTAGGTTCCGCACTGGGGATCCTTCACCATCTCGCCGGACGCCACCTTCTTCGCGATTTCCTTCTCGTCCTGCTTCTCGTTCTTCTTGCGCTTTTTGAGAATGTCATTGGCGAAAAGACGATAGAGAATATAGGCGGCAACGGCGATAACTATCCACTTAATCATGCGCGACTCCTTACAGAAATAGGGCCGGGCCCGGTTCTGAACCCGCCGTCCGTCATGTTAGCACGGGAAGCCCTGCCTCGTCATTGAAAAATTTTATCGTCTTCCAGACGCCATTTAAGCCGGGTGAGGAGTTTTTCCGCACGCACGCCGCCAATCCGGATATCCGGCGCAATGTCGAGCAGCGGCACAAGCCAGAAGGCGCGGCGGGAGAGACGGGGATGCGGCAGGACGCACACGGGGTCGTCCGAGACCACGTCATCGAAGAGCAGCATGTCGATGTCGATGGCGCGGGGGCCGAAGCGCAGGGCGGGATCCGGGCTGCGTACGCGGCCGAGAAGGGCCTCGATGCCGAGGAAGCGCTTCATGAGCTCCACGGGAGTGATATCCCCGCTCACGTGCAGCATGAGGACTCGGTTCAGAAACCATGGCTGATCCGCGTAGTCCTGCGGCTCGGTACGGTAGACGGGAGAAAGGGCCGACACCACGGTTCCCGGCATGCGGCTCAGCGCATCCAGAGCGGAAAGGAGGCGGTCAGCGGCATCCGGAGAATTGGACCCGAGGCCGGCGTAAACGGTGTGAATGGATTCCATGCGGCCTCTATAGTCAGCCCTGCCTCTTCTGTAAAGCCCGTACGGGCGGCGTCCTCCGGCTGACCGCTGAGGCCCTCCTGCGCCGTGAAGGTCCTGCCGCCCCCGGCCTTTTCCTGATAAATCTTCATGCAAAAGTTTAAGACATCTGCCGTTTTTGCCTGTCTCATAATAAAAAATTAAGTAAAAACAATAAACTATATCCATACACCCCTCCCCCGGCGTGGCAGGCCGTCCCGGAAAACCTGAAAGCGCAGCGCGGGCATCTTCAGGTGTTTCTTTTATTCCGTCTCTGCCTGGGCTGTCTGCTCCGCACCCGGCAGCGCCTCTGTCCATGCAGGGGGTCTGCCCTTTACCGCATCCTCCGGGCCGCACGGAAATTCTCCGGACGGCAGGCTGAAAAAATTCCCCGGTCCGGCGCCGCATTTTCCCGGGTTCCCCCTGTTGCCCGCTTCCCCTCCGTGGTCTACTCTGCACTCAGGCGCCGTATGGCGCCGGGAGGATGCACACATGCCAGCCAAAGCGCTGCCGCCGGCGGACAGACTCAGGGATCTTGCCCGGGAATGGGCGGATGGTCTGCTCGCCGAACGCGGGCTCTCGCGCGCCACGCACGACTCCTACAGCCGCGATGTGGACGTCTTTCTCAGTTTTCTGAAAAAACTTTACGGCACGGGCCCCTGCTGTCCTGGGCCGTCCGATATGGATCTTTTCCTGGCCGAGCAGAGAAGCCGGGGACTGCAGAGCCGCTCCCTCGCGCATAGTCTCTCCTCTGTCCGCTCCTTCTTCCGTTTTCTCATGGACAGAGGCGAGGCCGACGCCAATCCGGCGGCCGACGAGGAAAACCCGAAGCTGCCCATGCGCCTTCCCAACTTCCTCACCAGGGAAGAGATGGACCAGGTCCTGAAGGCCCCCTCCCCCGACACACCCTCCGGGCGCAGGGACAGGGCCGTGCTCGGACTTCTTTACGCCGCGGGGCTGCGCGTCTCCGAGCTCTGCGGCATGCAGACGGACGACTTCGACCAGGCGCGGGGCGTTGTCCGGGTCATGGGCAAGGGGCGCAAACAGCGCTACGTGCCCGTGCATGCGGCCATGCGCGAGGAGCTCATCTCCTATCTCGCCAGGACGCGTCCCTGCTTCTCCCCGAAAACAGACAGCCTCTTCGTGAGCCGCAGGGGCCTCCCTCTCACCCGCCAGTACGTCTGGAAAATGGTCAGGAAAGCCGCGCTTCTGGCCGGCATCACGCACAGAGTCTCCCCCCACACGTTCCGCCACAGCTTCGCCACCCATCTTCTGGAGGGCGGCGCGGATCTGCGCAGCGTGCAGATGCTGCTCGGGCACGC
>ONPA01000203.1 GCA_900319575.1 uncultured Desulfovibrio sp. | reverse complement strand
TTTTTCTCTTTTTTCCGGAAATCTTCTTCCCGGAACCTTCAGAGAAAGGCTGTTTTTCAGGCGGCGAACGCGATGTCTACGCTTTCAGGGCGGAAGTGTCAATCTCTTTTCCTGAAAAAATCAAAAAAGGCAGCACATCTTTGCCGATGCCCCCACATCAAGCCTGTTCCTGAATGCGAATTCCTACCGTCTATCTGGCTACGACCAGTGTCTGCCCCACGTGGATATGTTCGCCATCCAGTTTGTTCCAGCGCTTCAAATCATCAACACTGACCCTCAGCTTTCTGGAGATCTGCCACAGATTGTCGTTCGCCTGCACCCTGTAAGCATTCCCGGCTCTGTCCTTTCTGCCCACAGAACCGCTGGAACTGTACTGCCTGGGTCCATCCGCTGAGGCCACTTCCACGTTTCTGTTCTTTTTGCCAGCCTTACCTGCGCGCTCAGAACGGGAAGACTGGGCAAACTGAGCCCTGGACACGGTGACAGGGTTACTCGAATACGCGAGAGCCGCGTCGCTCAGTCTCGCAGGCACATATACGTCACAGGGAAGCTCGGTATGACTGACCGTTTTCAGCATATGAGGGTTATCCCTGGAGAATTCCTCCCAGGACATATTGCAGGCTTTGGCCATGGCTTTCAGATCCGTTCCGGGTCTGAGCGTAATACGTGCCATGGGTTCGTAATTTTCCGGATGGATGGGGCTGAATCCGAGAGGGCCCAGATTGTCCATAATGGTCGATACGGCCAGGAAACGGGGAACATATTGCGTTGTTTCGGGCCTGAGACGAGTCTTCTCATCGAGCTGTCCATTACGCTGGCACACGCCGAAGAACGTATTTTCACCGCTGGCCGCACAGGCACGGGACATTTTGCCCTCGCCGGCATTGTAGGCGGCTATGGCCGTGGGCCAGTCACCGAACTGTTCATAAAGCTTCTTCAGATAATCAGCAGCGGCTTCCGTGGATTTGAAGATATCAAGACGCTCGTCCCTGAACTGATCCTGGTTGAGGCCGTACTTCATTCCCGTGAACGTCATAAACTGCCATGCGCCCGCGGCGCCGACACGGGACTGGGCCTTGGGGTTGTACCCGCTTTCCACGCAGGCAAGATAGGCGAGTTCCTCGGGTATTCCCTTTTGCCTGAAAGTCTGCTTCACGTAGGCAAGGTACTTTTCAGCGCGTTTCGAGAAAACGGTAACGTTCCTGCGGCCCTGATTGAGGAAATACTTGTACTGGTTTTCCACAGCCGGCCGTGCGGACGCAGGCACGCTGTGCATGATCTGCCCGCTTTCATTGTCGAGCACGGCCTTCTGCTCTCCGCTGAGAGACACACCGCTTTCATCGGGAACTGAATAGGAAGGAGTAACATCGGGAGAAGGCGACGCGGAATGATGCGCAGCACAACCGCTCAGCATAACAGCCGCAAACAGACACGCACACAGATGGAACACTGCCCCGGACCATCTGTTCTGTGACATCGCCTTCATTCAACAACTCCCCCGGCACCGCTTCCTTGCTTTCCCAAACGAAGATACGTAGCTTTGCCCAACTTCTTCAAGGAGAAATATATGGACTCCACTGATTCCGCTCTTCTTCCAGGTCTTAAACCCGTTCTGGAACTGCTCCGCAGTGCCCCTCACCGTATTGATTCAGTTTTCCTCCGCAAAGGCCTGCATTCCCAGGAATGCATGGAAATTCAGGCTCTCTGCCGCAAGAACGATATCCATTACACGTTAGTGGAGAACACGGCGCTTCAAAGGCTCTGTCACAACAAAACCAATGGAACTCAGGTAAACCACCAGGGAGTCATTGCCAGGCTTTCCGCATACGAGCCGCTGAGCCTTGAAGAACTGCTGGCCGGGGCTAAAAGCGCCCCGCTACCCGTTATCGTGGCTCTCGACCAGGTAAAGGATCCCGGCAACGCCGGCACGCTCGCAAGGACCATGTACGCGCTCGGTGCCGCGGGCCTTCTCCTGCCCGAGCACAACAGCGTCTACCTTGGCCCTGCAGCACTCCGCTCTTCTGCCGGTGCTCTGGAGAAACTTCCCGTCTGCAAGGCGGTAAATCTCGCCCGGGCGCTTGACCAGGCTGAAGAGGAAGGCTTCACCATCTACGGAACCGGCCGCGGTACTGCCGAAAATCCCGCGCTGAATTCCTTCAGCACGGCCCTCGACTTTCCCTCCGTCGTGGTTCTCGGAAGTGAGGAGAAAGGACTTCGCCCAGGCGTCGCCAAGCGTTGTTCGAAGTGGCTTGAAATTCCTTTCCGCCGTCCTTTCGATTCGCTCAACGTTGCGCAGGCCGGAGCCATTCTCCTGGCGATGGCTGCTGCACATGACTCATTATTTCCAGTCGGGCAAAAGTAAAAAAACTATACCCCGCCCGGCCCTTTTTCTTCACGCAAAAAAAAGAGGGGCGTCCTCAGCAGGACAGCCCCTCCGATGTAAAACCGCCTCTTCCTATTCCAGCTGCGGAGGCATGGAACGAAGGGCGTTGTTTTCAATGTGTGCCTGAATAACCGGCCCCTGGGCGAACAGCCAGGGGTCATTGCTGTCGAGAAGGCCTTCAGACTGCAGGTGATCAGCGATTTCCTGACAGATGCCTTCCACCGGTTCAGCCACCGCTTCCGGCATTGTCTCCATGAGCGGCAGGGAAACAAGGTGCTCGAGTTTTTCCGCTATGGACATCCCCATAAGGGGAAGCTGTTTTACAGCCCGAAATGCCCACTTATAGAAGGGCACGTATTTCCTGTTGATCAGGAAAACCGTGCTCAGTACAGCTTCAATAAAACGGGCCCGGCATATGTCACTCGCGACAAAATCACAGCGCCTGAGCATGCGGGGAAGGTTGTACTGCCCGGCCTGAGAGGCAGCCATTATCCTGGCTGCGATTTTCTTAAGGCGCAGGTCCTCGGGATAAAAGGCCAGCAGCTTTTCCCTGATGGCACTGAACGTTCCAAGATTATCCTGAAAGACTTCACCGTTGGTGGCAACAGCCAGGTACTGTTCCGGAATCCGGCGCCATTCCATGAGATTTTCCGGGGCACGGGGAACGTTCAGGAAACGCTGATAGAATAGTTCAAGAGGAAGCGGCCCCACTCTGCCCATGCGCAGGCGCGGATCCGTCATGCGGACCTCGAAACCTTCAAACTGCCGCGGGAGCTCCGCCAGGACACTGTCCAGACGGCCGCTGTTCGCGGCCAGGACCTCCTGCGGGAGCCAGATGCAGAAGGCCGGCCCCCAGTCGTGGTCACGCGAAATTTCATCATCGAAGCCGAAGCACTCGGAACCTTCGCCGACCAGTCCCACGGCCATCTGGGGAATCAAATCAGGAAGTTCGTTTTCAAAAAGCTTTCTGGCCCGTTCCTCATACAGTCGTTTTGCAAGTTCGAGTCCTTTCACTTCTGCCTCCTTATGTCTTGATACATGCGTATCAGCGGTCTTGATGCAAAGTTACATCATAGTGTTGCAGGTATACACACCTTGCTTTAGTTTGGCCAGTATCTATATTTTCCATAGGTAGTGCATCCCCTTGGGCACATCTATCAAAAATTCAGGAGAAAAAACATGGCTGATACAGCGGAAACCACGGAAAAGGCAAAACTCATAAATGACATAGTCAACATGGAATGGGACTTTTTCCAGAAAACGCAGAATGTCGGCGGCAGGGCAGACTGTCAGGATCAGCCGGTTACCTTCGGTATCATGCGCAGGAGCCAGTTCAGGTGCTGGAGCGAAGACACGCTGGCCCAATACAGATCCGATCTCCTCGCGGACAGGGAAACCGGTTTTAACCCGGTAACAGGGAAGTACGCCTACATGATGCAGTGGACGCATCCCGATGAATTTGAACAGATACGCGGCTCTCTGCCCTCAGTCTCCGCAGAACAGAAAAAACTCGCCGAAGAGATCATTGCCATCAATCTGCCCTGGGAGGAAGAGTGTTCCAGACTCTATCCCAATGTCCGGGCCGGCGGGCGTCCTATTCATTCCTCCGAGGACAACGCCTGCACAACTTCCTTCGAAACATATCTCAGAGGTGAGCTCTACACCTATTCCGAGGACACGCTCGAGCTCCTCGCCAGGGACGTCAGAAAGGCAAAGAAAGAGGGCCGCAACCTCGCGGTGACCAATCTGGACTTTGAAGCCCAGGAATATGGTTTCGCATCGGCTGAGGCCCTCGAGAAACGAACCTCGGCCATGCTGGCCGAGGCATCAAGAGTCAATAAAAATTAGGATTTTTTTGGGGGACGGGGGCCGAAGATATCCGTACCCACGCGGACAAATGTGGCTCCCTCCTCAATGGCCCATTCAAAATCGCCCGACATCCCCATGGAAAGATGCGGCAGTGCGAGCCCGGTAGACGCAGACAGTTTGTCCCTGAGTTCACGCAGCCTGGCAAAATACGGCCGGGCCGCGGCTCCGGCATTATAAACCGGAGGTATGCACATGAGGCCCTGGAGCTCGAGGTGAGGGCACTTCTCAATGACGTCGGCCGCCAGCCCGTCCAGATCCTTCATTTCCACACCGGTCTTCTGGGGCTCCTCTCCCACGTTGACCTCGATAAGAACCTTCTGCTTAGCGTTTTTCACTGCGCAGTGCTTTTCAAGGGCCGTAGCGAGATGGATGGAATCCAGAGAATGAATCAGATCAAACGCACCGGCCACGATGGAGGCTTTACGGCTCTGCACGTGGCCGATCATGTGCCATCGGATGGTGCGGGGCCTGTCCATGGCCTCTATCTCCGCGCGCTTTTCCATGGCTTCCTGGACGTAATTTTCGCCGAAGTCGATCTGTCCGAGATCGCAGACAGCCGCAACCATGGACGCGGGATGGAGTTTTGATACGGCTACAAGAGTTACATCTTCCTTTCTGCGCCCGCTGTGGCAAACCGCCGTTTCAAGTCGTTCCAGCACGCTCAGATAGCGTGGACGCAGATACTTGTCATCACTTTCCATCGCCATTTTCGATGAGGCCTCCCAGCCTGTTCATTTCCAGCTCATGCAGGAAATCCGTATCCTCTGTCCAGTGATCACGGACTTTCACCCAGAGTTCCAGCCGGACCTTGCCGTCCACCAGTTTCAGGATATCCTGCCGGGCTTCGGAGCCAATCTGTTTGATCATTGATCCGCCCCGGCCGATAATCATGGCCTTGTGGGAGGGCCGTGTCACATAAATGGTGGCGTAGATGGTGGTCATGCCATTCTTCTCATCCTCGTCCCATTTTTCGATATCCACAGCCGTGTAATAGGGAACTTCCTCCCTCAGATGCAGGAAGAGTTTTTCCCGGATGATTTCCGACACCATGAACCGCACGGGCTGGGTAGAAAGCTGATCCTCGGGGAACTGTGCCGGCCCCTTGGGCAGGTATTTGGCCAGTACGCTCTTGAGTTCCTGGATACCGTCTTCCTGGAGTGCAGACATGGGGAAGATTTCCGCTTCCGGCCAGATATGGTTCAGTTCATCGAGAAGGGGCAGCATGCGGCTCTTATCCCCAAAAAGGTCGACTTTGTTGGCGACGACAATCATGGGGCGCTTTTCCTCGCCCAGGGCATCGATGATGGGGGCAAGATCTTTTTCGAGATACTCCGGATGCAGGATATAGGTATGCGAATCGAGCACCGTCATGATGACATTGGCCTGACGGAGACTTTCCCAGACAGCCTGCATCATGGTCTTGCTGAGATTTCCGCGCCCCTGCGAAAGTCCGGGAGTATCCATAAAAATGGCCTGCATGCCGGGCTCAGTCAGAATGCCGACGATTTTATTGCGCGTCGTCTGCGGCTTCGGGGTGACAATCGTTACTTTCTGCCCCATGAGGGCATTGAGGAGAGTGGATTTGCCGGCGTTCGGCGGCCCCAT
>ONPA01000172.1 GCA_900319575.1 uncultured Desulfovibrio sp. | reverse complement strand
TTCCTTTCCGGCGCAGCGCAGGAGCGTCCGCCGCATTTTTCCCCGGGGGAGAAGAAAAATCCCGGGACGGAGAGCGAAAAAGTCCCCCGTCTCTGGAAGAAAGGGGCAAAGCCTCAGCTTCCCCAGAACCGGGGGACATAAAAGACAGCCAGAAAGGGAAAACAATACCTGCTTCCAGGGATGCGATTTCCCGGAAGGCTTTTTCCAGGCGGGCTGCACAGAGACGGGAAAGGCCCGGGATAAACCCGGAGGCTGGTGAGGGCAGCTGTTGATGCCCGCTGGCCAGGTGGTTAAAAGCGGAAGTCTCTCTGCCCCTGCTCAATGGATTTCAGGTTGCGGAGAGTGATCTCCCGTATTCCGGCATTGGAGATGTTATCAAGTTCCCTTGTGATAAGCGCGTTCCCCAGTTCTTTCGTTTCAGGCGAAGCGTAGTCTTCCAGATATTCCTTCAGCGTCATCAGGGCGTTTGGATGACAGCAGTTCTGGATTTCTCCTTTCTTGCAGATGCTCATGAAACGGTCCCCTGTGCGCCCCTTGCGATAGCACGCGGTGCAGAAACTGGGGATGAAGCCGTCCCGCATCAGCCAGTTTACCACCTCGTCCAGGGTACGCTGATCGCTGACATAAAACTGGTTCGTGCTGTCTTCCTCAGGTTCAGGTTCGACATAACCGCCGACGCTGGTGCGCGAGGCGCCGCTGATCTGGGAGATGCCAAGACGGATTACCTTCTCGCGCACGGCCGGGCTTTCGCGGGTGGAGATAATCATACCCGTGTACGGCACAGCCAGACGTATGCATGCGCAGATTTTGGCGAAGATCCCGTCGTCAATGCCGTTGTCGAAGGCATTGGGATCGATATCCTCGGCGCGTTTGACACGTGGCACGCTGATGGTATGCGGGCCTACTCCGTGCACAGCTTCCAGGTGTTCCGCGTGCATGAGGAGGGCGGCAAATTCGTAGCGGTAGGAATCAAGACCGAACAGCACACCCAGTCCCACGTCATCAATGCCTCCTTCCATGGCCCTGTCCATGGCCTCGGTATGATAGGCATAATCGTGCTTCGGGCCTGCCGGATGCAGTTTTTCGTAGCTTTCCTTGTTGTAGGTTTCCTGGAACAGAATGTAGGTGCCAATATTGGCTGCTTTGAGTTTGCGGTAATTATCCACCGTGGTGGCCGCGATATTCACATTGACGCGGCGGATGGCGCCATTCCGGTGATTAATGGAGTAGATGGTCCTGATGCTTTCCAGAATGTACTCGATGGGAGCCATCACCGGATCTTCGCCGGACTCAATGGCAAGGCGTTTATGCCCCATGTCCTGAAGGGCAATGACTTCCTTCGCGATCTCTTCCTGGGTCAGTTTCTTGCGGGGCATATGCTTGTTCTGCCTGTGATAGGGGCAGTACACGCAGCTGTTGATGCAGTAGTTGGAAAGATAGAGAGGGGCGAAGAGCACAATGCGGTTGCCGTAGAATTCCTTCTTTACCTTTTCAGCGAGTTCGAAAATGGCCTGCACCCTGTCCGGCAGCGTACAGGCCAGCAAAGCCGATGCTTCCCTGTGGGTAAGCCCCTTGCACAGCTTCGCCTTTTCAATAATGCGGTCAATTTCCGCAGGATCGTTGCAGTACCTGTCTGCGTATTCGAGCGAGGCAAGAACTTCATCGTTATCAATGAACTGTTCGGCATGTAATGATTTTGGATCGTACATGAATTCAACTCCTTACACGATAGAAAGATGCACTTGGCTGGTGCGGTCCCCCGTCGTTAAGGCAGGGGAATTCACGCTATTTGTAATACTTTATTGATTTTAGTAGCACAAATAGATAAAAAAGCAAACAGACAGCCCCCAGTCATGTTTTTTCCAAGGATTTCATGAACGGTTCATATCGCTGGCAGAAGGAGGTCCCGGTATGATGGAAGTTCCTAAAGGATTGCGCCTGCACATCGCGTTTTTCGGAAACCGCAATGTAGGCAAGTCTTCGCTGCTCAATGCTCTTGCCGGACAGAATGTGGCCATTGTTTCCGATACGCCCGGGACCACGACAGATCCTGTGGAAAAGACTCTGGAAATCGCCCGTCTTGGCCCGGTCGTCCTCCTGGATACTGCGGGTGTAGACGATGAAGGCGCTCTGGGTGAACAGCGCGTTGAGCGTACGCTGCAGGTTATGCGGCGCGTTGATATGGCCCTCCTGGTAACGGATGGAGCAGGCTGGGGTGAGCATGAAGCATGGCTGGCAGGACATCTGCACAAGCTGGGCATTCCCTTTGCCCTGGTGCGCAACAAAGCCGATATGCCGGGCGCCACTGCTGCCGGAAGCCGCCCGGCCGGCCTGGATCCCTCCGTTCCTGTTATCAG
The DNA here is from genome assembly GCA_900319575.1 of uncultured Desulfovibrio sp. GTDB lineage: Bacteria > Desulfobacterota > Desulfovibrionia > Desulfovibrionales > Desulfovibrionaceae > Desulfovibrio. The sequence goes on along the minus strand of ONPA01000172.1, from coordinate 1,387 downwards.
TGTTTCCGCGCGCAGCGGGCAGGGACTCGATGAACTGTGTGATGTGATGCTGGCCCTTGTGCCGGAACGCGCCAGGAAGGAGCCTCCGCTGCTGAACGATCTTCTCCCCCCTGACGGACTGGCCGTGATGGTGGTGCCCATTGATACGGGCGCGCCCCAGGGGCGCCTGATTTTACCGCAGGTTCAGGCGATCCGTGACTGTCTGGACGGAGAGAAGCTCTCTCTTGTCGTGACCAACACAGAACTGTCCGCGGCCCTGAACAGTCTGAAGAGACCGCCGGATCTGGTTGTCTGCGATTCGCAGGCAGTGCATGAAGTGAACCGCCTCACGCCGTCCGGTATTCCCATGACGACCTTTTCCATTCTGATGGCGCGTTTTAAGGGGGATTTATCTCTTCTCGCGCGCGGTGCTGCGGCGCTGAAGAGGCTTAAGCCCGGCGATGATATTCTGATTCAGGAGGCATGCTCCCATCATCCGCAGAAAGATGATATCGGCCGGATCAAGCTTCCCCGTCTGCTCTGTAAGCTGGCAGGGGGAGAACTGAATATTTTTGTCGTGGCCGGAAAGGAGTTTACCTTCTATCCGCAGCCTTATAAGGCCGTGGTTCACTGCGGGGGCTGCGTCATTACGCGGGGACAGATGCTTGCCCGTATACGGGCGGCGGCTGCCTCCGGCTGCCCGATCACCAATTACGGTATGGCTATATCAATGGCACAGGGTGTGCTTCAGAGGACACTGAGTCCTTTCCCCGAAGCCCTGAGGGCCTTTGAAGAAGAACTCGCGGCCCCGCACGGAGCGGATTAGCAGCAGAGAATGGCCCCGGAGGTGCTGGTGGCTGATAGTGCCAGGGGTACTCCCGGGGCGTCCCGCCGGGGCCTCTCTGTTTCTGTCCGCATGAAAGAGGAGAAGCACAGCTCTCTGTACGCATTCTGATCCCGGTTTTTGGTTCTGGCTGCCGTCAGCTTCGGTTCTTTGGATGATCCGCAGCCTCCTGTGTTATAAATTAATTTTATAAATATTGTAAACGTTTTTTAATAAATATCCCGGACCGTCTTCTTCGGACACGGCGTTTCAGGCAGGAGAAGCGCGGGGGACAGGCTGAAAAACGTATCTCTCCCTTTATATCGTTTCTGAGAACGGTATGCCCGCATCTGTCAGTGGCGGCGGGCATGGTAAAAAATATTCCCGCAGGAGCGGACTCTTCTGCCGGACTCCACTCTGGCATTCTTTCAGAGCCCGGATTCTTCTTTGTTCTGCCTCCGGACATCCCCTTATGACTGCGGGGAAAAATCCTGATTCCGGTGCATGGTATGACGCGGAGAAATCTTCCGGAATCTTGACAAAAAAATAGCCTCTGACTACAGAATATAATATCATTTTTATTTT
>ONPA01000166.1 GCA_900319575.1 uncultured Desulfovibrio sp. | reverse complement strand
GGGAGCCCATTCCACATGAACGGCGAGCGCGGTGGTGCGTCCGCCGAGTCCCTGCGGGCCGATACCCGTCTTGTTGACCATCTCCAGGAGCTCCTTCTCGAAGGCCGCGTAGCGCGGATCGGGATTGACGCTGTTGAGATCCCTGGCGCAGGCTCGCTTGGCGAGCAGGGCGCAGAGTTCGAGGTTGCCCCCGAGACCAACGCCGATGACCATGGGAGGGCAGGAGTTCGGTCCGGCCACTTTGACGGCGTCCAGAACGACCTTCTTCACGCCTTCGATGCCGTCAGCGGGGACGAGCATCTTCACAACACTTTTGTTTTCGGAGCCGGCGCCCTTCGGGGCCAGCCTCAGGGTGAGGCGGTCTCCCGGGACGATGCGGACGTGCAGAACGGCGGGCGTGTTGTCCCCGGTGTTCTTGCGGTCGAAAAGAGGTTCGGCGACGCTGGACTTGCGCAGATAGCCGTCCACGTAGCCGCGGCGTACGCCTTCATTGATGGCATTGGTAAAGTCACCGCCCGTGATGTGCACGTCCTGTCCGATATCGGCGAAGATGACGGCAAGGCCGGTGTCCTGGCAGATAGGCATTTCGGTTCTGTCAGCGATGTCAGCATTGTCGAGGAGCTGCTGCAGGATGTTTTTCCCAACCGCGGACGGCTCGCTTTCAAGATGCTGTCTGAAGCTTTCGACCATATCGCAGGGCAGGTGGCAGCAGGCCTGAATGGCGAGCTTCGCCACCGTGTCCGTGATATCCTTGCAGGCTATTTCACGCATTGCTTTCTCCATTTCTTTCCCGGCGTGCGCCGGGGCGTTTTGCGGGGACGGCGGGGAAGACATCGTGGCCTTTCCCCGCCGCCGTGTTCTTACTTCATGGAATCAGCAAGCTGCTTCACGTACGGAGCCACGCGGGCATGGTAAGCTTCCATGCGCTTTTTGAGGCCTTCCGTGTACGCTTTGAAATCGGTGATGGGAGTCTGGGCGACACCGCTTTCCATGGCGGCCTTTGCCACGGCCGGGGTGACGGTGGTCAGAATGCGGGAATCGAGCGGCTTCGGGAGGACGTAGTCCGGGCCGAATTCCGGAGCCTTGTCCATATTGTAGGCATCGAGGACTTCCTGAGGCACGGGTTCCTTGGCGAGAGCGGCGAGCGCGTGGGCGGCGGCGAGCTTCATGGCTTCGTTGATGTCGGTGGCGTGCACGTCGAGGGCCCCGCGGAAAATGTAGGGGAAGCCGGAAACGTTATTGATCTGGTTGGGGTAGTCGGAGCGGCCGGTGCCCATGATGGCTTCGGGACGGGCCTCCTTGGCGTCCTCATAGGTGATTTCGGGATCCGGGTTGGCCATGGCGAAGATAACGGGCTGATGGGCCATGGAGCGGACCATATCCTTGCTCACGAGGCCCTTCTTGGAAAGGCCGAGGAACATGTCGGCACCCTTCATGCAGGCCGCGAGATCGCCGCAGTTGGTGGGCTGGGCGAACTTTTCCTTCCACTTGTTCAGATGGTCGCGGCCCTTGTAGATAAGGCCGCGGGAGTCGAACATGAAGATATTCCCGCGCTTCACGCCGAGTTCCACGTAGAAGCTGGCGCAGGCGATGCCGGCGGCACCGGCGCCCACAACCACGATTTTGAGTTCATCGATCTTTTTGCCGGTGATCTCGCAGGAGTTGAGCAGGGCGGCGCCGGAAATGATGGCTGTGCCGTGCTGGTCGTCGTGGAAGACCGGGATATTCATCTGCTTCTTGAGTTCTTCTTCAATATAGAAGCATTCGGGCGCCTTGATGTCTTCGAGGTTGATACCGCCGAAGGTGGGCTCGAGGCATTTCACGACTTTGATGATTTCATCGGGATCCTTGGTTCCCAGATCGATATCGTAGACATCGATGTCGGCGAAGCTCTTGAAAAGGACGCCCTTGCCTTCCATGACGGGCTTACCGGCCAGAGCGCCGATATTGCCAAGGCCGAGCACGGCAGAGCCGTTGCTGACGACGGCCACGAGGTTGTTGCGGCCGGTGTAGATGGCGGCAGTCTTCGGATCCCTGGCGATTTCCAGGCAGGCCTGGGCAACGCCCGGGGAATAGGCCATAGACAGATCCTTCTGATCCCTGAACGGTTTAATCGGAACGACCTCGAGTTTGCCGGGGCGCGGATAGCGATGGTAATTCAGTGCTTCCTCTCTGGTGAAAAGCGCCATGATGATACCTCTCTTTTGTTTTGGG
>ONPA01000158.1 GCA_900319575.1 uncultured Desulfovibrio sp. | reverse complement strand
TCGAAGCCGTCGATATCCCTGTCGATGACATTGCCGTCGAGATCGAGGGCCTTCAGGTGAATGGTTTCGGAGCGGAGCACGTCGGCGCGGAAGTCCATGGGGACGGAGAGGCAGCCTTCCTTCTCGCTGACAATCTCCCTGCCCGTGAGGGTGACTTCGGGGTTGATGATGACGTGCGGCTGCTTCGGCTCGTCCTTGCCCGCGGGATCGTAGACAACCATATTAATAAGCTTCCCCACCTGCGGGGCGGCGAGACCGACACCGGGAGCCTCGTACATGGTTTCGAGCATATCCCTGGCAAGAGTCCGGATTTCGTCGGTGATTTCCGGGACGGGAGAGCAGACCTTCCCCAGAATCGGGTCGGGATACAGGACAATCTTGAGTTTCATGGGTCCACCTTAAAGACGAACCGGAAAGAACAGCGTGTGTCCTTTCCGGTTCTGCAAAAAGAGATACCGGAGCCCCAGGGGCTCCGGACACGGGTATTTCTACTTGCCGCTTGCGTCGTTTTCCTGGGCCTTCTTCTTGTCCGGGTTTTCGCGCAGGCGCAGGCCGAGTTCGCGCAGCTGCAGGGCCGCGACTTCGCTGGGCGCGTCGGTCATGAGACAGGTCGCCTTCTGGGTCTTGGGGAAGGCGATGACGTCACGGATGCTCTCGGAATGGGAGAGCAGCATGACCAGACGGTCGAGGCCGAAGGCGAGGCCGCCGTGCGGCGGAGCGCCGAACTCAAGGGCGTGGAGCAGGAAGCCAAACTGCTTCTCGGCGCGCTCCTCGGTAAAGCCGAGTTCCTTGAACATGCGGCGCTGGGTTTCGGCGGAATGGATACGGATGGATCCGCCGCCCACTTCGTTGCCGTTGAGGATCATGTCGTAGGCGCGGGCCTTGGTGTGGGCCGGATCCGAGGTCATCTTCTCGAGATGGCCGGGCATGGGCGCCGTGAAGGGATGATGGCAGGCCACCCAGCGGTGCTCGTCCTTGTCGTACTCGAAGAGCGGGAACTCGGTAACCCAGAGGAAGTTGAACTTGTCCTGGGGGATGAGGCCCATCTTGTCGGCAATGTGCACGCGCAGGTTGCCGAGGGCGGCGTTGACCATTTCGGGATCGCCTGCCTGGAAGAAGCAGAGGTCGCCGGGTTTAAGTCCGAGACGGTCGCGGATGGCTTCCTTCTCGCTGTCGGAGAGGAACTTGACGATGGGCGACTGCCAGTCGGTTTCGGACTTGACCTTGATCCACGCGAGGCCCTGGGCGCCGTAGATGCGCACAAACTCGGTGAAGCCGTCGATATCCTTGCGGGTCAGCTTCTCGCCGCCGTCCACCTTGATGGCCTTGACCATGGCGGCCTGGGCGAAGAGCTTGAAGCCGGATCCGCGGGTAGCGTCCGTGAGGTCCACGAGCTCCATGCCGAAGCGGGTATCGGGCTTGTCCACGCCGAAGCGGCGCATGGATTCGTCCCAGGTCATACGCTTGAAAGGCACGGGCACTTCCACGTTGAAGATATCGTGGAAGACGCGTCTGATGAGGTTTTCGGCCACGGTCATGACGTCCTCTTCGCGGACGAAGCTCATTTCCATGTCGACCTGGGTGAATTCGGGCTGGCGGTCAGCGCGCAGATCCTCGTCACGGAAGCAGCGCACGATCTGGAAATACTTTTCGAAGCCGGCGCACATGAGCAGCTGCTTGAAGAGCTGGGGAGACTGGGGCAGGGCGTAGAACTCGCCCTGGTTGAGGCGGCTCGGCACGAGGAAGTCGCGGGCGCCCTCGGGCGTGGACTTGGTCAGGAAAGGCGTCTCGATTTCAATGAATCCGCTCTCGTCGAAGAAGCGGCGGATGGACTGCATGACGCGGTGCCTGAGGATGAGGTTCTTCTGCATGCAGGGACGGCGCAGATCGAGATAGCGCCAGGTAAGGCGCAGGTTCTCGCCGGCGTCGCAGCGGTCCTCGATGGCGAAGGGCGGGGTCTTGGAAGTGTTGAGCAGCTTCCAGTCGCTGACCACGACCTCGATCTCACCGGTTTTGAGGTTGGGGTTGGTCATGCCCTCGGGCCTCGGACGCACCTTGCCCCTGATGGCGATGACGTACTCGAGGCGGAGAATGCCGGCGCGCTCATGGGCTTCGGCATTGAAGTCAGGAGAGAAGACAACCTGGGTCAGGCCTTCGCGGTCGCGCAGGTCGACGAAGATAAGCCCGCCGTGGTCGCGGCGGAACTGCACCCAGCCCATGAGGCAGACTTCCCTGCCGTTGTCGGCAAGGGTCAGCTCAGAGCAGCTGTGGGTGCGCTTCCAGTCACCGAGCTCGGTGACGTACTTGTAATGCTCCAGCTGGAGATCCTGAATCTGATCAGACATGACTAATCCTTCGTTGAAATATAGGAGGCGAGGTTTTCCACGGCCACCTCTTCCTGGTTTCCGTTGTCCATGTTCTTCACCGCGCAGACATTGCGGGCAAGCTCGTCACTGCCAATGATGATGGCGTAGCGCGCTCCCGATTTGCCGGCCTGGCGCATGGCCGCCTTCATGCTCGAGGAGGCGTAGCCGAGCTCGCCGGTGAGGCCGGCCAGCCTGAGCCCGCGGGAAACCCGGTAGGCGAGGCCGTAGCAGGAAGGATCGAGGGAAACAGTGTAAAAATCGGGTTTCTTCGGATCCGGGCTCTTCATGAGGAGAGCGAGGCGTTCCATGCCGCAGGCGAAGCCCACGCCGGGGACGTCGGGACCGCCGAGGCTCTTGATGAGGCCGTCATAGCGTCCGCCGCCGGCCACGGCCGTCTGGGCGCCGATATCATCGCTCTGCAGCTCAAAGGTGGTGCGGCAGTAGTAGTCGAGGCCGCGCACCAGATGATCGTCCTGCACGAAGGCAATGCCGCTGTCCTTCAGAAGGCCGGTTACCGTCTCATAGTGCTCACGGCACTCGGGGCAGTTGTAATCGAGAATGCGCGGGGCATCCTTCATGAAGTCCTGCTGGGAATCCTTCTTGCAGTCGAGCACGCGCAGGGGATTGGTGTGCAGACGGCGCTGGCAGTCCTCGCAGAGTTCGCTCTCATGCTTTTCGAGATAGGCGATGAGGGCTTCCCTGTACTTCGGACGGCATTCGGAGCAGCCCAGGCTGTTAAGGCGCAGGGTCAGCCTGCCGATGCCGAGGCTCGTGATGAACTGCTCGAGCAGGGAGATGACGTCGGCGTCGGCGAGGGGGCTCGCGGAGCCGAGAAGCTCGCAGTCAATCTGGTGGAACTGGCGCATGCGGCCCTTCTGGGGACGCTCGTGGCGGAACATGGGACCGAAGGTGTAGAGGCGCGAGACCTGCTCCTTCGAATTCAGGCTGGCCGCGATGTAGGCCCTCATTATGCCGGCCGTGGCTTCAGGCCTCAGGGAGGTCAGTCTGCCCTTACCGTCGGGGAATGTGTACATCTCCTTCTGGACCACGTCCGTCTCCTGGCCGATGGAGCGGCAGAAAAGATCCGTGTACTCCAGAATGGGGATGCGCACTTCATGGAAGCCATACGTCGGAAAGATGGCCCGGCAGTGTTCTTCCATCATGGTGAAAACCGAGCTTTCCGGCTCAAACATGTCCGCAAAGCCGTTGATGCGAGCGACGCTCATAAAAACCTCAGAGATATGTAAGTTACGAATGTGTTTTTTCGAGAATGAACTTGCCGTACTGCCTGCAGGGCGGCACCGGGTATTCACCGTTGAAGCAGGCCAGGCAGTAGCTGTCGGAGTGCATGACCGACCTGAGCAGTCCTTCGATGCTCAGATAATGAAGGGAGTCAACATCCAACATTTTCTTCATTTCTTCAAGGGAATGATTGGCAGCGATAAGCTCCTTCGGCGAGGCGAAGTCAATGCCGTAGTAGCAGGGGAAGCGGATGGGGGGACAGGAGATGCGGATGTGCACCTCCTTCGCTCCGAGTTCGCGGAGCTTGTGCACGCGCGTGATCATGGTGGTGCCGCGCACGATGGAGTCGTCCACGATGCAGATGCGCTTGCCCTCGATCATGGCCCTCACGGGATTGATCTTCACGCGCACGCCGAAGCTGCGCATGCTCTGGCTCGGCTGGATGAAGGTACGCCCCACATAGTGGTTGCGGATCATGGCGTGCTCGTAGGGGAGCTCGGCGCACTGGGCGAATCCCACGGCCGGGTAGACGCCCGAATCCGGGAAGGGCATGACGAAGTCCACGTCGGGCGTGGACTCGTGGGCGAGCTGCCAGCCCATATTCTTGCGGCAGATGTACACCTGCTCGTTGAACACGTAGGAGTCGGGTCTGGCGAAGTAGATAAGTTCGAAGATGCACTGCTTCGGCTTTTCCGGAATGACGCCGCCGAGCATTTCGGAAGACTCGCCGTTCTCGCTCACGATGAACATCTCGCCGGGCTTCATGCAGTGCTCATACTCGGCGTCCATGAGGTCGAAGGCGCAGGTTTCGGATGCCACAAGAGGGGCGCCGTCGAGCCTTCCCACGGAGAGCGGATGGAAGCCGTAGGGATCGCGCACGGCCACCATGAGCCTGCCCAGAAGGAAGATAAGGCAGTAGGCGCCGCGCAGCTGCTGACAGGTGCGGCGTATGGCTTCGACAGGATCGTGGTGCGCGAGCTCGCGCACGAGAAGGTGCATGATGACCTCTGTGTCACTGGTCCCGCGGAAAATGGCACCCTCGTCCTCAAGCCTGCTCCTCAGTTCGAACGTGTTCACCAGGTTGCCGTTGTGGGCGATGGCGATGTTCATCCCCTTGTGGTTGACAAGGAGGGGCTGGGCGTTGGCTATGGACGGACGTCCCGTGGTGGAGTAGCGCACGTGCCCCACGGCGATGGTGCCGGGCAGGGCCTGGAGGTCTTTCTCCTCAAATATATCGGGCACGAGCCCCATGCCCCTGTGGTCGTGGATATCGCCAGCGTCATCCACGCTCACGATGCCCGCGCTTTCCTGCCCCCTGTGCTGCTGGGCATAGAGGCCGAAATAGGTGAGTCTGGCAGCGTCCACATGACCGTAGATGCTGAAAAGGCCACAATCTTCGTGTATCATTGCGTTTCCTTTGACTGAGAACCCCGTAAGTGAGCTAGCCGCGGTCCCCTCTGGTGTCCGCGTCCTCTCCGCCGTCCATGCTATTGGCGACTATGCCGCCGTTGTCAATCCGGTCGCAGGCCACAACCCTGGCGCCGCCGTCGAGATTGACGCACTTGACGCCCATGGTGGACCGTCCCGTGCTCGAGACCTCGCTGACGCCGATGCGCACAATCTTATTGTTGGAGGTGAGCATGGCCAGCCCGTCGTTTTCCGTAACAGGCATGGCGCTGACCACATCGCCGGTCTTGTTGGTGATGCGGAAGTTGATGACACCCATGCCGCCGCGGGACTGCAGCTTGTAGAGCCTCGACTGCGTGCGCTTGCCATAGCCGTTCTCGGAAATGGACATAATGGTGGTGCTGGTATCACCGCCCTTCAGGAAGACGGCAGCGACCACGTGGTCGCCCTTTCTGAGGGAGATACCCTTGACGCCGCGTGCGGACCTCCCCATGCTGCGCACCTCGGAACAGGCGAAGCGGATGGCGTAGCCCTTGTGGGTTACGATCACGGCCTCGTCCTGCTCGCGCACGGGATGCACGAGCACAAGCTCGTCGTCCTCGAGCAGCCCCACGGCGATGATGCCGTTCTTGTTGTTGCGGGCGTAGAGGGTGGCATCGGAGCGTTTGACCATGCCGTTCTTCGTCACAAAGAAGAAGGCCTTCTCCTCGGAGAAGCTGCGCACGGCGAGCACAGTGGTCACCCATTCGCCGTCGGAGAGGGGCAGAAGGTTGTTCATGTGCACGCCCTTGGCCGTACGGCTTCCTTCCGGAACCTGGTAGACCCTGAGCTGGTACATGCGTCCCTTGTTGGTGAAGAGGCAGAGGTACTGGTGGTTCGTGGTGGTGAGGAAGTCCTGCACGCAGTCATCCTCGCTCGTGTAGAGCGCGGAGATGCCCTTGCCACCCCTGTGCTGCTGCTGGTAGTTGGCGAGGCCCGTGCGCTTCATGTAGCCGCGCCGCGAGAGGGTGATGACAACCTCGTCGTCGGGGATGAGATCCACGGCGTCGAAGCCCCTGGCCTCCTCCTGCACGATATCGCTCCTGCGGGGCGTGGCGTAGTTCTTCCTGATGTCCGCGATCTCGTCGCGGATGACGCCCCTGAGCACGTTCACGTCAGAGAGGATGGTCTTGTACCAGGCGATATTCTTCAGCAGGCCGTTATACTCGGTCTCAATTTCCTCGCGCTGCAGGCCGGTGAGGCGCTGCAGGCGCATGTCGAGGATGGCCCTCGCCTGGATGTCGTCAAGCCCGAAGCGTTCCTCAAGGCGCGTCCTCGCCTCGTCGGGACTGGCTGAGGAGCGGATGATGCGCACCACTTCGTCGATATTGTCGATGGCGATGCGCAGGCCCTCCAGGATATGGGCCCTGGCTTCGGACTTCGCGAGATCGAAGCGCGTCCTTCTGATGACCACCTCGCGCCTGTGATCGAGGAAGATGGTGAGGGCGCTCTTCAGGTTCAGCATGATGGGCTGGTTGTCCACCACGGCCAGCATGTTGATGCCGAAGGACGTCTCAAGGGGCGTATACTTGAAGAGGGCGTTGGTGATGATGTCCGGGATGGTGCCCTTCTTAAGATCAATGACCACGCGGATGCCGTTGCGGTCGGACTCATCGCGCAGGTCGGTGACGCCCTCGATCTTCTTCTCGTTCACGAGCGCGGCGATGCGCTCCACCATGACGGATTTGTTCACGCCATAGGGGATCTCATAGATGATGAGGGACTCCAGCCCCTTCTTTCTCTCCTCGACCCTCACGCGCCCCCGGATGCGGATGCTGCCGCGGCCGGTGTGGTAGGCCTCATAAAGTCCCCTGCCGGCGTAGACTTCGCCCCTGGTCGGAAAGTCCGGGCCCTTGACGAACTGCATGAGGTCATCAACCGTGGCCTGCGGATTGTCGAGCAGGGCGGTAAGGGCATCGCAGAGCTCGCCCAGGTTGTGCGTGGGGATGTTGGTGGCCATACCCACGGCGATGCCCGATGAGCCGTTGAGCAGGAGGTTCGGCACCTTCGTGGGCAGGATGGCGGGCTCGTCCAGGCTTCCGTCGTAGTTGGGCCTGAAATCCACGGTATCCTTGTCGATATCCCCGAGGAACTCGCCGGCGAGCTTCGCCATGCGCACCTCGGTGTACCTCATGGCTGCCGGGGAGTCGCCGTCGATGGAGCCGAAGTTGCCCTGGCCGTCCACGAGGGGATCCCGCATGCTGAAGTCCTGTGCCATGCGCACCAGGGCGTCATAGACCGCGGAGTCGCCGTGGGGATGATACTTACCGATGACATCGCCGACCACGCGGGCGGACTTCTTGTACGGCCTGTTGTACGTGTTGCCGAGCTCCGACATGGCGTAGAGAATGCGCCTGTGCACCGGCTTGAGGCCGTCACGGGCGTCGGGGATGGCCCTGCCCTTGATGACGGATACGGAATACGCGAGGTAGGAGTCGCGCAGTTCCTTGGCGATGCCCACCTCTTCTATTCTATCTTCACTTCTCTCTTCAGTGTCCACGTTATCCTCGTTCTCTCGATAAAATGCGTTAGATGTCCACGTCCTGGAGGTTGCTGGCGTTGCGCTCGATGAACTCGCGGCGCGGTTCCACGCGGTCGCCCATGAGATCCTCAAAGGCGTTGTTGGCGTCCTCGGCGTCCGTCACGCGGACCTGGAGCATGCTCCTGTTCTTCGGATCCATGGTGGTGACCCAGAGCTGTTCGGGGTTCATCTCGCCAAGGCCTTTGTAGCGCTGGATGGAGTAGCCCTTACAGGCTTCCTCGAGAATGGACTGGCGCAGCCTGAAGACGTCGTCGATGGAGGATTCCCCGTCGGGTTTCTTCACGGTGAAAGAGGATCCGCCGTACTGCGAGCGCAGGGTCTCGAAGAAGTTCCAGCCGTCTGTGTACTTGCGGGAGGCAAAGAACTCGAAGCCGCGCCTGGTCTGATGGCTTTCCCTGTTCTCGAAGAGCACGAAGGCGCGCTCCTCCTCATCCTCGGTGGCCGGATTGTGCTGGAGCAGGCAGGTGTAGCCGTTCTGTTCCATCCAGTCGTGGAAGACGCCCGTCCCGGCCGTGATCTGCTCCTCGCTGGTAATTTTCTCGGGGCAGGTGACAAGGGCGAGGAAGAGCTGGCGCGGCATGCCGTTGAGCTCGGCGCCGGAAACGGTCTTCCCCAGGGTCTCAATGGACTCGAGGAAATGCACGAGGGAAGCCCCGCTCAGGACAGTGCCGTTCCCTGAGATCACGGAGAAGGATTCCCTCGCCTTTTCCATGCGGAATTCGTCGAGCTTCTCGTCGTCCTTGAGGAACTTCTCAAACTTGGCGTTGTGCACCCTGTAGAGGGGGGGCTGGGCGATATAGATGTGCCCGGCCTCCACGAGAGAGGGGTACATTTTGTAGAAGAAGGTCAGGAGCAGGGTGCAGATGTGGGCGCCGTCCACGTCGGCATCGGTCATGATAATGATCTTGTCGTAGCGGAGTTTGGAGATGTCCATATCCTCGCCGCCCACGCCGACGCCCATGGCCGTGATCAGGGATTTGACTTCCTTGTTAGCGAGCATTCTCTCGAGACGGCAGCTCTGGGTATTCAGAATCTTGCCGCGCAGGGGAAGGATGGCCTGATGCCTGGGATCGCGTCCCTGCTTGGCGGAACCGCCTGCGGAGTCGCCCTCGACGATGAAGAGCTCGGAGTCGGAGGGATCCTTGCTCTGGCAGTCAGCCAGCTTGCCGGGCAGGGCGTTGTCGAAGAGCGCGCCCTTGCGGCGCACGATTTCCTTGGCCCTGCGGGCCGCTTCCCTGGCGCGGGCCGCATCCACGGCCTTGCCGATGATGAGGCGGATGTACTTGGGGTTCTCGTCGAAGTAGCGGCTCAGGTTATCGTAGACCACGCCGGCCACCACGGCCTGAATTTCAGAGTTGCCGAGTTTCGTTTTGGTCTGCCCCTCGAACTGCGGATCCGGGAGTTTGACGGAGATAATGGCCGTGAGCCCCTCGCGCACGTCGTCGCCGGAGAGCTGGGGCATTTTGAGTTTTTTGGCGATGTCGGGCTGGTTCTTGAGATAGTTGTTGATGGCCCTCGTAAGGCCGATCCTGAAGCCGGAAAGATGCGTGCCGCCCTCAGCCGTGCGGATGTTATTGGCGAAGGAGTACACGGTCTCCTTGTAGCTCGTGGTGTACTGCACGGCGCAGTCCACGGTGACATTTTCCTGAAGCGCCTCGATGAAGATGACGGGGTGCAGCTTTTCCTCGCCCTCGTTCAGGGCCTCCACGAACTCCCTGAGGCCGCCTTCCGCGTGGAACGTGTGCTTCTCGTTGATGCGCTCGTCGATGCAGGTGATGGTGAGGCCCTTGTTGAGATAGGCGAGTTCCTCGAAGCGTTTTTTCAGCACGTCATAGGAATATTCCGTGGTCTCGAAGATCTCGGGATCCGGTTTGAAGTGCACGGTGGTGCCGTGTCCGGTGACGCCTTCCTCGATGACGGTCAGCCTGTCCTGCGGCACGCCGCGCGCGTAATGCTGGCGGTAGCGCTTCCCGTCGCGCCGCACGGTGACGGTGAGCCACTCGGAAAGGGCGTTGACGCAGGAGACGCCCACGCCGTGCAGGCCGCCGGACACCTTGTAGCTTCTGTTGTCGAATTTGCCGCCGGCGTGGAGGATGGTCATGACCACCTGAACGGCGGGCACGTGCTCCTTGGGATGGATGTCCACGGGAATGCCGCGGCCGTTGTCGCGTACGGTGACGCTGTTGTCGGAATGCAGGGTCACCGTGATGCTGTCACAGAAGCCGGCCATGGCTTCGTCGATGGAGTTGTCCACCACTTCGTAGACAAGGTGGTGCAGGCCGCGCGTGTCCGTGGAGCCTATATACATGGAAGGTCTCTTGCGGACAGCGGCAAGTCCTTCCAGGACGGTGATGGAGGAGGCTGTGTATTCGTTCTGTTCAGGCATTAATTTTCTTCCTCGGAATAGTAGGCGTCGTCGACGATGTGAACGGGCATGGCTATGACGACATAGTTTTTGTCGTCGTCGGTCTGGAAGGAACAGGGACCGTTCTCGGAGGCGATCTTCATGGTCAGTTTGTCTTCTCCGAGGCGGGAGAGCAGTTCGACGAGCCCTCTCGTGATGAAGGCGATGTGTCCGACCGTGCTCTGGCACTGCGCCGGGATGGTTTCCGTGGCCGAACCTGTCGATTTGTCGCTGGAGGCGATGGTCAGGCTGTCCTCCGCGATGGTGATGGCCACGCTGTTCTCGTCCCTGGAGTTGAAGATCAGGCTGCGGGCCAGGGCGTCGGAGAACTCGGTCCTGCTGGTGCACACGACGGAACAGGAATCCGACTCCATCTTGTCGAGGAAGATGGAATAGTCGGGGTAGGTAAACTGCACGAGCGGGATGCTCACCATATCCCTGCCGTCGTTGTTCCTGATGAAGAAACGTTTCGGCGTAAGGCTGATTTCGATTTCCTCGGGAGAAATGAGCTTCTTGATGTCCGCGAGATACTTCTTCTGGATGAGAACGCCTTCTTTCGGCAGTTTTTCGAGGAGGGCGTCATTGTAAACCCTCACCAGGGCGAAGCGGTGGCCGTCGAGGCCGCAGAAGTCGATTTCGCCATTGTCCTTGGGCTGGATATAGAGGCAGCCCAGGGGGCTGTCATCGTCATCCATGATGCAGAAGAAGATGCGGTCGATGATGCTCACGAGCACTTCGCCGGACCAGGTCACCGTGTCTGCCTCGGGGAAGGGCGTGAAGGGCTGAAACCATTCCTCGTTGCTTGTGGGAAGCTTGTAGAGCCTGCTTCCCTGGCTGATGACCAGATTGTGGCCGTCCTCGTCCGTGGCCATGTTCACAATGCCCTGGGGCAGGGCGCGGAGCAGATCCGTGACGGATTTCGCCTGCACGCCGACGAGCCCGTCCTCCTCCACCTCGGCCGGATAGGTGCCTATGTACTCCGTGCTCGCGTCCGTGGCCATGAGCGAAATGCTCTTTTTCTCCCTGTCGGTCCTGATCCACATGGTCCGCAGCATGGCTGCGCCGGCCTTGGCCGGAGTGATGTTGCTGGCTTTCTGAAGTCCGTTAACGCAGTGTTCTCTGTTAATAGCTATCTTCATATTTTTCCCAAAGAATAAGGTATCTGTTTTTCCTGTTCGTAACTTCGATAACTGCCGGTATGTATGGAAAGTTATTCTGCTGCCGGGGGCTCTGTGATCTCGGGCATGGCGATGACAGCGTAATTTTCGTCCGTGTCGGTCTGGAAGGAACAGGGACCGGCTCCGGACGCGATCTTCATGGTCAGGCTGCCGGTTCCGAAATGGGAGAGCACTTCGGCCAGTTCCCTGGTAACGAAGGAAAGGTGCTCCACCGTGCTCCGGCAGTCTGCCGCGATGGTTTCCGTGGCCGATCCCGTTGACTTGCCGCTGGAGGCGATGGTCAGGCTGTCTTTCCCGATGCTGATGGCCACGCTGTTTTCGTCCCTGGTGTTGAAAATCAGGCTGCGGGCCAGGGCGTCGGAGAACTCGCTCCTGCTGACGCGCACGATGGAACAGGTGTCCGCTTTCATTCTGTCAAAGAAAACTGAGTAGTCGGGATAGGCAGACTGCGCAAGCGGCACACTCACCATATCCCTGCCGCCGCGGTTTCTGATGAAGAAACGCCTGGGGGTGAGGCCGATTTCGATTTCCCCGGGGGAAATGAGCCTTCTGATGTCGGCGAGATACTTCTTCTGGATAAGGATGCCTTCCTCAGGAAGTTTCCCGCGCAGGGCGTCATTGGTGATCCTCACCAGGGCGGCGCGGCAGCCGTTGAGTCCGCAGAAGTCTATCCCGCCGTTCTTCTCCGGATGGATGCACAGGCAGCCCAGGGGGCTGTCTTCGTCATCCTGGATGCAGAAGAAGACGCGGTC
>ONPA01000164.1 GCA_900319575.1 uncultured Desulfovibrio sp. | reverse complement strand
TGTGGTCTTCTGCTCCTGACCTTGACCTCATTACGGGCAAAGGATTATGATTTCAGCAAACGCAAAAATACACCTGCACCGTATAGGCAGGGAGGAGTAGGTTCATGGGTATCGGAATGCAGGAAATGCTCATCATCTTGCTGGTGGTACTGGTTCTTTTCGGCGCCAAGAAACTTCCGGAGATCGGCGGCGGCCTGGGGCGCGCTATCCGCAACTTCAAGCGTGCAACCAGCGAACCGGATGAAATCGATATCTCAGCCAAGCCTGAAGCAAAAAAAGAACAGCCCGCAACCTCCCAAGCCCATTCGCCAGACTCCTCGGATACCACGGGCGGCAAAGCCTAGTCTGAGCACAGGAAAGGAACTATCTCATGAAAACCGAACAGATCTCTGTATTTCTGGAAAACAGGACCGGCCGTCTCTGTGAAGTGACAAAAGTTCTGGCTGAAGCCAACATCAATATCCGTGCCCTTTCCCTTGCCGACACGTCTGACTTCGGCATCCTGAGAATGATCGTCTGCGATCCCCAGGAAGCCGCCAAGGTCCTGAAAAAATCCGGCTTCGCCATCGGTATCAACCATGTCGTGGCCGTAGCTGTTGATGACAGGCCCGGCGGACTGGACGAGATCGTGCAGATCCTGAACAAGGCAGGCATCAACGTCGAGTACATGTACGCCTTCATGAACAAGAAGGAAAAGAGCGCCACCATGATCTTCCGTTTCGACAAGAATGACGAGGCCATCGACGAACTTCAGAAAAAGGGCATCAAAATTCTTCCCCCTGCCGACGTCTGTGGCGACTAAGTTTCGTACATCCCTCTGAGTTTTTCATTCTCCCCTGTCCCCCCGGACAGGGGATTTTTTTTGCCCTGAAACCGGAATCCGTCTCTCCGTCCGAGGACGCTGCGTTCCTTTCCGGGGCGGTCCCAAATACGATTTTTCCATGGCTTATTTTACATAATATGCTGAAAATATTAGAAAATTAATAATTACCCAGAAAATTACGCAATTTTTTCATTTTTTCCCCTTCACTAAACAGGGGCCCGACTTATCTTATTGAGCGATGCAGGGAAGCCCCCCAAACACTGAAGCCGCCAAGGCTGACGGGCCCTGACGGAACGCGCCCCGCACCTCAATAAAAAAGCAAATTAACTTTTATGGAGGAATACCCACTATGAAACTGCAGCCGCTGAATGACCGCGTACTGGTCAAACGCCTTGAGTCTGAAGAAAAGACCGCTGGCGGTCTTTACATCCCGGATACTGCTAAGGAAAAGCCCTGCAAGGGTATGGTTGTCGCCGCCGGTCCGGGCAAGTGCGACGAGAAGGGTAACCGTGTCGCCATGGCTGTGAAGAAGGGTGACACCGTCCTCTTCAATAAGTATGCCGGCACCGAGGTGAAGCTCGACGGCGAAGACCACCTTGTTCTTCGCGAAGACGACATCCTCGCCATTATTACCGACTAAGTAGCACCTATCCTGGAGGAAAATTACCATGGCTAAAGATATTATTTTTGACGTAAAGGCCCGTGAGCGTCTTGCCCTGGGCGTTGATAAACTCGCCAATGCCGTTAAGGTCACCCTTGGACCCAAGGGCCGCAACGTGGCCATCGAGAAGAGCTTCGGCGCTCCGGTCATCACCAAGGACGGTGTGACCGTTGCCAAGGAAATCGAGCTCGAAGACAAGTACGAGAACATGGGCGCTCAGCTCGTTAAGGAAGTCGCTTCCAAGACTTCCGATGCCGCTGGCGACGGTACCACCACCGCCACCATTCTCGCTCAGGCCATGTACCGCGAAGGCGTGAAGCTCGTGGCCGCCGGCCGTAATCCCATCGCCATCAAGCGTGGCATGGACAAGGCCGTTGAAGCCCTGATCGCTGAGCTCAAGAATATTGCCAAGCCCACCCGCGATCAGAAGGAAATTGCCCAGGTCGGCACCATTTCCGCCAACTCTGACGCCACCATCGGCACCATCATTGCCGAGGCCATGTCCAAGGTAGGCAAGGAAGGCGTCATCACGGTCGAAGAAGCCAAGGGCCTCGAGACCACCATGGATGTCGTGGAAGGCATGCGTTTCGACCGCGGCTATCTCTCTCCTTACTTCTGCACCGATGCTGAAAAGATGGTGTGCGAGATGGAGAACGCCTACATCCTCTGCACTGACAAGAAGATCTCCAACATGAAGGATATGCTTCCTGTCCTCGAGCAGGTCGCCAAGGTCAACAAGCCCCTCCTCATCATCGCTGAGGACGTGGAAGGCGAAGCCCTTGCCACCCTGGTCGTGAACAAGATCCGTGGCGCCCTTCAGGTTGTCGCCGTCAAGGCTCCCGGCTTTGGTGACCGCCGCAAGGCCATGCTCCAGGATATCGCCACCCTTACCGGCGGTATCGTCGCTTCCGATGACACCGGCACCAAGATCGAGAACCTGACCCTCAACGAACTCGGCCAGGCCAAGCGCATCAAGGTCGAGAAGGAAAACACCACCATCGTTGACGGCCTCGGCAGCAAGGAAGAGATCAAGGAACGCGTGAAGCAGATCCGCAATGAGATCGACAACGCCACTTCCGATTACGACCGTGAGAAGCTCCAGGAACGCCTGGCCAAGCTGGTCGGTGGCGTGGCCGTCATCCGTGTCGGTGCCGCTACTGAAGTTGAGATGAAGGAAAAGAAGGACCGCGTGGAAGACGCCCTGAACGCCACCCGCGCTGCCGTTGAAGAAGGCATCGTCCCTGGCGGCGGCACTGCCCTCGTCCGCGTGAGCAAGGTCCTCGCCGACATCAAGCCCGCTGACGACGATGAAATGGCTGGTGTGAACATCATCCGCCGCGCCATCGAAGAACCCATGCGCCAGATTGCCCACAACGCCGGCTTCGAAGGCAGCGTCGTGGTCGAGAAGGTCCGCAATGGCAAGGACGGCTTCGGCTTCAACGCCGCCACCGGTGAGTACGAAGACCTCTTCAAGGCCGGCGTCATCGACCCCAAGAAGGTCACCCGTGTGGCTCTGCAGAACGCCGCTTCCGTCTCCTCTCTGCTCCTTACCACCGAATGCGCTATCTGCGACAAGCCCGAGCCCAAGCAGGCTCCTGCTGCCGGTGCTCAGGGCGGCATGGGTGGCATGGGCGGCATGGGTGGCATGTACTAAACTCCGGACTGAAGACCGGTGTCAGTACATAGCTGCCTGACGCAGCCTGATTAGTGTACGCATCAGGGCGGCACCCCTTTTCGGGCGCCGCCCTTTTTTTATACCTGCGGACGTTCTCTTTCGCCTTTTCTGCTGTCTCTTGCGGACTGTTCCTGCCGGTGATAGTGGGAACCCTTCACGGAGGCACTATGCATTTTTCCCCTCTCGCCGAGATCGTCATTCTTTTCCTGCTGTCTATCCTGGTAAACCTTGCGGCCAGCAAGATCAGGCTTCCCGCTACGGTAGGATTTCTGCTCACGGGCGTGCTCTGCGGCCCGTCTGTACTTGGTCTCGTCAGTGACAAGAGCACCATCGACCATGTGGCCGACCTCGGCGTCGCCATGCTGATGTTCACCATCGGCATGGAACTTTCCGGAGACGCACTGAACCGCCTGAAAAAGCCCGTTTTTGTAGGCGGCAGCCTGCAGATCGGCCTCATTATCGCGGCCTGCTGGGGGCTCGGTCTCTACCTTGGCAACCCCAAAAGCGGCGTTCTGTGGGGATGTCTCTTCGCCCTCTCCTCATCGGCTATTGTCCTTCAGATATTCCAGCAGAAAGGCATAGCCGGCACACCTGTCGGCCGCCTCGATCTGGCCATCCTTGTCTTTCAGGACATGATGGTCGCCCCGATGATGCTGCTCATCCCCATGCTCTCGGGACAGCTTGAGCTTACCGCCAACGTGCTCATCGGCGCGGCGGTGAAAATACTTGGCCTCGCCGCAGGCATGTTCATCTTCTCAAAATTCCTGCTTGACCGGCTCATGAACGCCGTGGTCGGCACGAGAGCCCGGGAAATCCTTCTGCTGACGACCCTGGTACTCTGCCTCGGCTTCGCCAGCATTACCTCCTTCCTGGGCATGTCCATGTCTCTGGGCGCTTTCCTCGCCGGTCTGATGCTGGCCCGCTCCCAGTATTCCATGAGTGTCATCGCTGACATCCTGCCTTATAAGGATGTCTTCATGAGCCTCTTTTTCATCTCCGTGGGCATGATGCTCAATATCGATTTCGTCATCAGCCACGCCGGACTCATCGCAGGCGTCGTGGCCGCTTTCATCGTTCTGAAGACCCTGCTCTGCATGCCATCCATTATGGTCCAGGGGTACCCCCTCAAAACGGCCATCATGGGCTCTCTCTGCCTCGCCCAGGTCGGCGAATTTTCATTTGTCCTCGCTGCATCCGGCGTCTCCGCAGGCCTGCTCAACGAAAATACCTATCAGATGTTTCTCGCCCTGAGCGTTATCAGCATGATGCTGACGCCCGGACTTATCTCGGCTTCCAAACCTTTCGCGGCCGATGTCTGCCGCGTCCTCAAGAAGATCGGACTGAACGTTCACGACGGGGACACCGAGGCGGCTGAGGAAACGGCCAGCGAACTTACCGATCACATCATCATTATCGGTTTCGGCTTTTCAGGCAAAACGCTCGCCAACGCCGCAAAAGAATGCCATCTGCCCTTCAATATTCTGGAAATGAACCCTGAGACGGTCAACCGTTACAGGGGAAGGCTGCCCATTTCCTATGGCGACGCCAGCCAGCCCTCCATCCTTGAAAGCCTCGGCATCGAACGCGCCAGAGCCATAGCCATCGTCATTTCCGACCCGGCGGCCGTCCGGGCTATCGTGGTCAAGGCCCGTGCTGCCAATCCCCAGATCACCATCATCGCCCGTACGCGCTTTGTCACCGAGGTGGGGCCGCTCCACGCGCTTGGCGCCAACTATGTCGTTGCCGAAGAATTCGAATCCGCCCTTGAAGTGTTCAGCCAGGTGCTCTCCACTTACCTCGTGCCCCGTCAGGACATCGAACGCCTCTGCGATCACGCCCGCCACAAGAGCTATCGCATGGTGCGCCGTATGACCCACTCCGCAGAAGATCTCGGTTCCCTCGTCGACAGACTCCCCGAAATGGGCGTGCAGGCTCTCAGAATGGACGAAAATGCCCCTCTCTGTGAAAAGACCCTTTCGGACACGGCCATGCGCAACCGGTTCAGCGTCACGCTGGTGGCTGTCTACCGGGATCCGCACATGTACCCCTCGCCCGATGGCAGTTTTGTGCTTAAGGGAAACGATGTGCTGTACGTTTTCGGCACCATGGACAGACTTTACGCCTTTAAGACCTATCTTTCCGGCAAGAAAACAGATGATTCCGGCAGGAACGACGCGCCGCTGCTTGTCTGATACGGAAACAGAAAACGATAAAAGCCATCAGGAAATTCCTGATGGCTTTTTTGTCCGGTAATGGTGGACGGTGCAAGACTTGAACTTGCGGCATCTGCCTTGTAAGGGCAGCGCTCTACCAGCTGAGCTAACCGTCCGTTATGCTGGGCACCCTCTTACCTGAAGAGTAGGCTCCTGTCAAGGTTTAGCCCCCCCCGTCCGCGCTCTGGAGCCTGGCCCTGGCACGGGCGCAGACTTTCTTCATATCGTCCTCCAGTTTGCTTCTGAAGCTTTCTCTCAGGCCATCGTCCTCCATGATCATGTCACTCTGGCGCGTGTGAATCAGCAGATAGCCGATGAGCTCGGTCCGGATCAGAATATCGTCGCGCTCCATGTCCTCGGAAACGGCATAGAGAGAATCACCCTTCAAATCCACACGGAAACCGTATGGCTCGAGCAGGCCGGAAATCATCGCCGTGCGCAGCTTCCGGCGGTTGACGTCGGCCGCGCCGCCCTTAAACTGGAAACTGACGAAATTCTCCTGTTTTTCATTCGATGCCAGGGCCTCCACAGTGCAGAAGTGGTAGCCGTAGCGCGCCTGCAGAAGCATGTAGGCGCTCGAAATGATGAAGTAGTTGCGCATGGCCATGGTATTGGGCGCCGTAACTTCGAGCTCGGGATTCATGGTGCTCTCGAAGACAACACTCATGAGGCCTGCCGCGCTGCCCGTTGGCGGCCCGTTCCAGGGGATGGCGCACATGCCATCCCAGAGGGCCAGCATGGGTTTCGAGGCGATTTCACTGATATCGACCACAGGCCCCTGCACATCGCGCGTAAAGCCGTCGTCCATATCGATTATCCAGTACTGCAGTTTGGCTCCGGCCCTGAGCTGCTTGCCCATGGAACGGGAAATGTCCGTGTCCCCGCTGAAAATAAAATTGGCCGACTTCTCGTGGCAGAAACGGGTGATATCATGCAGGCTGGTGCACTTTTCCGGTCTGAAATCGCTGGAGTCCGGGTCGAGCAGATGCAGGGGAACGATGTACTGGGCCGCGTCCTGCAGCGCTTTCATGACAGGAGATCCGTCCATGAGGCGCGGGTGCGTCCTGTCTCCCTGCAGAAGTTCCCTGTGCAGGCCGGAGAGGACGCGCTGGTGATTGGCGTCCAGGGTGATTTCACGGCCGTTCGAGAGCGTTTTCACTGCTTCCGCGAGGCTGAAGAGCGCAGGCACGTGATATTCGCGGCATACCGACGCAAGATGTCCGGCTGTGCCGCCGTTCTCACTGATCATGCCCGCCGCGCGGGGAAGAAGCGTTGCCCAGCGCGGGTACGCACGCTCCACTACCAGGATTCCGCCCTTCGGAAAGGAAAGCATGTCAAGGTCGCGGTGCACGATATGGACAGGGCCGAGCGCCACGCCGCTGCTCACGGCTATACCGCCCTGCAGCAGAATTTCTTCCGGAGGCACGGACACATCTTCTTCTCTGATTTCCGGCTGCGCCTCGGCTCCGTTTTCTGACTTCTCCAGCTGCAGAGGACGGCTCTGCAGAATTATCACGTGCGTGCCTTTCCCGTCGCGGGTCGTCTCCAGAGCCCATTCCACGTCCTGGGGTTTTGCGTAGTATTCCTCCAGAGCCAGCGTAATGCGGGCCACCTCGCGGGCCTGCTCATCCGTAATACTCGGCGCGCTGCCCTCCTCGGGCGTAAGCATGGTTTTGCGAATGCCCGTGGCCAGGCTTGTATCCGTATCCAGACGGCTCGCTTTGCACGCGATATGCCGGGAAACAAGGCGTGCCGGATGACTGTGCGAGAACGTGAACGTGTCCGGCATGACACCGCCGTCGACCACGGCCTCAGGAAGACCAGGCACGGAATTCAGGACAACATTCCGAGATCCTGAATCCTTGCCTTCGGCCACGGGATCCTCACTGTAGGCAACGCCGCCGGCCAGAGCCCTTACCATGCGCAGCACGCCGACGCTCATGGGCGCCGCGTCGTCAGGGATGCCGCGCTGGTAACGGTAGCTCAGCGCAGCTACCGTATACTTGCTGGCCACGATTTCCTTCCAGATGTCGCAGACTTCATCAGGAAGCACATTGAGCTCCGTACGGTACTGTCCGGCGAAGCTCGCTCCCAGAGCGTCTTCTCCCACGGCACTGGAGCGGAGGGCGAGACGGATATCCTCGCTCATGTACTTGTCCACGAGAATTTCAATCTGTCCCCAGATAGCGTCTTCCAGCGCGGCCGGAAGCGGCGCCTGCTGCACAGCCTGCTGCAGGCCGGCAGAAAGCGTAAAAAGCTGGGACATATCATCCATATCCGTGGCGCGGATACGTTTTTCAATTTCCTCGGCCAGACCGTTCTCCTTAAGGAAAAGTCTGTATGCCGTAACAGTCACAGCAAAGCCGGAGGGAACGGGCAGCCCCGCCCCGGAGCTCACCTCTCCCAGGTTTGCCATTTTGCCGCCGACTTCCTGGATGTTCGCCAGACTGATAGCCTGAAGAGGCAGCACAAGAGGCCCGTCGGTGGAGTAGACCGCCGGCTTCAGAACCGTATCGATATGTCCGCTTACGCGGCTGAACGCATCAGGGAGTTCCGGATAGGCATTGCCTGTGAGGGAGTTGAGCTCGCGCACCATCTGGTAGACAGAAGCCGCAGCGCGCGTACCGGCGCCCCTGATGTACTCCATGCCGAACGGACGCGTTCCGCTCAGGTGCTCCTCGATATCGCTCATGATTTCCAGCGCCGTCTTGTTGGCTGAAAGCAGGCTCCTGAACCGCTTGCATCGATCCCGGATCTGTTTTTTCACAGCCTCAAGTTCGGCCCTTTCTTCCGGCGTGGGTATGTGCTCTCTGTGAAAGAGCTTTCCTAAACTGGAAAGAAATCCCATGGCGACTCCATTACTTCGCTGCCCGCACTGCCTCGTCCATCTTTATGATCAGCTCATTCAGGGAAACAGGCTTCAGCAGATAATCGTACGCTCCATTTTCCATGCCGCGGACGGCCACTCCCACTGAAGCGTGTCCCGTCAGCAGGATAACAGGCAGCTTTGGCGCGATTTTCTTCATCTCTCCGAGCGTTTCAAGACCATCCATGCCCGGCATGCGCACGTCCATGACCACCACATCGAACTTCGGTCCCGTTCCGTCAGTCATGGCCTGCACGCATTTCAGGCCATCCATACCGTTGGAAGCAGTAGTTATATCCATGGAACGCCTGCCCAGGCGTTTCTTCATGATTTCCAGAAATTCCGTTTCATCATCTACCATAAGCACATGCATGGGTACATCTCCTTTGAAGGGCAGTCTCAGGCTTTGTCGTGGCTTTCATTATCGCTCAGGCTGTTTTTCATAAGGGACTGCTGAGGCGGTTCGGGCGGCATAAAGATGGTAAAGGTCGTTCCCTTGCCCACTTCGCTCTGCACGTCAATGCGCCCGCCAAGCTTTTCCAGAATATTGTAACAGATGGCCAGGCCAAGGCCAGTTCCCTTGCCGAGAGGCTTGGTGGTGAAGAAGGGATCGAAAATCTTGCTCTTTGTTTCCTCATCAAGACCGGGTCCCGTATCGGAGATGGCAATGGAGGCTCCACCGTTGGGCGTACGCCCGGTAGTCACTGTCACTGTGCCGTTCTGGCCAATGGCATCAATGGCGTTGTCGATGATATTCAGAATCACCTGCTCGAGCTGGGCCGGATCCGAAAGAATGACCGGCACATCGGAAGAATATTTCTTTATGATGCGCACGTTATGGCTGGTAGCCTCGGAATGGAGAAGCTCTTCCACATGGTCAGCCACGACGCTCAGCATGACCTCTGCCCTGCCGGGGTTCATGCGCCGGCCAAAGCCCAGCATACGCTGCGTGATGCCCCGGGCGCGCTGCACATTGGCGCTTATCTTGTCGCAGCTCGCCAGGATCTCATCATAATTCTTCATCTTGCTGCGATCCTCGTCACTCAGGAGATCGCTTATCCAGCCCGCGTTCTCCTGAATGAGCATGAGCGGGTTGTTAACCTCATGCGCAACGCCGGAAGCCATCTTGCCAAGCGCGGCCATCTTGCTGGACTGAAGCAGGCGGGCATCGATATTGTCCTGCTGGCGGTCCTTTTCCTCGATGGATTTGACGAGCTTGCGCGTGGAAAGGACAGCGCCTGCCGTCACAAGCACAAGACCCACGATGACAAAGCCCAGAATAAAGATTTTCAGCGTCCGAAGCGGCGTCAGGGACTGCCTCACGTCATCGAGCACAACCAGAACCCAGGGCATGTTTTCCAGAGGTGTGAAGGCGGCCAGCAGACTGCCGCTTCCTTTCTGCTGTGTGTCTGCCGTCTTCAGCGTACGCAGCGCGATGGAATCGCGCTCCCCGGGGCCCAGAACTTCCCCGAAGTTCACCTTCGACATGGCTTTTCCATAATAGATGGAATCGGTCTGCAGAATGCCATCCCTGGTCATGAGAAAGGCGTCGGCGCGGCTGCCCGAATAAATACGCTGCAGAAGTGACAGAATGGCTTCGGTATCAATAGTAGCGCGCAGTATGAAACTGTGCGTCCCGTCGTGGCGCAGCACCGCGATGATGAAATGAGGAAGATTGCGTTTGCCAAGGAAGACGTTGCTCACGTACGTGCCCCTGTGCAGAACTTCGGAAAACCATTCCGCATCGTGATAGTCCGCGTTGAGGAGGTTGTAGGGCCCCACGTAGGCCTCGTGGCGTCCCTCGAGGTTGATGACACCTATGTCAACGAAGGAACGGCCGTTCGTCTGCAGCACGGAAAAGATGCTGCTCAGTCTGCCGGGATTGCTGAGTTCCTCATAGCTGTGCGTGAAGGCCAGCGTGCGGATCTGTGAGATGCGCTCTCCAAGGAACGTATCCAGAGCCCGGCGCTTGGAACTCGTGAGAGCTTCCAGTCCGGCACTGATCTTCTCATCGTAGACGCTGTCGATACGGTTGATGGAAAACCATCCCAGAGCCACCAGCGGGGTTACCGCCAGAAGCAGAAGAGTGATCAGCACATTGCGGTATATCCGCCGGTACTCCCGTCTGGGGTTTGTTTTTTCAGACATTGCCCTGACTCCCGGCATTCCCGGTGCCGTCCCGGAAAGCCATGCAGATTCGGTTATTACCTGCGCCCCGTGTACAGAGCACGGCACTGCTCCAGAATTTCTTCCTTCTTGCGGGCCCGCTGCTCTTTGTCGAGCATAATCATGTCAAGCTGACGCGTATGCGTGGTCAGATGACCGGCGACAGCCAGAAGCGCTCTGCCCTCCTCGAGGGACATTCCCTCGAGCCTGGCCGTAAGGGAATCTCCCCGGATGTCCGGCTTGAAGCCGAATTCCCACAGAAGATCTCCCACAAAATTCACGCGCGAAACGCGGCGCTCGATATCCGCAGCACCGCCGCGCAGTGTAAAGGACACATAGTTCTCACCACGGCGCTCGCTCACGCGGGCCTCCACGGAAATAAAATGGAAGCCGAACCGGGCGAACATGCTCATATAGATTCCGGAAACAAGAAAATAATTCTTTTCCGTGAAGTACTGTGTCTGGGCAGACGGTTCGAGATTCGGATTTGTGGTCGCCTCGAAGAGGACCGACAGAAAACCCTTGCCGTCCACAGGCGGCGGTCCTTCCCAGTCGTAGGCGTTCATGCCGTGCCAGAAGGACTGCATGGGAACGCATGTGATGTCCCGGATATCGATGAGCGGCCCCTTATGTGTGATTGGAGCGAATCCCCCGCCGAGATTGATGACCCAGAACTGTTTGGGAACCTGGTCATACAGCTGGCGCACGCGCAGTTCGGTTCCCTTCTGCTCGGACCCGAGGGCGAACATGGCATCCAGAGCCTTGGCGTGACAGTACACGGCGATGTCACGGTATGTGCGGCAGTTGGCCGCTGTAAAATCGAGGCTCTGCGGATCCACGGTCAGGGGAGAAATATACTTCGATGCCTTATCCAGAATGCGGTATACCGGTGAAGTGGGCATGTAGTCTATGGGACGTACGGCCTGCGCGGCCAAAACGTCCTGAAGGCCGGCGTACACGCAGCCATCACTGGCCGACACGGTCACCCATTCCAGTTCCTTCAGCTTCTCCATGGCTCCCGGAAGCTGGAAAATAGTGGGAATGCGGAACTCGCGGCAGATGTCAGCAAGGCGCGAGCTCATCCTGCCCTTCTCCACAATGAGGGCGCTGACGCTGTCCAGGGCTGAAACCCAGAGGTAATGATCATCCGGAACGACAAGGACAGCATGAGGTGGAAAATTCCTGAGATCATTCCATTTTCTGGCAATGACGGGATGTCCTGCGGCAACCCCCTGATTGGCCGTCATTCCTCCGGACAGAATCGGATCTGGAAGTTTGTCCAGAAGCTCGTCCTCGGCGTAATGCTTCTCTTCAGGCCCCCGGAGACCTGCCTCTTCTTCCTTCTTCATCACAGGCGTGGCTGCGCGCTGCCTGAGCAGGAGGTCATGGAGGGTATGAATGTAAATTCTTCCATCCGGCGTGACGAAATAGGACATGGACTGGGGACAGCCCTTGTCGGCCGCCAGCTCGGCAGCAATGCCAGCCACGCGGGACACCGTCGCCTTATCAAGACTCTCAGAGAAATTTGCGCTCTCCCTTGTCACGCGCACGGCGTACGGTGGATTCGGGGAGACGGAGAACCGGTCGGAATCCTTCTTTTCCCTCGGCTGGCCATGGAACACGTACACCTGCAGAAGCGAGCCTTCCGGCTGCAGAGGATGCGCGGTTTTCACAACGCCGCGTTTCGAACCGCTCTCCATGGCGATGCAGGAAACGGAAAAGCCTGTGCCCGATCCGGTGAGGCCACGGGCGCGGCGGTACACAAGCGCCTGCGCACATTGCTTCAGGGAGAGGGCCCGGTGCACAGCCTCCAGTATCTCTTCGTCAGGGGAAGAAAGAGGCAGGGCCTCAGGACACATGTACAGCCCGTCAGACTCGTATTTTGATTCCGGAGGCCAGAGGCGTACCTTGAAGACCAGGAGCATAGGCCCGCTGTCACGGCACTCTTCCCTCAGCTCATGCAGCGCTGCCCTGACTGCGTCCTGCAGTTCCTGAGGCATGGGAGTTTCTCTGACCACCTGCTCGGCGCCGAGGCCCAGCCTGAGCACACGCTTCGTCTTCAGTCCCCCTTCCGACTGAATGCGGCGGTTGATTTCCTCGCGTATTTTTTTCTCTCCAAGGAGAAGGTCACACCCCGCTCCCGTGATCACGAAACCGCGGGGAACGAGATCCCGGTATTTATCCGGGAGCGTGCTGAGCCGTACGGCCTCGGGGGAAGCCAGGAGTGTGCTGGAAGCGAGTTCCGGGGAATTCAGGGGAAGAATCAAAGGCCCCTGTATGCGTCTGTGGAGATCATAGACGAGGGAGCTTACTTCTTTCTGAAGGACGCTGAAGCGCTTCACCAGCTCGTCCGTATGCCTGCCATCCAGGGCCTTCAGCTGGCGCACGCACTGAAAGACCTGCAGGGCAACATCCGTGCACAGGGCCCGCACTTTGTAAATGCCGAACGGATGTTCACAGCAGAGCGTGTATTCGATCTGCGACTCTATTTCCTGGAAACGGTTCCAGGCTGTGAGAAACATACGAAAGCGGTTGCTCAGGATAGCAAAATTTCTGTCCTGCTGCTCCTGTTCCGGTCCTGTCTTCTCTTCCTTCCTGCGGGAAGAGAGCAATGATTTCAACCAGGTAAAAGCCATGCGTACCACACTCCGGAACCGCCAGTACGAAAAGGGAAAGCCGGTCTGCTCTTCTG
>ONPA01000176.1 GCA_900319575.1 uncultured Desulfovibrio sp. | reverse complement strand
GTTCCATCTCTCCTGATTTCATATAGTCAGCGAAGTCATCAAGATCCTTTTCCGTCAGTCTGAGCATGCCTGCCTCCGTTTTTTTGAGGAGCATGGTAACAGAAGCCGGTGCGCTGAGAAAGTGGCACGTCATCCGGGAAGGGCAGGCGGCAGAGCCGCCGGCCCGGGGGGGGCCTGCCCGGAAGGTCCCGTGTTCTGGAAAAAAGGAAACCCGGATCCTTTCTGGAGAGGATCCGGGTTTCAGAGGGGATGAGTGGAAGGAGAAAAGGGGGGATTACGGCTTTTCGTAGCCGAAGCCGGCGATAATCTTCTGTCCCTCTGGGGAGGAGACAAAATCAAGGAAACGTTTTCCGCCCTCGGGGTTTTTGCCGGTCAGGGCGCAGGCAGCGGGAAAGACGATGGGCTTCGGCGTGGGCACGGTCATGGCGATGGACACCCTGTCCAGCATGCGGGCCGCGTCGGTTCTGAACACGAAGGCCGCGTCAACTTCGCCGCGCGCGGCATAATCGACGGCCTGGCGCACGGTGGCTGCCTGCACAAAGCGGGGAGAGAGCGTGTCCCAGAGGTTCTGCTTTGAGAGAACCTTTTGCGTGTAGCGGCCTGCCGGCGTTGTCTGGGGATTGCAGACGGCGATGCGCTTCACGGAACCGCGTTCCAGATCCTTCAGGGAAGTGATTTTGTCTGTGCTGTCCTTCGGCTGGATGATGACCATGCTGCCGCGGGCAATGTCGCGCCGGGTGGCGGGATCGGCGAGTTTTTTACTGACAGCCTGATCCATGGTTTCCACGTCGGCGGAAACGAAGACGTCGGCAGGAGCGCCCTGCTCAATCTGGCGCAGAAGGGGATTGGAGGCGCCAAAGGAGAGAACCACCTCATCTCCCGGGTATTTCTGTTCAAAGGCTTTTTTCACCGCTGCGAAGGCGTTGGTGAAGGTTCCGCATACGGAGGCGCGTATCTCGGCTGCCTGTACGGAGGAAGCCGTGAGAGCGGCGGGCGCAGCGGCTGAAAGAGAGAGCATGAGGAGAACGGGAAGGATTTTGTGAAGGAGACGCATGGTTTTTGCCTTTGCTGATATGGGGAAGGAGATGGAGGGAAATGGTTCTCTCCCTGGCTGTCTCTATATAATGTCCTGAATTTCGGGGAAACCAGGCCACGGGAATGAAAGAAAGCGTGATTCAGGGGGAGCCCCCCTCGCACTGTAAGAAGAAGGCGCGGGTGGAGCAGAAGGATTCTGAAAGCCTCCACCGTCTGCCGGCAGGGGAGGGGCAGGGACAGAATTCTCCTGAATTTCCTTCAGCAGCCGGGGGGGCCGGAGACGGGGGCACCGGAAAGCCTTCTGAAATGTAAATTTTCAAAAAAAACGGGAAAAACAGTGAGATAAGTGAATAATCCTGATTCTTTTATGAGTCTTAAAAAGACACACAAATGTCATATTTATTATTTTTTACATTTATGTAGAAAATGAGCCTTTCCGCACGCGGATCAATCGTGTATCAGCGATTTCCCGGATGAAAAATGGAAAATGAAAGTCTGGAAGGGATATAAATAAGAATTAAATAAAAATTTCAGATAGTTATGTATTAAAAAACACTTTTTTGCATATATTAAAGTTACCAATATGTAATAATATAAAAAATTGGTACAGAAACGCATCAAATCCGGGAACGGTATCTCCGGCACTTCTTTGAATAAAACTGACAAAAATGTTGGAAAAAGGCCCGAAAAACAAAAAAAGAAAAAATCCTGTTTTTCAGAGGAAAAGGGCAATCGATAATAACTACTTGAAATTATTAAATTTTAATGATGGCAGACGAAAACTTGATCAGAGTTGGCACGCCTGATGCATTTATTCCTGACGAAAGCAACGGAATCTCCTGGGAGGCTTCCCGAAGCAGGGGGCCGGGATCCGGCTGGAGACATTCAAAAAAGAGGATTTTTCAATGCAAAGACGTGATTTTCTGAAGAATATGGGCATCGGAGCCACCATGGCCATGGCCGCGACAGCCGGCGTCGTTTCTGATTCCACCCCTGCAAAGGCCGACAAGGCCCCCATCAAGTGGCGCATGCAGACTTACGCCGGCGCCGCTCTCGCCGAACAGGTCATCAAGCCCCAGATTGAGGCGTTCAACAAGGCCGCCAAGGGCGAAATGGTCATCGAACTCTATACGTCCGATCAGCTGGTTCCCCAGAGCGAACTTTTCAAGGCTGTCCAGGACGGCACCATTGACGCGTGCCAGAGCGATGAAGACTCCATGTCCTCGCCCGCTGACGTGAGCATCTTCGGCGCCTACTTCCCCTTCGCCACCCGCTATTCGCTGGATGTGCCGGCCCTCTTCGACCACTGGGGACTCAATGAAATCTGGCGGGAGGCCTACAAGGAAATCCCCGGTGTGGAATGGATCTGCGCCGGTTCCTGGGATCCCTGCAACTTCTCCACCACCACCCCGATTAAGAGCCTCGCTGACCTTAAGGGCAAGCGCGTGTTCTCCTTCCCCACGGGCGGCAAGTTTATGAGCCGCTTCGGCGTGATTCCCACCACGCTTCCCTGGGAAGACATCCAGGTGGCCCTGCAGACCAAGGAACTCGATGGCGTGTGCTGGTCCGGCATCACGGAAATGTACACCTCCGGATGGGCTGAAAACTGCCACTACTTCCTGACCAACAACATCTGCGGCGCGTGGATCGGTTCCTACTTCGTCAACTCCAAGAAGTGGAAGGAGCTGCCGGATCACCTGAAGGCCCTGTTCAAGCTTTCCTGCGACAACTCGAACCTCTACCGCCAGCACTGGTACTGGTGGGGTGAAGCGAACTACCGCGTCACCGGCGGCAAGATGGAGCTCACCTCCATTCCGGACAGCGAATGGGCCCAGGTCGAGGATGAGGCCCACAAGTTCTGGGCCGAAGTGGCCAAGCGGAGCCCCCGCTGCGCCAAGGTCGTGGACATTCTCACAAAGTACAATGACCAGATGGTCAAGGCCGGCCGTCCTTACCGTTATTAGTTCCGCATTACGTCCGGTC
Source organism: uncultured Desulfovibrio sp. (assembly GCA_900319575.1). Classification (GTDB taxonomy): domain Bacteria; phylum Desulfobacterota; class Desulfovibrionia; order Desulfovibrionales; family Desulfovibrionaceae; genus Desulfovibrio. The sequence goes on along the minus strand of ONPA01000176.1, from coordinate 15,069 downwards.
GTCTGAAATACTGCGCTGTTAGGCGGTGCCGGTGGAGAGGAAAAACCGGCACCGCCCCCCAGGGAGAGAAAGCATATGTGTGGTTTCGTTAAGTCTTATGTTCATTACGTCGATGGCATCAACCGCTTCGTGGGCCGCGGATGCATGTATCTGATTTTCGTCATGATGGGAGTCCTGCTTTTCTCGGCTGTTTCCCGTTTCTTCTTCAACCATCCCATTCTCTGGGCTGTTGAGTTTACGCAGTTCGTCATGGCCGCCTATTTCATGGTTGGCGGCGGCTTCGCTCTCCTTCTCGGCTCCCATGTGCGCATGGACGTCTTTTACTCGAAGTGGACCAGAAGGAAGCAGGCCCGCATGGATGTCGCCACGGCCATCTTTCTTTTCGCGTACCTCGCCCTGCTTCTCTACGGCTGCTGCACCAGCGCCTGGTATTCCATCATTTTCCATCAGCACAATAACTCCGCCTGGGCTCCCGCTCTTGCCCCCATCAAGATCATCATGGGCTGCGGCATTGTCCTGACCATTCTCCAGTCCGTCTCTGAATTCTTCAAGGCTTACGCCTTCGCGAAGGGTGAAACCATCGGTGAGGAAATCCCCGAACGCATCCTGCTCGAGCGCGAATGCAATGTCGAGGTGGAAGAGAAGAAGACGGAATCCGACCGCAAGTCCGGTCTCGAATTTCCTCTCCCAGAATCAGCCCACGCCAACGCGTAGGCGGCCGTTGCGGCAGGCCGGTTTCTCTCTTGCCGGCCTGCCACTTTTTTTTTGCCTGGTGGAAATGAAAGGATCCCCCCATGTTTGATATTACGTTCACGCTTTCGCATGAAGCCATAGCCCTGCTGCTCTTCGCCTCCATGGGCATGCTCATGCTGACAGGACAGAGGGTTTTTGCCGCCATCGGTGTCGTCGGCGCCATAGCCGGCGCTTTTCTGTGGGGCAGCGGCGGCAGCTCCATGGCGTTCAACGCCAGCATCACACTGATGAAGTGGTTCCCGATGATCACACTGCCCCTGTTTATCTACATGGGCTACATGCTTTCCGAATCGGGTATCGCCACTGACCTTTACAGAATGTTTCATGTGTGGCTCGGCCCCCTGCCTGGCGGCCTCGCCATTGGCACCGTCCTCCTCATGGTGCTTATCTCCGCCATGAACGGCCTTTCCGTTGCCGGCATGGCCATCGGAGCCACCATCGCCATGCCTGAGATGCTGCGCTTCGGTTATGACAAGCGCATGGTTTCCGGCATCATCCAGGGCGGCTCCTCTCTCGGCATCATGATGCCGCCCAGCGTTGTCATGGTTCTCTACGGCATGATCGCCCGCCAGCCCGTGAGCAAGCTGTGGATGGCCGGCATTATTCCGGCCCTCATGTTCGCCGCCATGCTCATCGCTTACATCATCATCCGCTGCCGCATCAATCCTTCCCTCGCCCCGCGCCTCTCGAAGGAAGACCTCGCGAATATCACGCCTCAGGAAAAGCGCCGCCTGCTCTTAAACGGCCTCCTTCCCCTGGCCATCATCCTCTCCGTGACGGGCGCCTTCCTTGCCGGTTTCACGAGCCTCGTTGAAAGCTCCGCTGTCGGCGCCTTCGTGGCTACCGTGGCCGCCCTCATCAAGAAGAGGCTCACAAAGCGGGTTCTGCGCGTGGTTCTCGTCCAGACCCTCAGCGTCAGCTGCATGTTCATGTGGATCATGATGGCTGCCCTCTGCTTCAGCGCCGTTTTCGACGGCCTCGGCGCCGTGCACGCCATCAAGCACCTCTTCCTCGATTCCTGGAACCTGTCCCCTTGGGGCGTGCTTATCGTCATGCAGATTTCCTACCTCTTCATGGGCATGTTCCTCGATGACACGGCCATGCTGGTCATCGTCGCTCCGCTTTACATCCCGCTCGTGAAGAGCCTCGGCTTCGACCCCATCTGGTACGGCGTCCTCTACACCATCACCTGCCAGGTGGCCTATATGACCCCGCCCTTCGGCTACAACCTCTTCCTGATGAAGGCCCTCGCTCCCAAGGGCGTGGAACTGAAGGATATTTACGCCTCCATCATTCCCATGTGCCTCATCATGGTGACCGGCCTCATCCTGGTAATGGTCTTCCCTGAAATCGCCATGTACCTGCCTCACCATATGTAATCCGGGTCCGGGGTACGAAGATGTCAGAATTTACCACCCTCCGCGAACTCCTTGCCAAGGCGTCCCCCTATCGATCGGGGGATGTCCTGGCCGGAGTGGCTGCCGAAAGCGGGGAAGAGCGCGTCCGCGCGCAGATGGCTCTGGCCGATGTGCCGCTGAAGCGTTTCCTGAACGAGGCGGTCGTTCCGTATGAAGACGATGAAGTTACCCGGCTGATCATGGACAGCCATGACAGCCAGGCCTTCGCACCCATTTCTTCCTTCACCGTGGGACAGTTCCGCGACTGGCTGCTCTCGGACGCCGCTGACACGGCGGCCCTGACAGCCGTCGCCCCCGGTGTAACTCCCGAGATGGCGGCTGCGGTCAGCAAGATTATGCGCCTCCAGGATCTCGTCAGCGTGGCTTCCAAGTGCCGCGTCGTGGTCAGATTCCGCGACACGCTGGGCCTGAAGGGGCGCTTCGCCACACGGCTGCAGCCCAATCATCCCACCGACGACGCGAAAGGCATCCTGGCGGCCACCATCGACGGCCTCTACTACGGTTCCGGCGACGCCGTCATCGGCATCAACCCGGCCACGGACAGTCTGCCCAACATCACCCGTCTCCTCTGCATGCTGGACGGCCTCATTTCGAGATATCATATCCCGACCCAGAGCTGCGTGCTCACGCACGTGACCAACACCATCGAGCTTATCAACCGCGGCGTTCCCGTGGATCTGACCTTCCAGTCCCTGGCCGGAACGGAAAAGGCCAACGCGAGCTTCGGCATCAGCCTCTCCATCCTGGACGAGGCCTGGGACGCCACGAAGAGCCTGCGGCGCGGCACGGTCGGCGATAACTGCATGTATTTCGAAACGGGGCAGGGGACAGGTCTTTCGGCCAACGCCAATTTCGGCTGCGACGAGCAGACCATAGAGGCCCGCACCTACGCCGTGGCGAGGCGCTACAGGCCCCTCATCGTGAACACGGTGGTCGGATTCATGGGCCCTGAATACCTTGCCAACGGCAAGCAGATCATCCGGGCGGGCCTGGAGGACCACTTCTGCGCCAAGCTCATGGGCGTGCCCATGGGGTGCGACGTCTGCTACACGAATCACGTTGACGCGGATCAGGATGACATGGATGTCCTTCTGACCATGCTGGCCGCGGCCGGATGCAATTACGTCATCGGTATTCCCGGCGCGGACGACGTGATGCTCAACTATCAGTCCACTTCCTTCCATGACGCCGTGTACGTGCGCCGTCTCCTCGGCCTGCGTCCGGCGCCCGAGTTCGAATCCTGGCTTGAGAGCATGGGCGTGCACGACAGGGACGGCAATCTCCTCCCTGCCGGCGGCTCTTTCAGGGCCCTCGAGGAAGGCATAAGCGGCACGGGGACTCATTCCTGCCGTTCCATGGAGGAAGAGGATGGGGCCGGGGATGCCCAGGTCCGTCTCTCCTGTAGCAGAGCAGGCGCTTCTCCTTCCCGCGCCGGGGAGCGCCCGAATGTCACCGGAGACCCATGGACAGAGCTGAAGTCTTTCACGGACGCCCGCATCGCGCTCGGCCGCTGCGGCGCCGGGGTTCCCCATGAAGCCTGGCTTGATTTCAGCCTCGATCACGCGAAAGCCAGAGACGCCGTCAGGAAGCCCCTCGACAGGGCCTCGGTGCGCGTCCCCCTGGAGAATGCGGGCTATGAGGTCATCGATGTGGAGAGCGCCTGCGGCAGTCTCGAGACCTACCTGCAGCGCCCGGACCTGGGCCGCCGTCTTTCGGAAAGCTCGCGCGCCCTGCTCTCGGGACTGGATTCTTCCCAGAAGGGGAAGGACGTCTGCGTCTGTATCTGCGACGGCCTCTCCTCAACGGCTGTGCAGGAAAACGCCGCTTCCGTGGCCATTTCCTTTATCGGGGAAGCGCGGAAGGCTGGACTGAGCGTGGCTCCTGTCGTGCTTGCCGAACACGGCCGCGTGGCCCTCGGTGACGATGTCTGCGTGGCCCTCGGGGCCAGGAGCGTTGTTGTCCTCATCGGTGAGCGCCCGGGGCTGAGCTCTCCCGATTCGCTGGGCGTCTATATGACCTACGCCCCGTTCCGCGGCTGCACGGATGAGGCCCGCAACTGCATTTCCAATGTCCGCCCCGCCGGCCTTTCCGTGAAGGAAGCGGTTCTTAAGCTCTGCTATCTCCTGCAGGGGGCGTTCGTCAGAAAACTTTCGGGAGTCAGCCTCAAAGACGACATGCCCGCGGGCTATCTCCCATTCGCGCCGCAGTACTCTTCGCTGAGCGGGGCGCGCTAGAACGGAGCAATCCCGGCCGTCTGCTGAAGTCTGGGGGGAATTCTGCGGACGGCCCGGGGCTCCGATCATAAGGGGCAGGAGACCCGGTCCCTCACGAAAGTTTACGTTCCCGTTTTCCGGGAACAGGCGCGGCAAGAGGCCACCCGGACGTACAGACGGGTGCCGCGCCTTCTTTTTCCGGCACGCGGTAAGCCGGCTGCCGGTCATGCCGGACCCTGTGTCCGGCGGAATTTGTCAAAAGAGAGGCTCCCATCCGCCCCGTGGCCCGGGAGGAAAGGGGCAGGGAGCTGCGAGTGTTCCGAAACCATCAGCCAACCCGTAAAGAAGGGTCGTTCAGACCGGGTGAAGTATGAGAAATCTGGCAATCGTTCTCCGGATGCTCCTTGTGGCATGCATCCTGTCCGTGGCAGTGGCGGCGCAGTCCGCCCCTTTGACGCTCCTGAAGAGCACTAACTGGGATCCGTCCGTGAAGGCGTGCCTGAACGAACTCCTGACCGATGTTGGCAGAAACAGCCCTGCCTATAATCCCACGCAGCGTCCGTACGCTGTCTTCGACTTCGATAACACCGTTTCCATCCTGGATGTTGAGGAACAGCTCGCTATCTGGCAGCTTGAAAAAATGCGCTTCAATATCAGGCCTGAGCAGATGTTCTCCGTTCTGACCGCGGGCGTGCCGGATCCTTCCAAGGACCTTGGCAAGGAGTGGAACAACCTTACCGTGCAGATGGTGGCCACGGACGCGGCTGACGCCTACGGACGCCTGTGGAAGGCCGGCATGGTCGACACGGGCGGAAAGAAGCTCGATTTGAAGAAGGTCCACGCCTCGCCGGACTGGCAGGAATTCGCCACCAAGGCCCGCTGGCTCTATGACGCCATCGGCGACGCCTACGACGTCTCCGTATCCTATCCCTGGGTCACCTACTGGTTCACGGGCATGACGCCTCAGGAAGTGCGCGCCATGGCCATGGAAGCCTACACGTATTACGCGAAGGCCTCCCAGAAGAAGGACTTCTGGAAGAAGGTGACCTGGAAGAGCCCCGAGAACTATCATGGCGCCAGCGCCGGACAGCTCTCCATTGAGTTCAATCAGGGAATCACCGTTTCTCCCGAACTGAAGGAACTCATCAGCGCCCTGCATCAGGACGGCATCGATGTGTGGATCTGCTCCGCTTCGTTTATTGACGTCATTTCCGCTGCCGTCGATCCCGCTACGTTCGGCATCAGGGGCGTGGATGGAATTCTCGCCATGACCAACAAGCTGGAAAACGGCCGCTACATCGCCGACTACGACTACAATTTCCACGATCAGACGCAGGGCGTTGGCAAGCGCAACACTATCCAGAAGATCCTCTTTCCCCTGTATAACGGCCGCGGCCCCGTCTTTGTGGCCTGCGATTCCCAGGGTGACTTCAACTTCGTCACCGAATTCGCCGACACGAAGGCTGCGCTGGTTCTGAACCGCGCCAGAAAGGATGACGCCGGCATCCTGGCCGCCATCGCCCTTTATCAGAACGACGCGAAGCTTTCCGTTGCCGCAGCGAACAAGGCCGGCGATATCCGGTTCCTTCTGCAGGGCCGCAATGAGAACGGCGGAACATTGTGGGCGAAGCCTCAGGTCATGCGCCTTGGCAAGGACAAGGAAGAACTCCTGAGCAAGAAGGCCGAGGGCTGGTACGAAAAGCTGAAGGCCGGCTCCACTCCCGCTGATCTCATCAACGGCTGCACCGAACTGACCGGCAAGCTCAAGAAGTACGACGGCTACCGCAACGTGAAGTAGTTTTCAGCGGCAATACAGCCATCTCTCCGGGGGAGACGCGTTTTTTCAGGGCGCGCCTCCCTTTTTTTGTGAGAAGGCAGCCAGCGGGCGGGTCGCGGATCCCCGGCGTACTTGACACGCTCCGGCATAGACTCCAACATACGCGGCCAGCGGGTGCTTTCCGCGGCGGATTCCGCGGTTTGGGTGCCAGCCGGACACAGATCCGGACCCTTCGGCGCGTACGCGCCATAAGGGTCCGTTGTCAGAACGATAAGGAAAGTCGGACAGCCATGTCGAAGAAAAGCGCATTTTCACGGATTATGTACTGGGCCTGGCCCCTGCTCATGATTTTCATCCCCACCTGGATCGGGAATTACGTACTCCCGGGAGAGCCCGCCCAGAGGCTCTGGGATCCCTCTGAAATCCTCCTGGCCTGGGCTCCGTCCATACTGCAGCTCTTCGCCTATTCCCCGGGCTACTGCATCGGCGTGGGGCTCGTGCTCGGCGTCTGTCTCTACTGGTGGTTCCGCTATTCCGGGCTTTTCTACGGAGCCCTGCTTTTTGTCGCTTCCTGCATGGCCGGCCCGACGTGGCCCGTGCTGATTAAATTCTGGCATTATTACGCGGGTTAACAGGAGGATTACGCACCGTGCGTCTCTTCTACTTCGGTTTCGCCGTCCTTCTTTCCGTCGCTCTCGGGCTGCTGTCCGTTTTCAATGCTCTGTATCTTGACTGGTCCCTCCTGGAAATCGGCGTGATCTGTATTATGCCTGCCCTTGTGATCATGGATCTCTTCTGCATGGCCGCCCAGGTCTGGGCTGTCCGCAGGGGGGGAATGAAAAAGGAAAACACCGGCAGTGAGATCGCCAGTCTCTCCTCCCTCGCGGCCCTGCACCTTCTCACCGCGGCTCTCGCCGTAGTGCTTCTGGCCTGTCCGACGGCCGGCGTGTGGACGGCCGGCCCCGGAATGCTCCGCGTACGTGCCATCTTTGTGTCCCTGGCCTGTCTGGGCTTTCTGCTTTCCCTGCGTCAGCCCCTGCGTATCGCCCGTATGGCCGGAGAGGCTGTGGGGAAAGACCGGGACAGCGGCGGGGAACAGGAATAGCGGGCCGGTGCCCGGGGAAAAGAGGCCGGGATTCAGTCCTTCTTCTCCCCGTAACATTTGCTGAGATTCCGGGATATGTTCCTGAGCTCTTCCCGCAGATCCGCGGGTTCGAGGAGCTCGGCGTTCGTGCCGAAGCTCAGCACCCAGGACACGATCTCCGCACGGCTGGACGCCTTGAGCGAGAGAATGAGCGAACCGTCGGGTGTGCGCTCCATGCGCTGCCCCTCGCTCCAGATGCGTTCGCCCACGTACGTGGCCGCGGATTTCGGGAACTTTATGACCGCAGTGAAGGGGGATTCCTCGATGATGCCGAAAGTGTCGGGTGCGCTTTCACCGGCCTCCTGCGTCCCAAACCGGTACTGTGTGATCTCCGCCTTTCTGAAACGCTGCAGGGGCAGGCTCGAGGGATTGTCGTGGCGCTTTTTCAGGCTGCCGTCCCCGTCTTTCTGCAGGAGCCAGCCTCTCACGTAAATGGTGCTGCTGTTTGACCTGAGCCTCAGCGGCGAGAAAAAATAGTGCTTTATCTCGCCGTCCAGCTCGGGCTGATAGCCGATGGAGAGCACTTTCCCCGACTGCAGGGCCTGAATGATGGTGTGCAGGAGACCCTGGAAAGGTGTGTAGTCCACGCGCCCCTTGCTGGAGGGCTCTCCCATGTCCAGCAGATCGTCCGGTACGGGGACGCTTCCGTCCACGTATTCAGCTGCCCTTTTGAGTGTGGTGTCCACCTGCGAGCGCACGGTGGCCGGGAGCAGGTTAAGCATGAAGTCCCGGCAGAGGATGAGCTGAAAAAATCCCTCGGCATTGAGGTTGAGGGTAGGGAGGCCGCGCTGGCGCCTGAAACGGGCGGTGACCGTACGGGTGCGGTTGACCTCGAGGTACTTGCGTCCCACATCCGAAAGTTCAAGCTTCGTGAGCAGGCGGGAAGCTGTCTGGCGCGAGCAGCCGAGCTCGTCGGCCATTTCTTTGAGCGTGACGGGATGCCTTTCTGTCAGAAGAAGGTCAAAAAGGGCGATGAATTTTTCCAGAGGTCCGGCGTCGGATAATTTGCGGGCCATGTCTTCCTCCTGAAGTCTTCAGCCAAAGCTTCCCCAAAGAATGATCCAGGACGTGATGATGTGCAAGCAGAAGACAGAGAAAACAGAAAGGCGCGCCGATCTTTCCGGGATCGGCGCGCCTGCACGTCAGAAAGGAAAACGGTTACTGGGCCTTGGTTTCGCCATGCTGGGGCGCCTTCACCTTCTTGGCGTCCTTCTGCATCTGCTGATTTCCGCTGACCGGCTTCTGCTCGGGCTTTGCATCCTTTGCTTCGGCGGGAGCGGTTTTTTCAGTCTTTTCCTTAGCCGCGTTTTCAGCCGGAGCGGCCTTTTCAGCCTTCGCCCCAGCCTTGGTTTCAGCGGGTGCGGCCTTGGGTTCGGGCTTGGCCATGGCGGCGGCCAGATCGGCTTTCGCCCTGTTTGCCTTGTAGTCGGCCGCGGCCTTTGCGTCGGCATCCGCCTTGTTTCTGGCGGTCTCGGCTTCTGCCTTCGCGCTGTCAGCCCTGATCTGGGCAGCTGTCAGGGCTGCGGCTGCGGCCCTAGCCTGGCTCTCGAGGTGTTCGGCCTCGGCCTTCGCCTGCGCGGCGGTGAGGTCGAGCTTTATCTGTTCTCTGCCGGAGGTGGAAGCGTGGCAGGGACGGCATCCGCGGAAGGCGGCATACTTTTCGGGATTCTGTTCAAGGAGTTTCTTGTGGCAGCCGAGGCAGGAGGTTCCGCTTCCGGCCCTGCCGGTGTAATGGAAGGCCTGGAAGGCGCTCATCGGGTCATTGGAATGCGCGCCGGCCGCGTCATGACATTCCGTGCAGGACACGTAATACCCTTCGCTTCCTTCCTCGTGGTGGCAGACGCGGCAGCTGATTCTGGCGTGCGATTTGTGGTTGAAGACCACATTGAAGTACGGATTGCCGCCTGTCGCTTCAATGGTGATGGGCTTTTTGGTCATAGCCGTGGCTTCTTTCATGTCCCTAGCCTGTGCGTTCCCTGCCCAGACAAATGAAAGGGCAGCCAGAAGAACGAAGAAGAACCTCATGACAAACTCCTTGAAGAGGATGCGGAAAGCATTCTGACCGGGACCGCTGCCGCGGCGCCTCAGGCACCCGTACCTCTGATTCCCTGGATAGCCCGGCCATCCGGGTTCCCCGGTACGCCGCGCTCGGTTAAAAAAGGAGGGACCCCCTCCAGATCCCACAATTACCGTTCTGAATAGCGCAAAACGGGCACTGGGGCAATGCCGTGGAGATTTTTTGCCAGTCGTGAAGAGCTGTACGTCTTGCTTTTCCGCCTGGTGCCATCTACTCTTCCTTATCGTGGCGGAGGCCTTATTTTTACCGTGATGGTTCAGGAGGCGGCTCTATGGACAGGGACTGGAAGGGCAGGCATTATGCTTTCTTCTGCAACAGGGAATGCGAATACTTTCCCTGTCATCCCGGAGCGGATCCGGAGAACTTCAACTGTCTGTTCTGCTACTGTCCCCTTTATCTCCTTGGTGACCGGTGTGGCGGAAATTTCCGCTACCGGAAAAATGGCGTCAAGGACTGCACGAACTGCCTTTTCCCGCACAGGCGGGAAAATTACGGGAAAATTATATCCCGTTACGCGGAAATTCTGGCCGCTCTCCCCGGAAGGGAAGAGAATGGCCGTAAAGGAGAATGAATAATCATGCATCCCGTTCTGATTCTGATCGCAGCCAAAGCGCTGGGGATCGGCGCGTACAGCGCCTGGAAGAAGGGGCGGGCGAAGCGTCTTCTGCGTGCAGGACGCAGGGAGCGCGCTCCCCGCGACGTGACGGCGGAAGCTGAAGTCACGGGCGCCGGCACGGATACGGGAAAAGGCGCCGGGCAAGTGCCTGATATGGCCCCGGCTGACCTGTCCCGGAACTCCGGTCCGCGCCGCGTTTCCATCTGATCTCTTACAGGGGAGGCCGTTTTGACCTTTAAGAATTCCGTCGCCAGCTGCCTTTTGCAGTACACGACACTGACCGGACGCGCGTCGCGTTCGGAGTTCTGGTTTTTTCAGCTTTTCATCGCGGCAGTGAGCCTTGTTCTCTACATCGTCACGCTGCTTCTTCCTCCGCGCCTTGAGGGGTTTGGACCCGTCTTTCAGGCGCTTTTCTTCATCGCCGTGGCTCTGCCGTGCTTCAGCTCCTTCGTGAGGCGCATGCATGACATAGGCGGATCAGCCATGAGGGGCATCGTTTTCTGCGTCCCCGTGCTGAATCTGCTTGCCGTCTACTGGGCCACCCGTCCTGGTGACCCCGGGGAAAACGAATACGGTCCGGCTCCGAGATAGGCTCCGGATTCTGTCCCGGAGTACCTCTGCCCGGGAGGCGCGTTTCTCCTCTTCCTGTTCTGCTTCCGGAGTTTCTGCTCTTTCCGGAGTCCTGTCCGCGTCCGGCTTATCGTCCGGCACGGATTCCCTGTTCCCGCTGTCTCCGCTTCCGGAGTCCTGAGGTGCGGCGGCCTCCCCTGCGGGAGCCGGCCGGGGACCGGGATCCTTAAGCCTGTAGATCAGGACGTAGAGGGCCGGCAGGAAAAGCAGGGTGAGCGCTGTCGCCACGGCCAGGCCGCCCATGATGGAATTGGCCATGGGGCCCCAGAACACAGTGGGCGCGATGGGGAGCATGCCAAGAATGGCCGCCACGGCCGTGAGCATGATGGGCCTGAACCGTATGGTCGCGGCTGCCATGAGAGCGTCCCAGTCCGAAACTCCGGGTTTCTTTTCCACACCGATCTGATGCACGAGAATGACCGAGTTGCGGATGATCATGCCGACGAGGGCCACAATACCGACGAGGGCGACGAAGCCAATGGGATTGCCTGTGAGCCCCAGGGCGAGAACGACGCCGATGAGGCCGAAGGGCGCCACGCAGATGACGAGGCCGAGATGCACGAAGTTCTGCAGCTGGATCATGAGCACGGTCAGCATGAGAAGGCACATCATGGGCAGGACGGCGACAACCGAGGCCGTGGCTTTGTTGCTTTCCTCCACGGGACCTCCGATTGTGATGCCGTAGCCCGGAAGCATGGTCTTTTCCAGTTTCTCCATTTTTCCCATGAGTCCCAGCGCAACGGTTTCAGGCATTTTGCCGCTTACGGCCTGAGCCTGGACCGTGACTGTCGGCTGACGGTCGCGGCGCCAGATCAGGGGATAATCCTGGGTGTACGTCACATCGGCGAGTACGCTCAGGGGGACGGAACTGCCGTTCGGCAGCTGTACGTCTAGATTTCTGATCTGCTCGATGCTCGTGCGGTCTTCCTTGCGGGCCCTCAGGATGACATAGATGAGATAAATGTCGTCTCGTACCTGCGTTACCGTTGCGCCGCTCACGGAAGCGTAGAGCGCTTTCGCTATGGCAGAACTCGAGAGTCCGAGGCGGCGTGCCTCGGACTGACGGACCTCAATCTTCAGTTTGCGCTGTTTTTCAGCCCAGTTGAAGCTGATTTTCTCGAGATCCGGGGAAGCCGCCATGATGCCCGCGACCTGGTGTGCGTATTCCTGGACCTTCTCCTGATCCGGTCCGGAAACACGGAACTGCACGGGCCAGCCGACAGGCGGTCCCAGTTCCATGGCGTAGGCACGGCCTGTGAGCTGGGGATACTCGTTATCCAGAATGTTCTGAATTTTTTGGATCACGCGTTCCCTTTCATCCTCACCTTTCGTCACGATAACGCTCTGCGCGAAGAAGTCATTCTCAAGCTGTTCATCGAGGGGCAGATAGAAGCGGATGGCGCCGCGCCCCACGTAGCTTGTCCAGTGATCCACGTCGTTGTCTTTTGAGAGCACATCGTCGATGCGCCTGGACACTTCGTCCGTGGCTTCGATGGAGGAATTCTGAGGCAGGGTCATGTCCACGAGAACTTCCGGTCGCGTGGAATGGGGAAAGAACTGCTGGGGAACGTGTTTCATTCCTTCAATGGAAAGGATGAAGGCAGCCAGGGTCACGATGACAGTTGTCTTTGGATGGTGCATGCACCAGACAAGACATTTGTGGAAGATCCCGGCGAAGCGGGAATCGTCCGCCTTGGCGTGGGAAATGTGGTCCGGGAGCACGCTCATGGCGATGACAGGAGCGAACAAAACGGCCACGAACCAGGACACGACGAGGGCCATGCCTACGATGGCGAAGAGGGTGAAGCAGTATTCGCCGGCCATACTTTTGGCAAGGCCTATGGGCACAAAGCCCAGAATGGTGACCAGCGTGCCGGTCAGCATGGGAAAGGCCGTTGTGGTATAGGCGTAGGTGGCCGCTCTCATCTTGTCCCAGCCGAGTTCGAGACGGCTGACCATGCTCTCAATGGTGATCATGGCATCGTCCACGAGCAGGCCAAGGGAAATGATGAGCGCACCCAGCGAGACACGCTGCAGATCGATGTCGAAAATCTGCATGCCGAGAAAAACGAAGGCGAGCACCAGGGGGATCGAGCAGGCCACGACGGTGCCTGCGCGCATGCCGAGGCTTAGGAAGCTGACTCCCAGGACAATGGCGACGGCTTCGAAAAGGGCTTCCGTGAATTCGTTGACCGAGTCGTGCACCACGGCGGGCTGGTTGGCCACGAGGGTGGTCTCAATGCCCACGGGGAGATCGGCCAGGATTCGGGCCATCGCGTTTTCAACGTTTTCCTTGAGCTTCAGTACGTTGCCGCCCTTGCTCATGTTGATAGCGAGGCCGATGGCGTCCTTTCCGTTGCAGCGGAAATGCGGCGTGGGAGGATCGGCGTAGCCGTGGGTCACCGTGGCCACGTCGCCGAGCCGGATTTTCTGGGATCCCGCGTAAAGAGTAACGTTGGCGATATCCGATTCAGAATGGAACCGGCCGGAGGATTCAATGGCGATTTTATCGCTGTCCGTGTCCACTGTGCCGGAAGGCGTCAGGGCGTTCTGCTGCTGGATGGCGGAAATGACAGCGTTCTGGGAGATCCCGAGCTTTGCGAGGCGGTGAGGAGAGAACTCCACGTAATATTTTTCGTCCTGTTCGCCGATGGTCGTGATCTTGCCGACGTACTGGAGACTCAGGAGCTTTTTGCGGATTTTTTCCACATAGTCCTTGAGTTCCCTGTGCGTGAATCCGTCAGCCGTGAAGGCGTAAATGATGCCATACGTATCCCCGAACTCATCATCGAAGTAGGGGCCGACCGTTTCGGACGGGAGTGTGTAGGAGATGTCCCCGACTTTTTTTCTGACCTGGTACCAGCACTCAGGCACTTCGGACTGAGGTGTGCCGGACAGAAGGTTGACGAAAATTGTCGCTTCGCCGGGTGTGGTATAGCTTTTCAGATAGTCGAGGTACGGGGTTTCCTCGAGTTTCTTCTCAATGCGGTCCGTGAGCTCGCGCATGGTTTCGTCAATGGTGGCGCCGGGGAGGTAGGCGCGCACGACCATGGTCCTGACCGTAAAGGGAGGATCTTCGTCCTGTCCGAGCGCGAAGTACGCATGCACGCCCGCCAGGGCCACGAGGAGCATGAAAAAGTGCATGAGCGTGCTGTGGCGTATGGCCCACGCGGAAAGATTAATCTGCGCCATTGGCCGCTTCCTTCACTTTCTGCCCTTCAAGAAGAACCTGGACACCCGCAGTCACGACGCGGTCTCCCTTCGAGAGGCCGCTTTTCACGTACACGTTGTCTTTCGTGTACCGGTCGATGTCTATGGCACGGTAGGAAACTGTGCTGTCCTGCCCGATGACCCAGACAGCGGCCCTGTCGTTATGGCTGGTGAGGGCGGTTTTCGGGATGACGATAACGTTCTGCCTGTCCTCGATGATTTCTCCCGTGACAGTGGATCCAAGGAGCATGGACGCGGGACAGTCGGCGATGAAGGCTTTGGTGAGATGCGTTCTGGTGGTATCCGAGGCTTCGGGGGACACTTCATAGACCGTGCCCGTGGCGCAGACATTCCTGTCGCTGTCCAGACAGACTTTTATGCGGCTGCCATTCGCCAGTCCCCAGCGGATCATTTCCGTCGGCATGTCGAAAACCGCATCAAAACCGGAGTCCTGGGCGATGCGGAAGATGGCCTGTCCGGCTGCAACGTTTTCGCCGCTTTCGGCGAGGCGGTTCGTGATGACACCGTTGACAGGCGCTTTCAGGATGGTATAGCTCAGCTGCTCGGCGGCTGAATGCGCACTGGCCTGGCTGGCCCTGAGATTTTCAGTGGCTTCCTTGCGGGAGCGGATCGCTGTGTCATACTGGTTCTGGGACACCGCGCGCTCGCCGATGAGGGATTCGGCGCGGCCTGCCAGTTTTGATGCCTGCTCCAGTGCCGCCTTTGAGGCCAGAACCTGTGCCTGGGCGCTTGTGAGGCTATCCTTCTGGACGGCGTCGTCGAGGCGGGCCAGAAGCTGTCCGGCCTTCACCCGGTCGCCGGCAGATACAAATCGTTCCCGGATTTTACCCGCTATGCGGAAGGAAACGCTGACGTAATTGTGTGCGTCAATCTGCCCGGTGAAAATCTCCTTCATGGCAGCCGGCCCTGGTTCGATGACGATAGAGCGGACGGGACGGACTGCCTGTCCCCCCTCCTTTCCGTCCCCGCATCCCGAGAGGGAAAGAGCCAGAACCACGGCTATGGCTAGGGCGGTGAGATATCTGGTCATCCACAATACTCCCTGTGGCGTCCGTAAAGCGGACGTTTTTTGCTGAAGAATGAGCATTAGCAAAGTGCATGATCCCGCGCAACGCTGAAAGGAGGATAACGTCCAGAATTTTTCGCACATTTTTTTGGGGGCTCGCCCGGTTAAATTCTCCTCTGCCTGAAATCCGGCCATCATGGGAGG
>ONPA01000161.1 GCA_900319575.1 uncultured Desulfovibrio sp. | reverse complement strand
CTCGTCCTGCACATGGACGATCTCATGCAGCACCCGGCTGCCTGGGAGGGCCTCATGCGCGCCCTCAAGGCCAGCGCCGCGAGGCTCGAGGACAACCCCGACATCCCGGACACGGCCGTGCGCACCAAGGGACTGAGGCCCCTGCCCGTGCCCCTCGATCTCAAGGTCATCCTCATCGGCGACGAGTACCTCTACGAGGGCCTGCTCGATTCCGACGACCGCTTCGCCAAGCTCTTCCGCGTCAAGGCGGAGATGAGCGACCGCATGCCGCGCAACGCGGCGGGCGTGCGCTACTATCTCGGCAGCATCAGCCGCATCATCAGCCAGGAGCACATGCAGCCTTTTGACCGCACGGCGCTCGCCTGGCTCATCGACCTCGGATCCCACATCTGCGAGGATCAGAAGAGGCTCTCGCTCAAGTTCCCCATCATGCGCGAGTTCATGATCGAAGCCTCGGCGCTCGCCAGGATGAAGGGCGAGGAGAAGGTGACCGGCGCCCTCCTCGAGGAAGCCTATTCCGCGAGGAAGTACCGCACGAGCCTCATCGAGGATCTTTACATGGAGGAATACGACCGCGACACCATCAAGGTCGAAACCTCCGGCCAGGCCATAGGCCAGGTCAACGGCCTCGCCGTGACCACCTACGGCAACTTCGAGTTCGGCCTGCCCCACCGCATTTCCTGCACCGTGGGCGTGGGGCACGACGGCGTCATCGACCTCGAGCGCGAGGCGGATCTCGGCGGCCCCATCCACACCAAGGCAATGATGATCCTCGTGAGCTACCTCACGGGCATGTTCGCGAGCCGCAAGCCGCTCATGTTCTCTGCCTCCCTCTTCTTCGAGCAGTCCTACGCCGGCATTGAGGGCGACTCCGCCTCAGGCGCCGAACTCGCGGCCCTGCTCTCGGCCCTCGCCGAGGTGCCGGTGCGCCTCGATCTCGCCTTTACCGGCGCGGTGAGCCATTCCGGCCAGATTATGGCCGTGGGCGGCGTGACCCAGAAGATCGAGGGCTTCTTCAAGGTCTGCCAGCACCAGCGCCTCACCGGCACCCAGGGCGTCATCATCCCCGCCGACAATATCGACGAGCTCATGCTCTCCCCGGCCATCCTGAAGGCCGTCGATGAAAAGCAGTTCTTCATCTACCCCGTGAGCCGCATCGAGGACGCGGTCCAGCTCCTCACCGGCATGCAGGCAGGCCGGCGCCGCAAGGACGGCACCTTCACCAGGGGCTCCCTCTACGAGCTCGTGGACACGCGCCTCGAGCGCCTTGGCGAGTACGGGGAACACGCGTTCCGCCGACGCAAATAAGAAAGCCCCGCTCCCGGGGCCTCCCTTTTCCTTCCCGGAGCCCTTCCGCTCCGGGATTTTTCGTTCCGCGTTTTCTCAAAGGAGAATGCACTGTGTCTTACTGCGCTATCCCGATGGTTCCCGGTCCCACATCCGTGCACCCCGACGTTCTTGCCGCCATGCACGCGGACTTTCCCTCCGCTGATACCGAGCCGGCATTCATCCCGCTCTACCACGAAACGTCAAGGCAGCTCGCCCGCCTCATGGGCACGAAGAACGATGTGGTCATCATGAGCGGCGAAGGCATGCTGGCCCTCTGGGGAGCCATGAAGAGCTGCCTCAGGCCCGGAGATCCCGTGCTCTGCGTGGGGACCGGCCTTTTTGGCGACGGCAACGCTAATATGGCGCGGGCCCTTGGCTGCAGGGTTGAGCTCGTGAGCCAGCCCTACGACACGGTCATTGACGATGCGACGCTTGAGCGCGTGGAGGACGCGGCGAAGCGCCTCCATCCCGTAATGATAACCGCCGTGCACGGCGAGACACCCTCGGGCACCCTCAATCCCTTGGCCGCGCTGGGAAAGCTCAAAAAAGATCTGGGCATTCCCCTCTTCTACGTGGACGCCGTGTCTTCCCTCGGCGGATGCCCCGTGGAGGCTGACAAATGGAACATCGACCTCCTCCTCGGCGGATCCCAGAAATGCCTTTCCTGTCCGCCTTCCATGTGCATGGTCGGCGTGAGCCCGGCAGCCTGGGAACGTATCAGGGATGTGAACTATCAGGGCTATGACGCTCTCCTGCCCTTCATGGACGCCGAAAAGAAGGGCCTCTTCCCCTACACCCCCAACTGGCACGGCGTGAGCGCCCTCAGCGCGGGGTGCAACGCCCTCCTGAAGGAAGGGCTGAAAAAAGTCTTCGCCCGCCACGAAAAGTGCGCAGAGATGTGCCGCAAAGGGCTTACGTCCCTTGGCATCCGTCTCTACCCCAAAAGCGAAGAAGCCTGCGCCCCGACCGTCACCGCGGCCCTCGTGCCGGACGGTATGACCTGGGAGGAATGGGACAGCCGTCTGCGCGCCAGCGGCCTCGTCTGCGGCGGCGACTACGGCTGCCTCGCTGGGAAGGTCTTCCGGCTCGGGCACATGGGAACCCAGGCGCAGCCCTGTCTTGTCGAAGAAGCTCTTAAAGTCATAGCTGGCGCCCTCGGGCGGTAAGGGGGAATACCTGTGAAAGCAGAAATCATTTCCGTGGGTACCGAGCTTCTGCTCGGGCATACCGTCAACACGGATGCGGCCTTCATTGCGAGGGAACTGGCCGCGCTCGGCATCGACCTCATGAATGTGGAAACCGTGGGCGACAATCCCGGCCGTCTCAGGGAAGTGCTCGAAACGGCCCTTTCCCGGAGCGACCTCGTCATCACCTCCGGAGGACTCGGCCCCACACTCGACGATCTCACAAAAAAGACCATAGCCGACACGCTGGGCCTCCCCCTCGTGGAGGATAAGGACAGCCTCGCGAGGCTGAAGGAATACTTCGGCACAAGGCCCATGCGCGACAACCAGCTTGTCCAGGCCCTGCTTCCCAAGGGAGCCACAGCCCTCAAAAATACCGTGGGCACCGCGCCCGGGTGCTTTGTGGCCGCGGGAAAGGAAAAGTTCGTCATGATGCTCCCCGGTCCCCCGCGCGAGCTCAACCCCATGTTCCTGAACGAGGCCGTGCCGCTCCTTGAGAAACACACGGGCGCGGCCTTCGCCACCTATATGCTGCGCACCTTCAACCAGAGCGAGGGAGACGCGGCGCTGAAGCTCGGGGACCTCTGCACGCAGGCCAATCCCACTGTTGCCACCTACCTCGGGGCGCACAACGAGATGTTCGTGCGCGTCACGGCCAAGGGAAAGGACAAAGCGTCCGCCAGGAAGCTGGCCCTGCCCGTGGTGGAGAAGGTGAAAAATCTCCTCGGTGACGTCATCTACGGCGTCAACGTGGAGAGCCTCGAGGAAGTGGTCGTGCACGAGCTCGCGGAGCGCCACGAGGAAGTGGCCACGGCCGAGTCCTGCACGGGCGGCCTGCTCGCCAAGCGCATCACTGATATCCCCGGCTCGAGCGCTGTCTTCCGCACGGGCCTCGTGACTTACGCCAACGCCACCAAGACACGTCTTCTGGGCGTACCAGAGGACATGCTCAGAGAACACGGCGCCGTAAGCGAGGAAGTGGCCCGCTGCATGGCGGAGGAGGCGCGGGCACGGGCCGGCGCCGACTACGGCATCGGCATCACGGGCATAGCCGGCCCCGATGGCGGCACGGCGGAAAAACCTCTCGGCCTTGTCTGGATCGCCCTCGCGACGAAGGAAAAGACCTATGTGAAGCGGCTTCTGCCCAAAGGCCGCTACCCGGGGCGCGGCCCCACGCGCCAGAAAAGCGCGGGCACGGCTCTCGACATGCTGCGCCGCTATCTCGAAGGAAAACCCGTCACGGACTGATATACTTCGTATCCATACGCGGCGGAAACACGGACTTTCCGCCGCGTATGGCCCTGGTACAAAAAAAGCTCTTTTCCCCGGCACTCCTTGCATAATTCAGACTGATTGATTAAACAGTCTGAAAAAGAAACATTTTTCAGAGCGGGTATGCCATGAATCATAAGCGCACGGCCGGAAAGGCCGATCAGTCAGGGGAAACGGAAGAAGCCGGCAGCGAAAACGGCCCCATCGAAGGGGTATCCGGCACAAAAGAACAGCGTCCGACCAGGAAGGCCGCCCTGCTTCAGGCGGCAAAGGAACTTTTTGGCGAGTACGGCTACGCTGAGACCACGTTCAAGAAAATCTCGGAAAGAGCCGGCGTGGCTCTCGGCCTCCTCACGCATCATTACGGCAACAAGGAAAAACTTTTTCTCGCCTGCGGACTGGACGTCCTGAACCGCTTTCAGGAAAAGCTCGAGGCGGCCACGGAAGCCGCTCCCGACGGATTTTCGGCGGTCATGGCCTTCTGCCGCACGTATCTCGAGTATTCCGTGGATCCCACCAGCAACTGGCTCGTGCTGGTGCGCTGCTCCCCCTACTCGGACATGAAGACGTCCGAAGAGCGGGACATCATGACCAGGAAGTTCCTGGAGATCCACCGCATCATCATCTCCGCCCTGGAGAGGGGCGTGGCCGATGGCAGCGTCCTCGCAGCGGATCCCCACACTACGGCCATGGTCATCATCTCGGTCATGGTCGGCGCCAACAGAACCCGGGTGCTCACGCCCTATGACAGCGGCAATCTCTACGG
>ONPA01000181.1 GCA_900319575.1 uncultured Desulfovibrio sp. | reverse complement strand
TCATCTTTTTTTTCAATGTTTCCGCGGACCGGCACGTTAATCCCTTCTTTTTTCTTACACTCATCATGGCAGAACAGAATACACAAAACACTCCATCCACCGCCCCTGGCGCCCTCACTCTTCAGGACAATATTTCCGTCGCACAGCCTGAAAATTCCCTGCCCCCCGTGGATCTTGCCCACCTGCCGCAGTCCATGCAGGATGCATGCGCCAGAATGGACTGGACCAGGCTTATGCCGGTACAGGCCCTCGCCCTGCCCTATCTCATGGACGGCAGAGACATCATGATCCAGTCCCGCACCGGATCCGGCAAAACAGGATGCTACCTTCTTCCCATGCTTCCTGTCCTCTCCGGTTCCGAGGCCGGCCCCAGGGCCCTCGTCCTCGTGCCTACCAGGGAACTCGCCCTGCAGGTGGAAAACGAAGCCTCACGCCTTTTTGAAGGAACCGGCGTCTCCTGTGTCGCGCTGTATGGCGGCGTAGGCTACAAGAAACAGCTCGACGGACTCAAAGGGGGCGCCCAGCTCATCATCGGCACGCCGGGACGTATTCTGGATCATATTCTGCGCCACTCGCTTGATCTTTCCGGCATCCGCATCCTCGTCTTTGACGAAGCTGACCGCATGCTCTCCATCGGTTTCTACCCCGATATGAAAGAGATCCAGAAGTATCTTCCGGATCACCGCATCCATACGGATCTCTTCTCGGCCACCTACCCGCCGCATGTCCTCAACCTCGCTCAGGAATTCATGACCGAGCCGTCCATGCTTTCCCTCTCCCAGAAGGAAGTCTACGTGGCCGAGGTGCAGCATTATCTCTGCGCCGTTGCCCCCATGGACAAGGACCGCGCCCTGATCAGGATTATCGAGATGGAAAATCCGGCGTCGGCCATCATCTTCTGCAATACCAAAGCCAACGTACACTATGTCTGCGGCGTACTCAGAGGATTCGGATACAACGCGGACGAGCTCTCCGCCGATCTCACCCAGAGCCACAGGGAAAGTGTCATGGCGAAGGTCCGTGAAGGCCAGATTCGCTTTCTCGTGGCCACAGATGTGGCAGCCAGGGGCATCGACATTCCTTCCCTTTCCCATGTCTTCCTCTATGAACCGCCGGAGGATCACGAAAGCTACATTCACCGCGCCGGCCGGACAGGCCGCGCAGGAGCCGCAGGCACAGTCATCTCCCTCGTGGACATCATGGAGCGCATGGAGCTTGACCGCATCGCCAGGCACTACAATATCAACATAATGGAGATGAAGAACCCCACGGATGAAGAAGTCGCCGCGGTGGTCTCCAACCGCCTTCTCACCAAGCTCGAGAGCCGCTTCAGAAGCCTTACCGGCCTTGAAAGGACACGGTCAAAACGCTACGTGGCCATGGCCAGGGAACTGGCCAGCCAGGAGCTCGATGATGAAAGCGCAGGCGAAGGGGTGAATCTCCTGGCCATGCTCCTCGACGCGTTTCATCATGACACGCTCAATATGAACTTCCTCCCCCAGCCGCACGAAAACCGCCACGCAAAACGCACACAGCGCCATCCCCGCCGTGCCGGCGGAAGGCCTGCCGCAGGTTCCGAAGGAGAAGCGCAGGAAAAGCAGGAGCAGGCGCCCGCTGACGCGCAGCAGCCTTCCCAGGATGACGCCCCCAGACGCAGGAGACGCAGGCGCTCCGGACGCCGCAGGCATGGTTCCCGGCCAGCTTCCGCCGAAGGCAGGGCGCAGGAAAATTCCGGCTCTGACGGCACTGTCACTGCGCCGGAAGGAAACGGCGGAGACGCCTAGCTGAAACGGTTTCTCAGGGCCTTCTCCGGAAGAACCGGAGAAGGCGGCCTTCACGCCGGACTTTCCCCCGGGAAGGCACACAAGGAAAAAATGGTCACTACTCCCGAACAGCTTTCCGAAGGCCGCAGGGCCGGCATCACCATCGGCAACTTCGACGGCGTGCACATCGGACATCAGAAACTTATACGCCGCACTCTTGAGGTCTGCCGTGAGAATGGCCTCGACTGCGTGGTTGTCACCTTCTGGCCGCATCCCCGTGCGGTCCTCTCCGGGCAGCTCATGGTTCCCCTGGCCGATCAGGGCATGCGCCGCCGCCTTCTCGCGAAACTGGGCGTCAACTATCTTCTGGAACTCACTTTCTCCAGAGAAATGGCTGCCCTGTCACCCATTGAATTTCTTCATCAGTACCTCTACCCGCTGAACATCAGCCATCTCGTCATCGGCTACGACTTCAAACTGGGGAAAGGCCGCTCGGGCGACTATTCCACACTGCGCCAGATCGGACTCGATGACGGTTTCGGCGTGGAGCAGGTTTCACCGCTCATGCTCGACGGTTCGCCTGTCAGCTCCACCCGGCTCAGAAGCATTATTGAATCCGGCAACATGCAGCTCGCGAGAACCATGCTCGGCCGGCCTCACAGCTTTACGGGCAGGGTTATCCACGGTGAGGGAAGAGGCACCGGACTCGGATTCCCAACGGCAAATGTGGCCGTGCCCAATGTCCTTCTGCCGCCGGACGGTGTTTACGCCACCACGGTGACACACCGCGGAAAGGTTTATCAGGCTGTCACCAATATCGGATGCAATCCCACGTTCCATGGCAGCCAGCGCACGGTTGAAAGTTTTCTTCTGGACTGCGATCTTAACCTGTACGGAGAGGAAATCATGCTCTCCTTCCTGGCCAGGCTCCGCGGGGAGCACCGCTTTGCCAACGCGCTCGAACTGACTGCGCAGATACAGAGAGACATCGCCGACGCCCGCCCCTGGTATACGCAGGACGTCCACGATACCATCTAGAATTCAGAGTGCTGAAAAAAAAGGGCCCCGCGGAAACGGGGCCCTTTTCGCTGCGCGATTGGAAAGGATGCGCTTTTATGGGTGAAAGTCCCGGGCTGCCCTGCAGGTGGGAATGCCCCAGACAGACACCAGAAGGGTGCCGCCAGGGGACACAACCTGGACAGTGTGAGAGTGTGGAGCGCTGCTCAGACCTCTCTCCATCCCGGTGAACGCAGACATCCCCCGGGGGATCAGATGGCGCTGTGCGGCTCCTCATGCAGCATGCGGTCAAGCTCGCTCACGGAGCGGCTGGCGCTGCACCCCATCTTCTCGGCTAACCGGGGAAGATTCTCTATGGCATCGCAGGGCCGCACGTACAGAGGTTCCACGTCCTCCGGGAAATAATCTCCATGACGCCCGAGCAGACGAAGAGCCGGAACTGAAGGACGGATGATGTCCGCACGGACACTGAGCGTTCCGCTGCGGGACGCGAGATCTTCCAGTGACTCCCTGAGTCCCACGTTGCGGACAAGCCCGCTGCCCAGGACATGAACGCGGCCTTTGCCATCAGCGGCCTGGAGGCTGACCGCCTCAAGGACCTCTTCCGGAGTGGCCAGTTCAACGGCTCTCATGGCAGCGGCTGGAATGACGGGACCGTAGCACATGTGGCAGCAGGCATGAACAAGGCCGCGCCGGGCGTGCGTCAGCACCCAGATGCGGTTCCCGTAAAGCAGCTGCTCCTGCATAGCGAGGGTCGTGGCCAGGGCGCGCAGGTAATCGAGAGCGGCCAGCTGGGCGCCTGTGGTGCGCCTCAGAGCTGCGGCAGTAGCCAGCACGAGGCGTATGCCCGTAAAGCCGCCGGGGCCCCGGACGCAGCCTATACGCTTCAAATCAGCCAGCCTTTTCCCGGCAAGGGCAAAAATCTGCCTGATTGCGGGAGCCAGAATTTCCGTTCCGTTATTGGCAACAGCCCAGTTCTGGGCGCAGACAAGCTCCTCATCATCCGTGAGGACGATCTGCAGATCTCCCTCGCAGGCATTGAGAACAAGTTCCAGTCCGGTGGAAAACCTTTTACGCGCAGGCATGGCCGTCCCCCAGCACTATCCCCGTATGATGCGCATCACGTCGTTGAACGTGGCGAAAACCATGAGGGCAATCAGCAGTGCCACGCCCACGCGCATGGAATAATCGATGAACTTCTTGTTGACCGGCCTGCGGCAGATGATTTCCGCCAGGCAGAACACACAGGTTCCGCCATCGAGAACCGGCACGGGCAGCAGGTTAAGAATGCCAAGGTTAATGCTGATGAGAGCAGCGAGGCCCAGCAGCCCCTCCAGACCGTTATGCGCCTGCTCACCGATGACCTGGGCTATCATGATGGGACCGCCGACCTGATCCGCGGGCACCACACGCTCAATGAGCTTCACGAAGCCCTCCCAGGTGAGGACAATCATATTCCAGCACTGCTTCCAGCCGCTGGTGATGCTCTCCGAGGCGCTGAGCTCATTGGTCGCAAAAGCGCCTGAAGCGCGCACGCCCACGAGCCATGCCGTCTCATCTTCGCCGAAAATGGTCTTGCGCTGGCTGCGCACAGGCGTGATTTCCACTTTGCGCACGTCTCCGCCGCCCTGTCCGTCCTGGCTCATCACATCGACGGAAAGGGTTCGGCCATTGCTGCCGGCTATGGCGTCGGACATATCCTGCCAGGTCTTTGTTTCCTTGCCGTCAATGGCCACAATCTGATCACCGGGCTTAAGCCCAGCCTTGAAAGCGGGCGAATCCTGCTGTACCGCGCCCACGCTGGGAAGCAGGACGTGCTCGCCCCAGGTAAAGGCCATGATCCAGCAGAGAATGAGCGCGAGGAGCATGTTGGCGACAGGTCCGGCCAGAACGACAAGCAGACGCTGCCATGCAGGGCGCAGGGAAAAGCTGTCTTCCTTCGTGAAGCCTTCAGGGAGTTCCGCCTCGTCCGTCTCGCCCACCAAGGCAACATAACCGCCGAGTGGCAGCAGTGACAGGGCGTATTCGGTCTTGCCAACCTTCTTTTTCAGAATCTTGGGGCCAAAGCCGAGAGAAAACGTGGAAACGCCCATGTTGAAAAGACGGGCGACGGAAAAATGTCCGAGTTCATGGAAGAAAATAAGACCGCCAAAAACAACGACGACGGCAATAATCGTAATTAACACGTGCGGGCTCCTCCGCCTGTCACATATTCACGCACGGCGCTGCGCGCGCCGGCGTCCAGTTCTCTGATGCGTCCGAGCTGCCTCCAGGCAGCCTCCTCCAGGGCCCTGCCCGTCAGGGAGGGAATACGGCCGTAGAGGCTGAAGGGTTCGCCCTGCCCCATGCCGCCGGTCCGGCGCATTTCAGTGAGATGCTCGTCCATGGCGTGGGCCACGGCCGCGGTAATATCCGTGAACCGGCACTTTCCGCCGAGAAAGAGCGCCACGGCCTCTTCGTCAGCGCCGTTCAGGACAACGCACATACCCGAGCGGACTCTCAGCGCCCTGCGGGAAAGGGTGAGGGCCGGGAAAGCCTCGTCATCCACATTCTCAAATGTAAGCGTGCCGACAGCGGCAAGATCGAGAGGCGCGACGAGGGGGGATTCCACGCGCGGCCAGAGCAGGCAGGCGCCGATGGGCAGCCGCATGTCGGGCACGCCGAGCTGGGCGAGCTGACTGCCGTCTCTGAAAGCCACGAGGGAATGCACAATGGACTGCGGATGGACGAGGACGCGCACCTTTTCTTCACTGAGCCCGTACAGCTGACAGGCCTCAATGAGCTCCAGTGCTTTGTTCATGAGCGTGCCCGAGTCCACGGTGATCTTGGCGCCCATATTCCAGTTGGGATGCCTGAGCGCCTGGGCCGGCGTAACGGAAGCGAGCTCTTCCTTCTTCCTGCCCCTGAAAGCGCCGCCGGACGCTGTCAGAATGAGATGATCCGCGTCATCGCCCCGGCCGCAGAGACAGTCGAAAATAGCGAAGTGCTCGGAATCCACGGGCAGGATGGAGGCACCCGTGGCGGCGCAGACATACCGCAGAAGATCGCCTGCGAGCACAAGGGACTCCTTGTTGGCAAGACAGACGACCTTGCCGGCGAGCGCCGCGGCCAGCGTTCCGGCGAGCCCGGCAGCACCGGACTGGGCCGAAAGCACGGTATCCGCGCTCTCAAGGCCGGCCAGGGCGCGGTACCCTTCCGGCCCCACAAAAATTTCAGGGCGGTAATCTTCCGGCAGAAGCTTTTTCAGCTTCGCGGCAGCCGCATCGTCAAGCACGGCCACGTGCCCCGGCCTGTGACGCACGGCCTGGGCAAGAAGGCGTTCAACACTGGTAGCGCAGGCCAGACCTTCCACGCTGAAAGAATCAGGATGGCTCTCTATGACAGACAGGGTATTACGCCCGATGCTGCCGGTGGAACCGAGAACAACAACATGGCGGCGCTTCCTTTTCTGCCATTCTGACGAAGGAGGCGCCGTGATAAAGCGGACGCCCGGACCTTTGAGTCCGGGCCAAATCTGAGCCATGCGAAAAATCTCCGACTAAAAGAAGAAGAACCACTGGTCCACGACAGCGAACATGGGCATGGCGAAGAGCAGACTGTCCGCTCTGTCGAGCATGCCGCCGTGGCCGGGAAAGAGATTTCCGGAATCCTTGACTTTGGCAGAACGCTTGAGCGCCGACTCAAAAAGATCGCCGAGCTGGGCAAAGGCATTGACCGCGATACCGAGGGGCAGGAAGGCAAGCACGCTGACCTTGCCGAAGAATGCGCCGTAAATCATGCAAAAGATCACGCAGCCAACGAGGCTCGCAACGGCGCCCTCGGAACTCTTGTTGGGGCTCACGCTCGGCCAGAGTTTGTGGCGTCCGTAGCGGGAACCGATGAAGTAGGCGCAGGTGTCGGAAATGGCCACGGCTGCGATGATGAAGATGAGGCGCACGTTGGAAAGATAGGTGGCCGGCAGGAGCAGCAGAGGAACGTAGGCGAGACCAGCCATAAAAATGCCGCTCGGTTCGAAGGCCTCTTCAACCACGCGCCAGCGGAAAAGAAAACTGATAGCCGCCAGAACAAAACCGGCGCCAAGGCAGACCAGCGCGTCCTGGGGTCTGTGCATCCAGGTCAGGAGGAGCATGCCCCAGCCGAGAAGAATAGCACAGCAGCGCGTGGGGATACGGCCTGTCTTCCCCCAGAAAAGCGAAAAGAACTCCCAGAGTCCGAGGGCGGCCACCAGCATGATAAGCAGCAGCATGGGCAGCCCGCGCACACAGAGAACGCCCACGACGACTGCGGCCATGATAAGCCCGGTCACCGTGCGCTTGACATCCACTTCATGATTCACACTCATTTATCAGCTCCATTTCCCGGTTCGCCAGCAACGGCGTCTATCTGTTCCTGTGTCTTCCCGAAGCGGCGCTTGCGGTGGGCATAGGCCTCCAGAGCCTTCTCCATCTCGGCGGGAGTAAAGTCGGGCCAGGCCACGGGAGTGAAATAAAATTCCGAGTAAGCGGACTGGTAGAGCAGATAGTTGCTCAGCCTGAGTTCGCCGCTTGTACGGATCACAAAATCAGGATCCGGCTGTCCGGCCGTGTAAAGGTGGTCCGCGATGGTCTGTTCCGTGACGCTTTCAGCGGGAATGCCTTCAGAAATAATCTCCCGCACGGCGCGCACGATTTCCTGTCTGCTGCCGTAGTTCAGGGCCAGGTTCAGATCCATCTCCCTGCCTCCGGCCGTGCTTTTAACCGCCATGCGGAGGGCTGAGCGCACAGGAAAGGGCAGACCGTCCAGATCGCCGAAGATTTTGAGGGAAATCCCTTCCCGCAGCATGCGCGGCATCTCGGTTCTGAGAAACTCAAGCAGCAGGGAAAACAGCGCAGAAATTTCCGTTTTGGGGCGGGACCAGTTCTCTGAGGAAAACGTATAGAGAGTAAGATGCCTGAGTCCTATCCTGCGGCAGTAAGTGACAATCCCGCGGACAGCCTCGGCACCTGCGCGGTGTCCCTGGGAGCGGCTCAGGCCGCGGGCCTGCGCCCAGCGGCCATTGCCGTCCATAATGATTGCCACATGTTGGGGCATGGAAGTTTTTTCCATAGCTGAGAGGATCCGTCCCTAGATGGCGAGGATTTCCTGTTCCTTGGCCTCGAAGGCCTTATCCACGTTGCCGACGTACTTGTTGGTGAGATCCTGAACGTCGGCCTCGGCCTTCTTGCGCTCGTCCTCAGTGATGGTCTTGTCCTTTTCGAGCTTCTTCAGCGCTTCATTGGCCTCACGGCGCACGTTACGCACGGCAACCCTGGATTCCTCGGCATACTTGCGGCCGACCTTGACCAGTTCCTTGCGGCGATCCTCGGTCAGCGGCGGGATGACAATGCGGATGACCTTGCCGTCATTGGTGGGAGTAAGGCCGAGGTCAGACTTCAGAATGGCCTTTTCCACGGCAGAAAAGCCGCTCTTGTCCCAGGGCTGAATAGTGATGGTACGGCTGTCCGGCACGGTTACGGAAGCCATCTGGCAGATGGGAGTGGGCGTGCCATAGTAATCAGCCTTGATGCTGTCCACGAGAGCCGTGCTGGCGCGCCCCGTGCGGAGCTTGCCAAAATCGCGGTGCAGGGCGGCCACAGCTTTGGTCATTTTTTCCTCGGCATTGAGGAGAATCTCGTCAATATCCACAACTATACTCCTTCGCGAACTGCCTACTTGGTCACAATGGTGCCGATTTTCTCGCCCTTCACGGCCCGGATAATGTCTCCTCCGAGCATGCGGCAGACGATAATCGGCAGATTGTTGTCACGCACCAGGGCAAACGCCGTGGCATCCATGACGCCGATATGGCGGTTCAGGGTTTCATCATAGGTGATGGTGTCAAATTTCGTGGCATCAGCGAACTTCGCAGGATCCTTGTCGTAGATGCCGTCAACCTTGGTGGCCTTGATAATGGCGTCGCACTGCAGTTCCATGCCACGCAGGGCAGCGGTGGTGTCCGTCGTGAAATAGGGGTTGCCCGTGCCGGCAGCGCAGATGACAACACGCCCCTTGTCCATGTGCCTGAGAGCCCTGCGGCGGATGTACGGCTCGCAGACCTGGGCCATGGTGATGGCCGAGAGAACGCGTGTGGGATGCCCCTGTTTTTCCAGCATATCCTGCACGGCCAGGGCATTCAGCACAGTGGCCAGCATACCCATGTAGTCGGCGGAGGAACGTTCCATTCCCCGGGCCGAACCGGAAAGTCCACGGAAAATATTGCCGCCGCCGATGACCAGGGCCATCTGGACGCCAAGATCCAGGACAGTACCGAGTTCCTGGCAGATCGTGGCAACGGTATCAGGGTCTATGCCGAAATGCTTGTCGCCGGCGAGGGCTTCACCGCTCAGTTTGACCAAAACGCGCTTGTACTTGAGATCTCCCACGGCTCATTTCTCCTTTCCCGACTGGGGGCTGAAGTGCCCGAGAGAAGCCACAGATCGGGTTTCCGGCATGTTAGCAGAAAGCCATGGCGTTTCCAAGACGAAATCCGTCCCTGCTTCCTGACGCATCAGCCATTCTTTTTTGGCTTGAGCCTGACCATGCGCACCTGATCAATGCGGTGCCCGTCCATGCGCAGGATCTGGACTTTCCAGCCCTGTACGCGGAATGTCTCACCAATTTTCGGGATATGTCCGAGGCGCTCGAGGATGAGACCAGCAAGCGTCGCCGAGGTGCTGTGCGCCGGCGGAATAATGCCGAGCCAGGACGAGACCGCATCCACGGCCAGACGTCCGGGCAGAACCCATGAGCCATCGGGACGGCGGCAGGAATCAGGATCCGAGGGCAGGTCTCCGAGCTGGCCCGCGAGAACGGAAAGGAGATCAGCGGGCGAGAGCAGGCCGACCACGGATCCGTACTCGTCCACCACAAAAGAAAGCGGCACAGGATGCGCGCGGAATTCATCCAGGAGGTCAGCCAGAGAAGTATGCTCAATGACTGTGGGCGCGGGCTGGACGAGATCCTTCAGGCAGAAAGCTCCCTGTCCGGAAACGCGGGCCAGGCTGGACACGGGGACAACGCCCAGGGCATCATCCGTGGCCGGATCGCGCACGGGCAGCCAGGAAAGCCCGGTGCGTGAGGCAAAACGCTGGGCTTCCGGAAGGTCAGCATTGACATCCAGCCAGCTGGCGCGCTGCGAGGGTGTCATAATAAAGCGGGCAGTGCGTCCGGAAAGACGGATGACCCGGCCCACCATTTCGCGCTCCTCGGGCGCGAAGGCTGTCGCTCCGGAAGAAGCGAGGGCTACGGCCTCCATGGGCGCGGAATCCGGAGAGCCGCCGCCGAGCATGCTGAGAATCACGCGGGCCGTCGCCTCGCGCATGTTACGCATACTCACCCGCCGCCTTCGGTTCCGCAGGGCATACTGATTGCAGAATTCGATGAGCAGGGAAAAGATGATGGCCGTGTAGAGATAGCCCTTCGGAATATCAAATCCCATGCCGTCCAGGATGAGGCTGACGCCTATCATGAGCAGGAAGCCGAGACAGAGAATAATAATGGTCGGATGGCGCTCCACAAAGGCCACCAGAGGCCCGGAAGCCATAAGCATGAATCCCACTGCGGCAATCACGGCCAGGAACATGATGGGAAGGTGCTTCACCATGCCCACGGACGTGATGACGGAGTCCATGGAGAAAATGGCGTCGAGGATCACGATCTGGGCGATAACCTGCCAGAACGCCGCCTTGGTCGTATTCTTCTGCGTATCGATGGGGGAGCCTTCCAGGCGGTCATGCATCTCCATCGTTCCCTTGAAGAGGAGGAACGTTCCGCCTCCCATCAGGATGAAATCCCGCCAGGAGAAACCGTGGCCGAAGAGGTGCACCACAGGCTGCGTAAGGCTGACGACCCAGGCCATGACCGAAAGCAGAACGAGGCGCGTGAGCAGGGCCAGACCGAGGCCCACGAGAAATGCATGCCTGCGCTCGGATTTCGGCAGGG
This sequence comes from uncultured Desulfovibrio sp., assembly GCA_900319575.1. Taxonomy (GTDB): domain Bacteria; phylum Desulfobacterota; class Desulfovibrionia; order Desulfovibrionales; family Desulfovibrionaceae; genus Desulfovibrio. Next base: position 822 of record ONPA01000181.1, on the reverse strand, counting down.
TGGAAGCAAGGATAGAGATAAAGACGAGGTTGTCGATACCGAGGACAATCTCGAGCAGAATCAGGGTACCCAGCCCGGCCCAGGCCGAGGGGTCGGCGACCCATGCAAAATCCCAGAGCGGCATATGCCAGCAACCTCCGTCCGGTCGTTTTCAGGGACAGAAAAAGGGCCTTCCGGCCCCTTTCTGTCGTTCGCGGTCCGGACCGGAGCCCGGCAGCCGCGAAATTATCTTATCTACAGAACTTACTTCGCTTCAGGAACGAGTTCTATGCGCTTGTAGTCCTTGACCTCGATGGTGTCGTTGACGGCCTTGGCCACTTCCTTGACCAGCTGGGCGATGCTCTTCTTGTCATCGCGGATGTAGGCCTGATCCATGAGGCACACTTCCTTGAAGAACTTGTTCACGGCGCCTTCGGCGATCTTTTCGATGATCTTGTCGGGCTTGCCTTCGTTGCGGGCTTTCTCGCGGTACACTTCGCGCTCGCGTTCGATGGCAGCGGGATCCAGCTTGGTGCGGTCGAGGGCCATGGGCTTGAGGGCGGCGACCTGCATGGCAATTTCACGGCCGAGGGTCTTCACTTCCTCGCTCTTGGCGGTCTCGGGCTTGCCGCAGGCAAGGGAAACCAGCACGCCGAGCTTGCCGCTGGTGTGGAGGTAGTGACCAATGCACTCGTTGTCAGCGGCTTCCATGATGCAGAAGGGGCCGAACTTCATGTTTTCGCCGGTCTTGGCGATGAGGGCGGTCAGGCCTTCACCGAGCTGGGCCTGCAGGGCCTCGGCGTCAGCGGGTTTCTTCTCGACAACGGACTTGGCGGCATCGGC
>ONPA01000165.1 GCA_900319575.1 uncultured Desulfovibrio sp. | reverse complement strand
GTGGCTGGCGGGTTTGGTTTTTTCCCGGAGGGGCGTTCCCCCGCAATACGTTAAAAAAACGAGTATTTTCAGAAATAATTGGGCAAAAAATTAATTATCCTCTGGACGAAGCGGGATGAGGTCTTATCTAAAGGAAGAAATGAGAGGGCGTTTCTGAAAAGAGTCCGCCTTCCACTTAATACTCAAGCAAACAAGATTCGTCCGAGGAGGATATACTGATATGTCCAAAATTATTGGCATCGATTTGGGAACCACGAACTCCTGCGTCTATGTCATGGAGGGAAAGGACCCCAAGTGCATTACCAATCCCGAAGGCGGCCGCACCACGCCGTCTGTCGTTGCTTTTACTGATAAGGACCGCCTGGTTGGCGACATCGCCAAGCGTCAGGCTGTGACCAACCCGAAGCGTACGATTTTTGCCATCAAACGTCTGATGGGCCGCAAGTTCGACTCTCCCGAAGTGAAGAGGTGGATGGAAAGCGCTCCTTATACCATTAAGGAAGCTGCCAATGGCGACGCAGGCGTTGAGATTGACGGCCGCATTTACACGGCTCCTGAAATCTCGGCTATGATTCTGGCCAAGCTGAAGGCTGATGCCGAAGCGTACCTCGGTGAGAAGGTGACGGAAGCCGTCATCACCGTGCCCGCCTACTTCAACGACGCCCAGCGTCAGGCCACCAAGGACGCCGGCCGTATCGCCGGTCTTGACGTCAAGCGTATCATCAACGAGCCCACGGCCGCTTCGCTGGCTTACGGCGCCGACAAAAAGAACAACGAGAAGATCGCTGTCTTCGACCTCGGCGGCGGCACGTTCGATGTGTCCATCCTGGAAGTTGGCGACAACGTCGTCGAAGTCCGCGCCACGAACGGTGATACGTTCCTCGGCGGCGAAGACTTCGACCAGCGCATCATCAACTGGATGGCCGATGATTTCAAGAAGAACAATGGCGGAATCGACCTCACCAAGGATCCCATGGCTCTGCAGCGCCTGAAGGAAGCCGCAGAAAAGGCCAAGAAGGACCTTTCCACGTCTATGGAAGCCGAAATCAACCTGCCCTTCATCACGGCAGATCAGACCGGCCCCAAGCATCTTATGATGAAGCTTTCCAGGGCCCGTTTCGAATCCATGGTCAGCGACCTTGTTGACAAGGCCAAGGAGCCCTGCCGCAAGGCCCTCGCCGATGCCCAGCTCTCCGCGAGCGACATTGACGAAGTCATTCTGGTCGGCGGCATGACCCGTATGCCTCTCGTGCAGAAGATGGTCGCTGAATTCTTCGGCAAGGAACCCAACCGTTCCGTGAACCCCGATGAAGTCGTGGCTATGGGTGCCTCCATTCAGGGCGGCATTCTCACCGGCGATGTCAAGGATGTCCTGCTCCTTGACGTTACTCCGCTGAGCCTCGGCATCGAGACCATGGGCGGCGTGTTCACCCGTCTTATTGACCGCAACACGACTATTCCTACCCGCAAGAGCCAGATTTTCACGACCGCTGCGGATAACCAGCCGTCCGTTTCCATTCATGTCCTTCAGGGCGAGCGTCCTATGGCCGCTGACAACATGACCCTGGCCCGCTTCGACCTGACCGGCATTCCGCCGGCACCCCGTGGCGTACCGCAGATTGAAGTCACCTTCGATATCGACGCCAACGGCATCGTGAAGGTCTCCGCCAAGGATACCGGCACCGGCAAGGAACAGTCCATCAAGATCACCGCTTCTTCCGGTCTGTCTGAGGACGACATCCAGCGCCTCGTCAAGGAAGCTGAAGCCCACGCCAGCGACGACAAGAAGAAGCAGGAACTCATTGAAGCCCGCAACAAGGCTGACAGCCTGATTTATGGTACCGAAAAGTCCATCAATGAGGTGGGCGACAAGCTTGACGCTTCGCTGAAGAGCGACATCCAGGCCAAGATTGCCGAGCTGAAGAAGACCATGGAAGGCGAAGATGTCAACGCCATCAAGTCTTCCATCGAGAACCTCGAGAAGGCTTCCCACAAGCTCGCTGAGGAACTCTACCAGAAGCAGAACATGGGCGGTGCCAACCCCGGCGCCGGCGCGGCCGGCCAGCCTGGCGGCGCCCAGCAGAATCAGCAGGGTAAGGGCAAGGGCGACGATGATGTCGTCGACGCTGACTTCACTGAAGTCAAGAAGTAAGCCTTTCATCCCGGCTTGATAGCTGGCATGACGTGATATAAAGTGGTCCGGTCACAGAAGTGGCCGGGCCACTTTTTTTTTGCCTTCCCTTCCGCAGCCGCCCCGGCACCCGCCCGCCACAGCCGGGAGCTGTGTCGTCAGCCCTGGGCCTCACAGCCGCGTAACGTGTTTTTTTCTTCCCGGGTTCATGGCTGCGGACATACCCAGAGAGTCATTACCGTGCGTAAAATGTCTGTTTCCCCCCGCCTTCTTATTGTTTTTCTGATCATGTGTACCCTCATGATCCTGCCGGGCTGCTCCTTCCCGGGGTTCAAGCCCCGTCCGTCTACTCCTGAGCAGCCTGCTCCGAAGCAGGGGACGTATATCGCCATGCTTCTTCCCACCTCGGGCTCTCTTGGCTCCATCACGACCAAGATCATGCGCGGCGCCAATCTTGCCGCTTCCGAGCTCAGACAGAAGGGGCAGAACGTTACGGTGACGCTCATCGGCACTTCAGGCAACTGGCAGCAGAAACTTTCCCAGCTGCCTCCTGAGTACACCGTTATCGGCGGTCCTCTGCAGAAAAAAGTTTACGATCAGGCCAAAAATTCCGGTCTGACCAGCCAGAGAATGCTCTTTGCCTTTATGGGAAAACTTGATTCCGGCGATGAAGGCAGGACGGCATGGCGGTTCTTTGCCAGCGCCGAGGATCAGGTGGACGCCGTGGCCGGTCTCGTGAACGACCTTGGTATCCGCAGCGTCGGCGCCTTCTACCCTATGTCTGACTCCTTCAGCGTGCGCATGACCAACCTGCTCGAACAGCAGCTGGCTGACAAGGGTATCGCCATGCACCGCGCCACGTATTCTTCGTCTGATCCTTCGGGGATGGGCCTGTCTGCCAAAGCTCTGGCCGGCGGCCAGGTTGAAGCCGTGTTTCTGCCCGATTCCTGGAAGAATATCCCCGGCGTGCACAGTGCCCTTGTGGCCAACGGCGAGGACGCTCTCGTGGAAATGGGAACCATGCTCTGGGCCAACAATCTTGACAACAAGGGCCTGCCCAGTGCCAGCAGCTACCCCCTGCTTGTCTATCCGAGCAACTTCGTGCGCTCCATGGCCCCTGCCCAGCTGGCCAGTGGCGGGCATGACGGCTGGGACGCCCTTGGCTACGACTTTGTGCGCTTCGCCTCCAGGCTGCATATGACACAGCGTGTGTCCGGGGCCCAGGCCAATGCCCTGATCCGTCAGGCCGCGCTCATGAATTTTGCCCAGGCACCCATCTCCTATGATAACGCGGGTATCGCCCATCAGAAGCTCTTCGTAATGCAGCCCAGCCTGCAGGGTGGCGTTCTTCTGAACAAGTCCACCTTCCAGTCTACGCGTTCCTCCCTGAAAGCAGGGGCGGCGGAACGCCTGAAGCAGCAGACGGAAAAGAAACCGGAAGAAGGAACCGGCTCTGCAGAGGGTGGTATCAGCGCCGAACCCGGCACAGCCCAGGCTGCGACTCTTCCGGCCAGTGCGAGACAGGAACCCGCTCAGGGGGCTTCCGGGCAGGCAGCTCCCGCCCAGGCCGCGCCTGAGGTGAAGTCCACCCCCCAGCCAGTAATTCCGACCAGGCCCCAGACTTCCTACAAGCTCTCCGTGCCCGTCAAAAAATAAGGAAAGGAAAGACTCTTATGTCTGCTTCTAAGAAAACCGTTACCCGGCAGGATGTCCTGCATATGGCCCAGCTTTCCCGTCTCACCGTTGGCGAGGATGAGATAGACCTGTTCTGCAGGCAGCTGAGCGATATCCTCGGCTATATGGATATTCTCGAAAAGGTCGATACGAGCAGTGTCGAGCCTCTGTACAGCCCTGTGGTTCATGCTCCTACCATGCGCGAGGACGTGGCCGAGAACAAGCGTACGCGCGAGGAAATGCTCGCCAACGCTCCCGACCGCACCGAGGAATACTATGTTGTTCCCCGTATCGTGTAGTTCCGGATCCAGCTCCCTGATTTACGAAAAAGGCTTTTCAAATGAGTGATATACTGCACATGTCGCTGACGGCTTTGGCCGACGCGTTGAAAAAGAAACAGGTCAGTGCCGTTGAGGCAGCCACAGCCTGCCTTGACCGCATGCAGGCAACGGAAGGCAGCCTCAGGGCCATGCTTTACATAGACAGGGAAGGGGCCCTGAAACAGGCTGAGGCTCTGGACAGGGAAGGCGTGGATCCGTCAAAGCCTCTCTGGGGCGTGCCGATGACCGTCAAGGATGCTCTGGTGACCAGGGGCATGCCCACCACGGCCGGGTCCCGCATCCTTGAAGGGTTTAAGTCCATGTACGACGCCTTCGCCGTGGAAAAACTCCGTCAGGCCGGCGCGGTTATTCTGGGCAAGAACAACATGGACGAGTTCGCCATGGGCTCGACCACGGAGAATTCTGCATACCAGGTTACGCACAATCCCTGGAATCTTGATCGTGTGCCTGGCGGTTCTTCCGGCGGCTCGGCCTGCAGCGTCGCAGCCTCCCAGTGCTTCGCGTCCCTCGGCTCTGATACGGGCGGCTCCATCCGTCAGCCTGCTTCCTTCTGCGGGTGCGTGGGTATCAAGCCCACTTATGGCCGTGTTTCCCGTTATGGCCTCATCGCCTATGGCTCCTCCCTCGATCAGATAGGCCCCCTGGCCAGAACCGCCGAGGACTGCGCCCGCGTCCTTTCCGTCATTGCGGGTCACGATGACAGGGATTCCACCTGCTCTCCTGAGGCTGTGCCCGATTACGCCGCAGGCTGCGCTTCCGCATCCCTGAAGGGACACCGCATCGGCATTCCGAAAGAATTTTTCGGCAGCGGCCTTTCCGACGATGTCCGCGCTGTCATAGACAGCGTCATCGACAGCGCCAGGAAGGAAGGCTGCGAGATCGTCGAAGTCAGCCTGCCCCATTCCGAGGCTGCTATCGCCACCTACTATATCGTGGCTATGGCAGAGGCGAGTTCCAACCTGGCCCGCTTTGACGGCGTGCGTTTCGGCCACCGTACAAAGGAGCCGAAGGATCTGCAGGAGATGTACACGCTCTCCCGCAAGGAGGGCTTCGGAGCCGAGGTGAAGCGCCGCATCCTGCTTGGCACTTACGTTCTTTCCTCTGGCTATTACGACGCCTACTACCGCAAGGCAGCCCAGGTGCGCAGGCTCATCCGTGATGAGTTCCGCAGCGCCCTTTCCGGATGCGACTGCATGCTGGCTCCCGTGTCTCCCGTGGTGGCCTGGCCCATTGGCTCTCATGCGCAGGATCCCCTGCAGCTGTTCCTCATGGACGCCTACACCTGTCCTGTCAACCTTGCTGGCATGCCCAGCGTTTCCCTGCCTGCCGGTCTTTCTTCTGAGGGCATGCCCGTGGGCATGCAGCTCATCGGCCGCGAGTTTGACGAGGCCGGCATCCTG
>ONPA01000156.1 GCA_900319575.1 uncultured Desulfovibrio sp. | reverse complement strand
GTCCTCGGGAAGGCCGGCCTCCCTGAGCGCCTGCTGCAGGAGGGACGCGAGGAAACGGTTGGAGTTCAGGGCCTCGCGGCCGCCGCGCAGGATAACAGCGTTGCCGGCCTTGAGGCAGAGAATGGCCGCGTCAACGGTCACGTTGGGACGGGCCTCATAAATCATGGCGATGACACCGAGCGGCACGCGCATCTTGCCAACGAGCATGCCGTTGGGACGCTGCCACTGTTTGTCCAGGGCGCCTATGGGATCAGGCATATCCGCTACCTGGATGCAGGCTCTGTGCATGTCTTCCACGATGGCCGGGGTCAGGGTGAGCCTGTCCAAACGGGGGGCGTCCAGGCCGAGCCGGACGGCTTCCTCCACGTCTTTTTTGTTGACTTCAATAATCTCCTTCCTGCGGTCCATGAGCAGACGGGCCAGGGCATACAGAAATTCGGTCTTGGCGGCAGGCGTGGCGGTCGCCATGGCACGCGACGCCTCGCGGGCCTTTCTGCCCATTTCGCGGATAGTTTCCATCGCCATAAAAAAGCCCTCCTTGATAAGGTATCTTTTTTAAAAATAAACGAGAAAGGCGGGCTCTGCAAATGGCAGCGCGCAGGGGAAACCCCTGCGCCGGCTATTGACGGGAACGGGAATATGCCCGAAAAAACACGGAGTATGGAGCCGCCAGCGCAGAAAGCAGCCGGCGCGGAATCCGAGGAATCCTATGGCATTTTTCTATCCAGAACCGGTTTCTGACACGAGAGACCGCCAGAAAAAACAGCAGCACATCGCGGCGATCAGGCGTTATTTCCTGATCCTCGTGCTGATCATCGCGCTCTTCTCCATCTGCTTCCACTTCCTCATGATCTACGAGGGGCAGCAGCAGACCTGGCTCTCCGGCGTGTACTGGTGCCTCACGGTCATGACCACGCTGGGCTTCGGCGACATCACGTTCACAACGGATCTCGGCCGCATATTCTCCGTGCTGGTGCTCCTGGTGGGCCTCGTCTATTTCGCCATTCTCCTGCCCTTCACCTTTATGCAGCACGTGTACCGCCCCTGGAGCGAACGTCAGCTCAGGGAGCGCGTGCCGCATTCGCTGCCCCCGGAAACCAAGAATCATATTCTGATCGCGGGAACGGATTCCATCGCCCTGAACCTCGCGAGCAACCTGCAGCGCTACGGAGTCCGGGCCATTCTCATCTGCGACGACACGCAGACCGCCCTGCCCCTCATCGAACGCGGCTATGAATGCGCCCGCGGCGAGTACGATGACAAGAGCACCTACGCGGCCCTGCGCGCGGACAAAGCCTCACTCCTTGTCACCCTGGACGAGAATCTGAGCACGGACGTGCGCAGTACCAACATCGTCTTCTCCGCGAGGGAAGCCGCGCCCAACCTCTTCATCGTGGCCGGCGTGGCGCGCATCGAGGCCCGGGACATTCTGCGCATGGCAGGCTGTTCCCGCTGTTTCCACTTCTACAGCCTTCTCGGCGAGGCGCTGGGCCGCAGGGTCATCAAGGCGAGCCAGCGGCTCAGCGTACTTGGCCACTTCGGGCGCATCGCCATCGGCGAGGCCCCGGTCCTGCGCACGCCCCTCGTGGACAAGACGCTCAAGCAGAGCAACCTCAAAAATCTCACAGGAGTCAACGTGGTCGGCGTCTGGGAACGCGGCGCTTTCAGCCTGCCCCGTCTCGACACCGTTTTCACGAAAAGCACCATCCTCGTGGTGGCCGGCACGGAGGAGCAGCTCGAGGCCTTCAACAGGCTCATCAGCAGCACGGACAAGGATCCGAAGCCGGAGGAACGGGCCCTCATCCTGGGCGGCGGCCGCGTGGGCCTGGCCGTGGCGCGCAGCCTCAACCGCCGCGGCATTCCCTGTACCGTTGTTGACAGAAACGGCGGCGTGAAGGTGGAGAGCGGTACGCGCTTCGTGGTGGGCGAGGCCAGCGACCTCAATCTTCTTGAAAAGGCCGGCATCCGCACAACGCCCTGCATCATCGTCACCACCCATGATGACGACGCCAATATTTACCTCACCCTGTACACGCGCAGACTGCGCCC
>ONPA01000106.1 GCA_900319575.1 uncultured Desulfovibrio sp. | reverse complement strand
TTCCAGGAAGGACACGTCGTTGTTCTTCGCTGCCTCCGGCGGAATGTTCATGGGATCGTTGTGCTTCGGCTTCGGCGTGGGAGCGGGGGTGGGCTCCGGCTTCGGAACGGGCTTGGGTTCGGCCTTCGGCTGGGGAGCGGGCTTCGGCTCGGTCTTTACCTCGGGCTTCGGCTTTTCCTGTTTTGGCTTCTCAGCCTTCGGTTTTTCCTGCTTCGGCTTTTCGGCCTTAGGTTCCTCGGGCACGACAGGAGCCGCGCCAAAGAAAGGTTCTTCCTGTTTGGGCTCTTCCTTCTCCGGCTGTTTGGGCTCTTCGGGCTTCACTGCGGGCGGCTCCGGAGGAATGACGGCCTCGCGCTCGGCGTGCAGATCTTCCTTTGGTGCGGGTTTGCACTGCGCAGCGCGGTCCCTGAGATCAGAGAGAAGCTGCTGCTCGCGGCTTTGCAGCGCGTCACGGCGCATATCCTCCGCCTTCGTGTCCGGCGAGTCCTGACGGAAGCAGGATGCGGGCAGGGGCGAGGGGAGCCAGCCCAGGGCTGCCAGAAGGAGCCAGAGCAGGAGCAGGCCGAGGAGAAGGGGCAGGAGCCAGCCGAGGCATCCCGTCATGGCAGGCCGCGCCGCGGCGGCTGCGGGCCCCGCGGGGGGAACGGGCGGAACCGCTGCCGCGGGTTCGGGCTGGGCGGCCGGCGTCTCGCGCACGAGCCCGAGGCGCATGATGTCCTCGGGTGCCGCTCCGGCTGCGCCAGGATGAAAGCCCCAGTTGATGAGCACGGGCTTTCCGTCAATGAGATAAATGTCGTCCAGGGCCGAAGGGTGCTGGAAAGCGAGGCGCAGAAGTTCCGTGCCGGCGGCGGGGATGCCTCTGCGGCCCGGTTCGGACTGGCTTTCGAGCAGGGCGCGGACTGCGCTGCCGTAGCGCGCTAGGGTGGCGCTGACCCCGCGCTGTTCCTCTTCCGAAAGCTCGGAGAGCTTTCTGGCTTCGCCGCCGAGGTTTGTGTACCAGTCTATGGATCCGCTCCTGGGATCGTGGACAGGTTCGGCCAGAAACGATCCCGCGTCCGGCATGCCGTGCGCGGCGAGAAAGTCCCCGTGCCTTTTGAGCAGGGAGCTCAGCTGATCGTAGCAGTTGGTGGCCAGCATGCCCTGGAAGGCCAGGGGGCGCATGTCGTTGCGTCTGCTGGTGGTGAGAAGAATGCTCATCGGATACCTCCGCGGCCGGGTGCCTTTCCGGCGCTCCGCGGCGCGCTTGCGGTCATGGATCATACACGCTCATGGTTCTGCCGGCAAACGGCTTTCCGCGGCCCCCATACCGAAAAAAACGCCGGAATCCGATGAGATTCCGGCGTTTTTACGCGTATTTTTGAGGAAAACTACACTCTGGCAGCCTGATCCACGAGGCTCGCGATCGTGGCGTCGTTGTTCTCGCTCTGCTTTACGGCCTTATCGTGGGTCTGCTTCACGTTTCTGACGCTCCGTTTCCAGTTGGAGGCTGTGCGGCGGGTCTGAACCTGGGGCGGGGTCTGAACCGTGACGGGGCCTGCCTGCTCGGGCGTGGCTTCCTTATATTCCGTATCAAGAACCCTCTGGTACTCGGCGTCCTTCTTCACCATGCTGTCGTAGCGCTGGTTCAGGACATAGGACGTCTCCTGAAGGCCGCTTCTGATTTCGGCGTAGTGATCCTTGAGCTCGTCTTTGGTGATTCTGCCGGCCTTGTAGTCGGCCACCAGGCGGTCAAAGGCCTGATTGTAACACAGGATGGCCACATTGGCGGCTGCCGTCTGACGATCCATGGCCGCGGATTCCGCGCCAAGCTGGCGGTTGTACTCGGCCAGGAGCTGCTGATCGTGCGTGCGCTGCTGTTTCTTGCCGTAGATATTGCCGGCCACGCCGCCGGCCGTAGCGCCCACAGCCGCGCCGGCCACGGCGCCTTTGACATCGCCGGAGGCCAGGCCGCCGACAATGGCGCCGAGAAGGCCGCCTGTTATGGCGCCGGCCGCTGTCGAGCGCGCCACCGTGTTTTCGTCTTCCCTGAGCTGCTGGACCGGCCTGTAGCACTGGGGATAATAGTTCACCTTGGTCACCGGGCTGCCATAGCGGCTTGCGCAGCCGGGCAGGGCGAGAGCCACCGCGAGAAGGGCGGTACAGCATATGGTCGGGAATCTGGATTTCATACGACGCTCCGCATAA
>ONPA01000157.1 GCA_900319575.1 uncultured Desulfovibrio sp. | reverse complement strand
GGGGACTTTTTCGCTCTCCGTCCCGGGATTTTTCTTCTCCCCCGGGGAAAAATGCGGCGGACGCTCCTGCGCTGCGCCGGAAAGGAACCTCCGGCGCAGGCAGTGGCTGCCCCCTTCCTGGGCCTTCCGGCAGACGGGGAAGAGCGGATACCCGATTGACGATTTGCGGTTTTTTGTATTATTTTTTTAAAAAAGATAACACATTTAGCAACAATTTCACCTGCCCGTCAGGCTGCGGAAAGCTCCTGACCGGAGATCACATGGATAGAGCGGAAATTCTTGACCTCCTTTTTGCCACTCCCTATGCGGCCCTGCGGGAACGCGCGGAAAAGGAGCTCTGCCAGAGAAAAGGCTCTCATGTTTTCGTCCGGGGCCTGATTGAGTTTTCCAATATCTGCCGGCGCAACTGCCGGTATTGCGGGCTGCGGGCACAGAACCGCAGGCTGCCCCGGTATACACTTTCCAGGGAAGAAATCCTGGACGCCTCGGTGCAGGCTGTGCGTCAGGGGGCTGACACCATTGTCCTGCAGTCGGGCGAATACGCAGTCAATCCGCACTGGCTGGCCGACGTGATTGAAAGCATCGTGCAGAAGCTTCACGTTCCGGTAACGCTCTGTGTGGGCGAACAGCCGAGAGAAGCGTACGCGCTCTGGAAGGAAGCCGGCGCGGAACGTTATCTGATGAAGCACGAAACCGCCGACGCTGCGTTATACGCACGGCTGCATCCCGGATACACCCTGGAAGATCGCCTGAAGCATCTGCATACCCTCAGGGAACTGGGCTACGAAATCGGCTCCGGGTTCATGGTGGGGCTTCCGGGACAGGATCCGGCCTCCCTGGCAGATGACATCCTGCTGGCCCGGGATCTGCGGGTCGGGATGTGCGGAGCCGGACCGTTTATTCCCCAGAAAGACACGCCTCTGGGGAATAGCACCAGCGGCTCGGCTGAAATGACACTGCGCGTTCTGGCCGTGCTGAGGCTGGCACTTCCATGGGCTAACCTGCCAGCGACAACAGCGCTCGCCACTGTTGATCCCTCAAAAGGACAGAAGGACGGACTCCTGGCCGGAGCCAATGTTCTGATGCCCGGATTCACGCCTCTGAAATATCAGAGCAGCTACTGCCTTTATGACCACAAAAACCGTGTGAGCATGGAGTGCGCGCGCCGCACAATTGAGGAAGCCGGCCGCACTCATCAACTTAAACCATGGCTTTGAGCGAAAAAGCCGCACACCTTTTCCCCCGGGAGGATGATATGTCACGTGTCGTCATGGAACACATTGAATACGAGATGAATGTGCCGCAAAAAAAAGCGGACGGCGACAGGATGTTCTTTTTGCAGATTGATCCGGATAAATGCGTGGGATGCGATACCTGCATGGGCTACTGTCCCACAGGAGCCATCTATGGAGATCTCGGACAGCCACATAAAATTTCGTATGAAGCGCCCTGCATCAGATGCGGCCAGTGCCTGACACACTGCCCTGAAATGGCGATTTACGAGAAGCAGACCTGGGTCCCAGAGCTCCAGGAAAAATTACACGATCCCAGCGTCAAATGCATCGCCATGCCCGCGCCGGCAGTGCGTTACGCTCTTGGTGAAGCCTTCGGCCTCAGGCCAGGCAGCGTCACAACGGGGAAAATGCTGTCTGCCCTCAGGGAGCTTGGTTTCGCACATTGCTGGGATACCGAGTTCGCGGCTGATGTGACGATCTGGGAAGAGGCCTCGGAATTTGTAAAACGCCTGAGCGAAAACAAAAATCTGCCCCAGTTCACCTCCTGCTGCCCGGGATGGCAGTATTACGCGGAGTCTTTCTATCCTGATCTGCTTCCCCATTTTTCTTCCTGCAAATCCCCTGTTGGCATGAATGGCCGTCTCGCCAAAACTTACGGCGCGGAAAAGAGGGATTACGCCCCCAGCCAGATGTACACTGTCTCCATCATGCCCTGCATTGCCAAAAAATACGAAGGGCTCCGTCCGGAATACGAGAACAAAGGCATACGGGACATTGATGCCACGCTGACCACCCGAGAACTGGCCTATATGATCCGGCAGGCCGGAATCGATTTCAACAAACTGCCGGATGGCACAAGGGACAGCCTCATGGGTGAATCAACCGGCGGCGCGACGATTTTCGGCGTAACCGGCGGTGTTATGGAGGCCGCGCTGCGCTTCGCCTATCAGGCCATCACCGGTGCCCGTCCGGAAACCTGGGACTTCAAGCAGACCCGCGGCCTCACAGGTCTCAAGGAATTCACCGTGACCATTCAGGGAACAGAGCTTCGTCTGGCTGTGGTGCACGGCGCCAAACGCTTCGCAAAGGTCTGCGATGAAGTCCGGGCCGGAAAATCGCCCTACCATTTCATTGAATTCATGGCCTGCCCCGGCGGCTGTGTCTGCGGCGGCGGACAGCCGCTCATGCCTACCCTGATGGAAGAGGCAGAACGCAGAGCTACCAGCCTTTATGCCAGGCTGCGCCGGCGTCTCACCGCCATTGAAAACGCTTAGGAGGATACAATGTCGTTCATTTCCAGCACAAGACGTGGTTTTCTCAAGGCTTCCTGCATCCTGGCCGGTGGTCTCCTGCTGGGCGTTCGCCTGAGCAGCAAAGCCTACGCCGCGGCCAAAGGTATAAAGGACTACATGACTGACCGCATCAACTCAGTTTATGGCCAGGACAGTCAATTCCCTCACAGGGCCTCCCAGGACAATGAACAGGTCAGGACCATGTATGACAGCTGGCTTGGCAGGCCGCTGGGTGAAAAGTCAGAGGAGCTGCTGCATACAAAGTGGTATGACAGATCGGCCCACATAAAGGATCTCATCGCCCAGAAGGTCTATCCGAACCCCGTTCAGAAAACCTTCAGCAAGATACCGTACGGCTATGAGCGGTAGCGCTTTCAGCCTGACAGACTGATTCGCGCAAAGAAGGGTCATGGGAAGGCGGCTCAGCCCCTGAGACGCACAGCCTCTTTTCTCCCCTCACAGGTGGCTGTGGGAACAACCAGCTCCTCTTCCCGGATACCTTCAGAATTCTCCAGGGAGGCCGGCACAGCTTGAAGCTGAGCCGGCCTCCCTGCTTTTGGGCCGTGAAGGAAAAAAGGCGTACGCTCAAAAAAAGGGAATTCCACTCCAGCCCCGGAGCCAGTGCCCCCTCAACGCGTTCCGGATTTTTCCGCAAGTCTGGTTCTTTCGGTTGTGAGGAGGGGAAAAGCGCTGATAAGCCTGAAAACTTCCCATGAAGACTGTCAGCAGGGCTGTCACTGGGTCAGCCGGGATTTCCGGGATAAAGGATTCGGAAGGGCTATGCCTGTTATATCGTTCCGGTGAGGCCCGAGATGGGCCTTCAGGATATCCCGTCATTAAGAGGCGTTACTGAAAAGTTACGGCACCATTCCAACGAAAGTGATACCCTGCCCCAATGAACCTCCGCAGGTGAAGACGATGGGCGCAGTTCAGATGCAAGAAACCGCCGGAGTTATCTGAAGCATCACGCAGAACTGCCTGCTTCCGGGGAGCAGGCGGAACTCTGTGAGGTTTCTTCCTGAAAATCCCAATTTTATCCCTGAAATCCACTGCCGGCTGTGGTCTTTGCTCCGGTACCGTGATAGAAAAAAACAAAAGTATTTTCCAGCCGTCCACAACACCGGGAACGGCGCATCAGGGTAAAATGGAAAATACACGCTCCGGATGACACATCTGTTCTTTGGGGAGATGCCTCTGTCGTTTCCGGCATCTCCCATTGAAGGAGGAAACAATGAGCCGCAGTCTTCTTTGTCACGCGGGAGAGATCTGGCCCGGGGAGTTAACGGCAGAGGAAAGCGTCTTCCCTGTCCTGAAGAGAGACGGATTATCCTTTGTCCTCATAATGGACGACCCCGTTGAAGTGGAGATCTCGGGCGTATGCCACGGGCTTGTACGCTACGGGGTTACGGAAAAACAGAATATTCCCTTTGTCTTCATTTCCTTTGCCGGTGCGCTCCTGGATGTGGACTGTTACATCAACCTGCTCAGGGAGCCGGCTGACGTGCAGGACGCCTTCACGGAGGGGATGCCGGATAACAGCATCGTTCTGTACATCGTGGATCTGAAGAGCGGGAAGACCGTGGATACCCGCCAG
>ONPA01000155.1 GCA_900319575.1 uncultured Desulfovibrio sp. | reverse complement strand
GATCGGGCCAGGTCATCTCAGCACCGCCGGTTTCCCGGCAGGAGTCATCCCACATGAAATTACGCGTTCTTTTCGCTCTTCTCTTCCTGACCTTTACGGCCGCAGTGACCACCATACCCTGCGATGCCGACGCGGCCCGCATGGGCGGTGGCAGATCCTTCGGCAGCCAGCCTGCCATGCGGGCCCCCGCAGCCCGTCCCCAGAATCCGGGCTACGCTCCCGGCGCCATGACAGCCCCCCAGCAGCGCCAGTCCATTCCCCAGGCCGCACCCCAGGGCCGTCCGGGCTTCTTTGGCGGCTTCGGCGGCGGCATGCTTGGCGGCTTTCTCACCGGTTCCCTCCTCGGCTCCCTCTTCGGGAGCCACAGTGCGGGCATGGGTGCCGGCGCACCCGGCATGATGGGTTCCGGAGGCGGTATCGGCCTCCTGGACATCCTTCTCATCGGCGCCGCAGTCTGGCTGCTCTTCAGATTCCTGAAACGCCGCCGCGAGGCCCAGGGGAGCGAATCCCAGGATCGCGCTGCCTACGGCACTTCGTATGGAGGAAGCCAGCGCACTCCCTTTGACAATGGAGGCATGCAGCGCAGCGACGCCCAGCCCTCAGGCTGGGACGCACTGAGAGAACAGAGCGGCGGCACCGCCGGCGCCTTCACCAGTGATAACCCCGATATTCCGGCCGGATTCGATGTGGACGGGTTCCTCAAGGGTGCCAAAATGGCGTACACCCGTATGCAGTCCTCGTGGGATCGCCGCGATATTGACGACATAGCCCAGTTCGCCACGGCTCCAGTCATCGAGGAACTCCGCCGCCAGAAGGAGGAGGATCCCAATCCCAGCCAGACCCAGATCCTGCTCATCAACGCCCAGCTCACCAAATTCGAGGAATTCGGTGACCAGGATCGCGCCACGGTTTATTTCGACGTGCTCATGCGTGAGAACCCGAATCAGGAGCAGCCCGAACACGCCTGCGAATACTGGACCTTCGTCCGCGAACACGATACGGGCAGCTGGAAGCTGGACGGCCTGCAGCAGGCTGTGTAGCTCCTTCCGCTGAGAACAGCAGTTTCAAAGGCAGAGGAGGCCGCTGGTTTCCTCTGCTTCTTTTTTCTTCTCAATGGGGAGTCCCCCCCGCCCCGGAAAATGCCGGCCGCATCCAGGGATGCGTCTGCCAAGGAGCACAATGAACACTACTGAAAAAAACGGCAATCCGCTGGCCGAACTCGACAACATGTACAAGCTTCTCGACATGCACGTCGAAGAAGCGCGTCCCGAATACAGCCGCGTCACCATGCCCATCACACAGAAAGTGAAGAACGGTATGGGCATCGCCCATGGCGGCGCCATTTTCACGCTGGCTGACATCGCGTTCGGCGCGGCCTGCAACAGCGACGCCAGAACTGGCGTTGTCTCCCTTTCCACGTCCATCCAGTTCCTTGCCCCCGGACGCGAGGGGCCGCTTGTCGCCGAGGCGCGTCTCGTCCGGGGCGGGAAACACGTTGTCACCTACGACGTCGACGTGAAGGACGCCGGGGGCGTCCTCGTGGCCCACTGCACGGCACAGGGCTACAGAACCGATTTTCCCTTCGTGAAGAAGGTGTAAACCAGGCTCTTGCCAGCCGGGGCCTCACAGGGTATTGATACGCAGTACGGGGGTGTTTCGTCACCGGTGTGGCGCCCAGTCCTCAAAACTGGTGTCAGGCTGAAAGGTCTGAGGTAGGTTCGACTCCTATGCGCCTCCGCCATCCATGGAAGATCAGGCAGGAGGGAGCCCTGACCAGAGCTCTCTCCTCTTATACCGCCGCGCGTACCGTCCGGTACACGGCGGTTTTTCTGTTTTTACAAACCAGCAGGTAACAGCCGGGGCCGTCCCGGGACTTTCACCCATCAGGCACGCTCCTCTTCATAAAAAAACGTCCTTTCCGCGCAATTCCGGAAAGGACGTTTTTGCGATCGGGCCCATGAGGGCTTCAGAAGAGAAAGACAGTGGCGAGCCCCAGGAAAATGAAGAAACCGCAGCCATCGGTGATAGTCGTCAGGAAAATACTTGAGGCCTGGGCGGGATCGCGGCCAAGGGCCTTAAAAATAAGGGGAATGGAGCCTCCGGCCACAGCGCCGAGGACCATATCACAGAGCATGGCGCCGCCCATTACCATGCCCACAATCATGTTGTGGGAAAAAATCCAGGAACCAATGAACGCGACAATGGCCATAGCGAAGCCCGTGATGAAGCCGATCTTTCCCTCGCGCAGAACGGCTTTGATGGCTTTTTTGCGATCAACCTTCTCCGAAGCCAGCTGGCGGATCATGACTGCCAGTGCCTGCTGACCGGAGTTGCCGCCCTGGTTTGCGACCATGGGCATGAGCACGGCCAGGACGGCCATCTGGGCGATGGTGCCGTCGAAACGGTAGACCACGGAGGCGGACAAAGCCGAGTTGACGAGGTTAACGCCGAGCCACGGGAGACGCTTTGCAACGCTCTCGTACCAGGGCGTGTCAATGTTTTCCTCAGGACCGGCACCGACCATGCCCAGCATGTCGGCGCTCGCCTCCTCATGCATGATGTCCATGATATCGTCATAGGTGACCACGCCCATGAGGTGATTTTCGTAGTCGACAACCGGGAGGGCCATGTAATTGTAGTGGCTGAGCTCGCTGGCCACCTCTCTCTTGTCCATGTCGTAGCGCACGCTCACCACGTTCTGTCCCGCAACCTCGTCACCTACGATGATGCCGGGTTTGGCCAGCATGAGATCGCGCAGGGAAAGAACGCCGACAAGTTTTTCCTTCTCATCCACGACATAGCCGTAATACGGGCTTTCCTTCTCAAGTTCCATTTCAGAGCGGATATGGGAAATAGCCTGGTCGACCGTCCAGGACTCCTCCAGCATGATGACTTCGGTGTTCATAACACCGGCGGCTGAATCCTGGGGGAAATTCAAAAGGTTGCGCAGTTCTTCGGAGTCTTCCTTGGCAAGACGGCCGAGCAGCACGTCTCTGTGACTCTCATCGAGTTCGTCAAGGACGTCGGCGGCGTCGTCAGGCTCCATTTCCGCGATAATCTGGGCTGCGTCGTCCGCGTCAAGGTTTTCCAGGACGTCGACTGCCACGTTCTCGTCGAGTTCAGCAAGAGCGTCAGCTGCGTCCTCGCGGGGCATACGCCTCAGAGCGCAGACCTGGGACTTGAGGTCGAGATTCTCCAGATGATCGGCAAGGTCGGCGGGGTGCACGAAAGACGCCTCGTTGGCGGCATTCCGGCACTCATTGCTTTCCTGCTGCCCGTCACTGCCACGCCTGTGCCGATCCTTCGCGCTGTTTCTCTCTGTTTTTTTCTCCACGGCAGCGGACCCGGCACCGTGCGCTTCCCCGGCCTGAGGAGCCGGCTGCGGGGCCGTTTCCGCAGGAACAGCAGCCGGCACTGCCTCAGGGGCGGCCCCGGATCCCGGAGCCTCTGTCAGGATCTGCCCGGCCTGCTGCGCTGTTTTCTCTTCACCACGGTCT
Source organism: uncultured Desulfovibrio sp. (assembly GCA_900319575.1). Taxonomy (GTDB): domain Bacteria; phylum Desulfobacterota; class Desulfovibrionia; order Desulfovibrionales; family Desulfovibrionaceae; genus Desulfovibrio. The sequence continues at coordinate 488 of ONPA01000155.1, read as the reverse complement.
GCACTGGCTTCTTTTCTGGTCTCTTCGCTCATGTTCTGCCTCGCATGGTCCGGGGTCTGCAGCCTGGGCCGGCTTGAAGATAACTGTTCCGGGTGGTAAGAAACTTCTCTATTTGAGCGCCTTCTTTCTAGCAAAAGCCATTACAGGGGACAAGCATGACAACGCCGTGGGCTGAATATTTTTCTCAAAAGAGCCTCGAACTTCTTCACAGAGCTATCCGCCTCGCCCTCGACGAGGACGGGGAGGACCTGACCAGCATCGGCGTCTTCACGCCTGACGTCCCCATGAAGGCGCGCATCACGGCCAAGGAAAAAACCATGGTCGCCGGCCTGCCGGTTATCCCTGAGATTTTCAGGGAGATGAACGCTCCTTTCAGCGAGGAGCTTCTGGTACAGGAAGGAAGCACCGTCCCCGCCATGACCGAGATCGTGCATCTCGAGGCCGACGCCACAGTCCTTCTGCGGGCGGAACGCGTCATCCTCAACTTC
>ONPA01000013.1 GCA_900319575.1 uncultured Desulfovibrio sp. | reverse complement strand
CCCCGCGTCATCGCCATCAAGCAGACGCTTTACCGCTGCGGCAACAACTCGCCCATCGTGCAGTCCCTTATCGAAGCCCGCCGGCGCGGCAAGCAGGTGACCGCAGTGGTCGAACTCAAGGCCCGTTTTGATGAGGAGCGGAACATCACGTGGGCCGAGGAACTTGAGAAGGCTGGCGTGAACGTGGTCTACGGCATTGTGGGCATGAAAATTCACGCCAAGCTGTGTCTCGTGGTGCGCAGGGAAGAGCAGGGCGTTGTGCGCTACGCCCATGTGGGCACGGGCAACTACAATGCCTCCACGGCCAAGATCTATACGGACATGGGTATTTTCACGGCCAATCAGGACGTGTGCCAGGACATCACGGATCTCTTCAATGTCATGACCGGTTACGCCGTGCGCAAGGAATACCGTTCGCTGCTTGTTTCCCCCGTGAGCATGCGCCACGGACTCATCAGCCACATCCAGAAGGAAGTGGAACTGCACAAAAAACAGGGCGGCGGCGAGATCATCCTGAAGTGCAATCAGCTCGTGGACAAGAAAATCATCAAGGAGCTGTACCGTGCGTCCATGGCTGGCGTGCGCGTCCGGCTCATCATCCGCGGTATCTGCTGCCTGCGTCCCGGTGTGCCGGGCATCAGCGACAATATCACTGTCACCTCCATCGTAGGCCGTTTTCTCGAACACGCCAGAGTGTACTGGTTCAGGAATGGCGGTGATGGTATCATGTATATCGGCAGCGCCGATATCATGCCCAGGAATCTGGACAGACGCATTGAGGTGCTGATCCCGGTCAGCAATGGCGAGATACGCAGGCATATCAGGGAATACGTCCTCGACCGTCAGCTCAGGGACAATATGCAGAGCTGGCATATGTGTCCGGACGGCACCTACAAGCGCGTGCATCTGAAGGACGGAGAGGAGCCCGTGAACGCCCAGGAAATGCTTCTGGATGACGAGCCCTTCATTCCCGCGCCGGAAAGGTAGAGGAACACGCAGACAAAAGAAACAGACGCCGCGCGGGGAGGACAGCAGGTTCTTCCGCGCGGCTTTTCTTCAGAAACATCAGGGAAGGCGGCAGCACAGAGAATGGATAATGCAGTTATCTCCGGACAGATAGGAAGGCGGATTGTCAGTTTCATAGACCTTGGCACAAACTCGCTGCGCATGCTTGTGGCGCGCGTGAATGACTCGGGCGTCGTGCGCGTCCTGAACGAGGCCAAGCACATGGTCAGGCTCGGAGAGGGAGAGTTCGGCCAGCATCTTCTTCAGCCGGAGCCCATGGCAAGAACCATGGAAATGCTCCATGTCTTTGCCGACATGTGTCAGGCCTACGGCGTGGATGAGATTGTCGCCGTGGCGACATCGGCTGTGAGAGACGCGGAGAACGGAGAGGAATTCCTGAACCGGGTCCGGGAAGAGACCGGCCTCAATATCCGCATCATATCCGGACGTGAGGAAGCGCGTCTCATCTGGCGCGGTGTGAGCAGCGGGCTTGAGAAGAGCGACGAGCTCAGACTCTTTGTGGATATCGGCGGCGGTTCGACCGAAGTCATCGCGGGTACGACCAGGGAATGCTACAGCCTTGATTCAATGAAACTCGGCTGCGTGCGGCTTGCCTCCTGGCTGAAGGACGGAACACAGAAGATTTCCGAAAAGGAATTTCTGAATCTGCAGATGCGCATCCGTGATGTGGGCGTGCATGTGTTCCGCCGCCTCGCAGACATGCGCGTGGCGAAGATCGTGGCAAGCTCCGGCACAGCGCAGAACCTGGCCGAGATAGCCGCGAATCTGGCTGGTGTCGATGGCAGCGGCAGGTACTCGGATACGCCGCAGCTTCTGACGTACAGGGGGCTTGTGCGCGCCGTGAAGGAACTGTGTTCACGCAATCAGGCGGAACGCGCGCTCCTGCCCGGCATCAACCCGAAACGCGCGGCTGTCATTGTTCCGGGCGCGGCCATTCTCCAGACTATCATGGAGGAAATGGACTGCGATACCTGTGAAATCAGCAACCGGGGCCTGCGCGACGGTCTGCTCGTGGAATACTTGGAACACACCGTGCCGAACGCCCTGCAGTCGGATCTTTCCATCCGCGACCAGAGTGTGTTCAGGCTGGCCCGGGCCTGCCGTTTTGAGGAGGAGCATTCCCTGCATGTGGCGGATCTGGCCCTGTCTCTTTTTGACAGCGCGCTGGCACTCGGGCTGCACGATGAGCCGGACACGGCGAGAGAGCTCCTGCGCTACGCGTCGATCCTGCACGACATCGGCATTTTTATTGCCTTCAGCAGACATCACGCGCACAGCCACTATCTCATCCGCAATACGGAACTGCTCGGCTTCACGGAGCACGATATCGAGGTCATCGCCGCGACGGCGTTCTTCCACCGCTTCAGGCCGTCCAAGAAATACACGGAGTACACGGAGCTCGACAGCGAGACGCGCAACGAGGTGCGTACGCTGTCGCTCATGCTGGCCGTGGCCGAGGCGCTCGATCGCAGCCACAGGAATATCGTGAAGACTGCCTGCTTCGGAAAGGACCGCAGGGGATACTTCATCAGAGCCGTGTGCACGGCTCCGGCGCCGCTGGAAGCGGCCAGGCTGGCGCGCTGCGGCAAGCGTCTTGAAAAGTACTGCGGCGCCCCGGTCCGTTTCATTCCGGAAATCGAGGGGCAGAAGGCAGACGGGGAAAAGTAGTTTCCCTGCACTGTCTGAAACAGAAAGGGGGGCTGATCGCAGATCAGCCCCCCTTTGCATTGTGCTTTTTTCTGGCGTCTACATGCCGAGGTACGCCTTGCGCACCTTCTCGCTCGAGAGCAGTTCCTGCGCTTTTCCTTCCATGACGACCACGCCGTTTTCCATGACGTAGCCGCGGTTTGCGATGTGCAGAGCCTGGTTCGCGTTCTGTTCAACGAGGAAGACGGTGGTGCCGTCCTCGTTGACTTTCTGAATGATTTTGAAGATCTGCTGGATGATAATGGGCGCGAGGCCGAGGGACGGCTCGTCCAGAAGGAGCAGTCGGGGTCTCGCCATAAGGGCGCGGCCCAGGGCCAGCATCTGCTGTTCGCCGCCGGAGAGCGTGCCGCCGGTCTGGCTGACGCGCTCGCGCAGGATGGGGAAGAGCTGGAAGACGTATTCCATGTCGTCCGCTATGCCTTTCTTATCCCTGCGCAGGAAGGCACCGAGGTCGAGGTTTTCCCTCACTGTGAGTTCGGGGAAGATGAGGCGGCCTTCGGGAACCTGGGAGATGCCCCGCTTGACGATCTCCGGAGCAGGGAGCTGCTGGATGGGCTTCCCGTCGAAGAGAATCTCGCCGCTGCGGGGATGAATGACGCCGCATATGGACATGAGGGTGGTGGACTTGCCGGCGCCGTTGGCCCCGATGAGCGTGACGATTTCGCCGTCCTCGACTTTGAGGGAAACGTCCCTCAGAGCCTGAATCTTGCCGTAAAAGGTGTTGATACGATTAAGCTCAAGCATCGTGGCTTTCTCCAAGATAGGCCTTGATCACGTCGGGGTTGCTGCGGATTTCCTCCGGCGTGCCGCTCGCGATGGGCGAACCGTATTCCATGACGTAGATGGTATCGGAGAGGGACATGACCATGCTCATGTCGTGCTCGATGAGCAGAACGGAGAGATCGTAGCTGTCGCGCAGGGAACGGATGAGCGCCTTGAGTTCGTTGGTTTCCTGCGGGTTCATGCCAGCCGCGGGCTCGTCCAGAAGGAGCAGGATGGGCTCCGTGGCCAGGGCGCGCGCTATTTCGAGGCGGCGCTGAGCGCCGTAGGGCAGGTTGTGCGCCGTCTCGTTCCAGAAGGTCTCAAGGCCCACGGTTTTCAGGAGATCGTAGCTCTTGTCGATAGTGTCCTGCTCCTCGCGGACGGTGCGGGGATCGCGCAGGAGGGCGGAAAGAATACCGGCGTGCGTGCGGCAGTGGCGGCCGATCATGACGTTTTCGAGAACCGTCATCTCGCTGAAGAGGCGGATGTTCTGGAAGGTTCTGGCCATGCCGAGGGCTGTGATGGCGTGCGTCTTCATGCCGTTTAAGAGGTGCTGGTTCCCGTCCCTGGTGGTCAGGTACATGGTTCCGCCCGTGGGTTTGTAAATGCCGGTGACGCAGTTGAAGAAGGTCGTCTTTCCGGCGCCGTTGGGGCCGATGAGGGCGACGATTTCCTTTTCGTGAACCGTCAGATCAAGTTCGTTCAGGGCCCGCAGGCCGCCGAAGTCCTGCGTGAGGCCCGCTACTTCGAGGACAGGTTTCATGCCCTTTCCTCCTTGTTATGAAGAACGCTGATGCGGTAATGCCGCTTCTCTCCCGTAATGATGCCCTGCGGCCGGAACAGCATCATGACGACCATGGTGGCGCCGAAGAGCAGCATGCGGTAGTCGGAGAAGGCCCTGAGGTATTCGGGAACGAGAATAAGGATGAGCGCGCCGATGGTGACGCCCAGGATGGAGCCCATGCCGCCGAGAACGACCATGGCGAGAATCATGCAGCTGTCCATGAAAGTGAACGAGGCGGGGTTGATGAACTGGGTTTTGGCCGCGAAGAGGACGCCGGCGAAACCGGCCCACGCGGAGCTCAGGGCGAAGGCCGTGAGCTTGACCTGGGTCAGGTTGATGCCCATGGCCTCGGAGGCGATTTCATCCTCGCGCATGGCCTGCAGCGCCATGCCCACGCGGGAGTTCTTCAGGCGCGTGATGACGATGATGGTAATGGTCACGGCAATGAGCGAAAGGTAGTAGAGGTACGTGGTCTTCTGGGTGAGATCCATCTCGACGCCAAAGAATTCGGGACGGGGGATGCCGCTGACACCGCGGCTGCCGCCCGTGACACTGGTCCAGTTGAGCAGGACGAGACGGACGATTTCACCGAAGCCCAGGGTGACGATGGCCAGGTAGTCGCCGCGCAGCCGCAGGACGGGCAGGCCGAGACCGAGGCCGCAGATGGTGGTGATGATACCGGCGATGGGCAGGCAGATCCAGAAACCGAGGCCGAAATAGAGGTGCAGCAGACCGTAGGTGTAGGCGCCGATGCCGTAGAAAGCGGCGTAGCCGAGAACGAGCTGGCCCGCGAAGCCGACGATGATGTTGAGGCCGAGGGCGAGCATGACGTAGATGAGGCCGGAGATCATGATGGAGACCTGGTACCCTGTGCCGAGAACGGGCAGGAAGGGCATGCAGATCATGAAGGCGGCTATGAGGATGAGGCTCGTGCGGCGGAAGGTGGTGTTATGGAAGATCCGGGAAAAGGACTCCGTCGTGTGCTTCGGGAGGCTGAAGATTTTTTCGCCGAGGGCCTTGCGGTCATAGTACCAGTGCCAGAGCAGGGCCGCGAAGAAGACGCCGATGGCGAGGCCCACGAGGCGGTGCCAGCGGAAGGTGACGGAGTGGTCCGGGTTGATGTGGATGCCCATGATGGGCGCGCAGAGCACCACGAACCAGAGTGAGGTGAGCAGGGCTTTGAGTAAACGGTTCATCATACGCCCCCTAGACCTTCTGAACCTGCTTCTTGCCGAGGAGGCCGTCAGGACGGAAAATCAGAATGAGGATGAGCAGGCAGAAGGAAAGCACATCCTCGTAGTTGCCGGCGATATAGCCTGTGGTGAAGGATTCGGCGAGGCCGAGAACCAGTCCGCCGAGCACGGCGCCGGGAACGGAGCCGATGCCGCCGAGCACGGCCGCGGTGAAGGCCTTCATGCCGGCCAGGAAGCCGATGAAGAAGTTGATCTGTCCCATGTGCGAGGCGATGAGCACGCCGCCGATGGCGGCCAGGGCGGAACCGACAATGAAGGTCACGGAAATGAGATGGTCGGTATTGATGCCGAGGAGCATGGCCATCTTGCGGTTCTGGGCCGTGGCGCGCATGGCCTTGCCCATGCGGGTGTAGCGGATCCAGAACATGAGGGCGAGCATGGTAATGAAGCTCACTACGAGGATGAGGAAGTCACTGGGCCCCATGACATCGCCGAAGTAAGAGAGAAAATCCATATCGGGAAGGAGGTCCGGGAAGGCAACAAAGTCGGAGGTCTGGGCCAGGAGGACGTAGTTCTGGAGGAACGTGGACATACCGATGGCCGAGATGAGCGGCGACAGGCGGGAAGCGTTGCGCAGGGGCTTGTAGGCCACCTTTTCCAGCGTGTAGCCGTAGGCCGACGTCCAGATGATGGAGCCGAGGGCGGCGACGAGAAGGATGCCGCCGGCCGGGAAGCCGATGTATCCGAGGACGCCGGAGAAGAGGAGGGCCGTGAAGGCGCCGATCATGTAGATTTCGCCGTGGGCGAAGTTCAGGAGGCCGATGATGCCGTACACGAGCGTGTAGCCGAGGGCTATGAGCGCGTAGATGCTGCCGCGGGTGAGCCCCCCGAAGAAGAGCTCGATAAAATATTGAAAGTCGAAGTCCATATCCTGCTGCAACCTTCGGGAAGAAAGGAAATTTGGGTGAAAAAGGGGCGGGAAGTTCTGCCTCTTCCCGCCCGCCGTTTTACTTAAGGGTCACGCTGTAGGGGGTTTCAACGAATTTTCCGCCTTTGATAACGTAGACGGAAAGGGCCATGCCTGCGGCATCGCCGTTTTCATTGAAGGTGATCTTGCCGAGCGGGGTATCCACGGGCACGGTGTGCAGGACCTTGATGATCTTGTCGGTGTCGGTGGAACCGGCCTTCTCGATGCCGTTGATGAGGGCCAGCATGGCCGCGTAGGCATTGTAGTAGAAGGAACCGGGTTCGGTGCCGAACATCTTCACGTGCGCGTCGTGGGCTTCCTTGTAGATGGGCAGGTTACTGGTATCCTTGGGATAGGAGCAGTAGGTGCCCTCAGCAGCCTCGCCGGCCATCTTGATAAACGCATCATCCTTGAGGCCGTCAGGGCCGACAACGGGCGTCTGCACGCGGTCGCGGCGCAGCTGCTGGAGCAGCTTGGAAGCGGTGGGCTGGTAGCCGCCGAACACGATGACATCGGCCTTGGAGCGCTTGATCTTGCGGACAATGGCGCTGAAGTCCACGGCATCGGGGGT
>ONPA01000153.1 GCA_900319575.1 uncultured Desulfovibrio sp. | reverse complement strand
TTCCTTGCTGAAAAGCACAGCATTGCCGAGGCCCTGGCGGACGTCCTGCCCGGGCGCAGCGTCAAAAGGAACGGCTATATCGAATGCGGCAGCGCGGCCGTTACCTGGCTCTCCGGCCACCTTCTCGAACAGGCTCCGCCCGAGGCCTACGACCCTGCCTACAAACGATGGAGCAGGGAGACGCTGCCCATCGTGCCGGAAGTCTTCAAATACACGGTGCGCCGGGACCGTAACATCCCGAAACAGCTCGCTGTCATAAAAAATCTGCTCCGCGAAAGCCCCTCTGCCGTCAACGCGGCCGACTTTGACCGCGAAGGGCAGCTCCTCGTGGACGAGGTTCTCGAGCTCGTCCGCTATAAAGGGCAGGTCCTGAGGCTGAAGACCCGTGCCCTCGACAGGACAAGCCTTACCAGAGAACTCGGGCGGATGGCTCCTGACGGGGAATTCGCAGGCATGCGTGACGCGGCCCGGGCCCGCTCCGAACTCGACTGGCTCGCCGGCATGAATCTGACCAGGGCCATGACGATCCACGGCCGCAGCGTCAGTCCCTCCGGCGTGCTCTCCCTCGGACGCGTGCAGACGCCTACCCTGGCCCTCGTTGTCGAACGCGACGAGACCATCGAGAATTTCGTGCCGAAAACGTTCTACAAAGTTTCCTGCCCGTTCACGGCGGCAGCCGGCACCTTTGTCACCCTTCTGAACCCAAAGCCGGACATGGAAGGTCTCGATGAGGAAAAGCGCCTCGTTGACAAAAAGACCGCCCTTGCCGTGCGCGACGCCGTGTCCTTCGGAGACGGCACGGTGACCGGAGTGGAAACCCAGCGCAGGGCAGACCCCGCACCGCTCCCCTATTCCCTCACTGATATCCAGAAGGAAGCCTCGGCCCTCTACGGCATGGGCGCCTCCGCCGTCCTCGACTGCTGCCAGGAGCTCTACGAGGCCCGCTTCACTTCCTACCCGAGGACTGACTGCCGCTATCTGCCCTTTGAGCAGTTCGGCGAGGCCCGGGATGTTCTGGCCGCCATAGGTCATCTCCCGGGTATGGAGGCCATGCTCGCTGCCGCGGATCCCGAACGCCGCGGAGCCTGCTGGAACACGGCCAGGGTCACGGCCCATCACGCCATCATTCCCACTGCCGTGCCTGCCAGTGGCCTTTCCGAAACCCAGGAAAAAATCTACCGTCTCATCTGCCGCCGCTACGTGTGGCAGTTCCTGCCTCCCCATATCTATAAAAAGACGCGCATTGACGTTTCCTGCGCGGGCTATGACTGGCGCGCCGACGGCCGCACGGAAGTGAGCCCGGGCTGGTACGCCTTCCGGAAAGCCGGCCTTTCTGGCGGCACGAAGGAAAAAGAAACAAAGGAACCCGAGCCCGCTCCCCTGCCCCATGTGGAAAAGGGAGAGGCCGTCAGAGCCGGACAGGCCAAGGTGGACGAGGGACAGACCACGCCTCCGGCCCGTTTCACGGAAGGTACCCTCGTGGAGGCCATGGAGAACATCCAGCGCTACCTCAGGGGAGCTTCCGGCGAGGACAGGGACATTCTCAGAAAAACGGAAGGCCTCGGCACAGTGGCCACCCGCGCCACCATCATCTCAACGCTCCTGAAGCGCGGATACCTCGCCAAAAAAGGACGCTCCCTGCTCTCCACGCCCACAGGGCGCTCGCTCATCCATATCTGCCCGCAGAGCATCAGGGATCCGCTCATGACAGCGGACATGGAGCGCTCGCTCACGGAAATCCAGAAGGGCCGCATCCCCTACAAAAACTACGTGGCCTCCTACGCGGCAAAACTTCCGGAGCTCATCAGCGAGATCTTCGGCACACCTGCCGATGGCTTCGCCGCCGATCCCGGAACGCTCTGCCCCCGGTGCGGCAAACCGCTGAAGCGCGTCCGCGGCAAAACCGGACGCTGGTTCTGGCTCTGCACAGGCCGCCCGGACTGCACCTACGCGGCAGCTGACAGCAGTGGGCGCCCCGGCCGCGCCTTCCCGCCGAAGGACAGCGCTGAAAAGGACGCTCCTGCGCAGGAGCCTGAAGGACCGCTCTGCCCGCGCTGCGGAAAGCACAGCCTCGTGCGCCGCCAGGGGCCGAAGGGTCCCTTCTGGGGCTGCTCAGGCTTCCCTCACTGCCGCTTCACCTGCGGGGATAAGGACGGCGGTCCCGCGCTGCCGGAAGGATCGCAGACGCAGAAAAAAACATCCCACAGGACAGTCAGGGAAAAGGCGGAGGAACCGCAGGTCCGGAGCGTTCCGTGGGATGAGACACTTCCTGATTCCTCTGTTCCTTTAGGGAAAGAAGGGGACCTTCAGGACACAGAAGGCGCGGAAGCGGGCGCGAAACGCCCGCGCCGCAAAGCCGCGTCCGGCGCACAGAAAAACGGGCAGAACGCCTGCCCGAGATGCGGCAGGGAACTGGTGCTCCGCAAAGGCCCGAAGGGTCCTTTCTGGGGCTGCTCCGGCTTCCCGCGCTGCCGTTTCACCTGCAGTGACAGGAACGGAAGCCCCGATTTGCCGGAAGACACCCCGGCTCCGAAAAGGACCCGCCGCAGAACAGTCCGGAAACCGGCGGAAGCGCAGCCCCAGGCCGCTCCGTGGGAAGAAACGCCTTCCGTCTCTCCCACTGAAGAGAAAGAGGGCCCCGGGACCGCCGGTTCGTTTCAGCCGGATCGCGCGGAGGCGGGTCCGGAACGCCCACGCCACAAAAACGCGTCCGGTACACAGGAAAGCGGGCAGAACGCCTGCCCGCTCTGCGGCAGGCCTCTGGCGCGCCGGCAGGGAACGCGCGGCTTCTTCTGGGGATGCACAGGCTATCCCGGCTGCCGGTTCACCTGTGAGGACAGGGACGGAACCCCCGTCAGGCCGGAAGAGGCGCCGGTGTGTCCCGAATGCGGGGCGCCGCTACGCCAGGTGGCCATACGGAAGGGACCGCATGCCGGCAGCATGGCCTGGCTCTGTTCCAACGACGGGGGACACGCCTCGGGCAGATCCCGTTTTTTCGAGGACAGAGACGGGAAGCCGGTTCTCTCCTGAGATAAGGAACTCTTTCCCGCAGGGCGTTGACTTTCACGGCGTCCCGTCCTTAGATCCGCCTCTGTGCCCGGCACAAAACGGAGGTTTTCATGGCGCGACTCTTTTTCCCGATCCTGGCTTTTCTGCTCCTGCTTTCCCAGGCGTCAGCCGCTGAAACCGACGAGAACGACCTTTTCCGGGCCGCAGAGGAAGGCGATGTCGGCGGCATACGCCAGTGTCTGGCTTCGGGCTGCAGCATCAACGTGAAGGACCATGCCCAGATGACGCCGCTTCATCACGCCGCCATGGCCAAAAAGCCAGAAGTTATCCGGCTCCTCATAGAACGCGGCGCCGATGTCAACGCCCGCGACCGTTACGGCATGACCCCCCTTCTTTATTCCGGGATGGATCCGGAAATCATGAAACCGCTCCTCGAAGGCGGCGCCGACGTCAACGCCCGCTTCGTCGGAGGAAGCACGCTCCTGCAGAACGCCCTCATCGAAAACAGGCCGGAAGCCGCGGAAATCCTGGTCGAGCATGGCGCCGACCTCACCCTGCCCCACGGCATCACGGCCATCGAATTTCTGGACTCGTTTCCCAGCATAGCCGAGGAATTCAAGGAAGCGGGTGTCTACCAGGAAATGCAGAACATTCTCCGCAGGCCGGGCTCCCATCCCTCGCCCCTGCACTGACCCTGTGACATATGTCATGCCCCAGGCGGGCTCCGGCGGCCTATACAAAGGCCATATCTTTTCGTGCGCCCTGCGTCCTAGTTCTCATTTTTTTCTTTAGCAACGGAATCTGCTTCATGCGTCAGAAATTCTCCCTCACCCCTTCCACCCTGCACGTGGCGGTGCAGGCCTGTTTCTTTCTGTTCACAATACTCGTGGGCGTGCAGTTCGTGCTCTTCGCCTCCTGGGCCATGGGGCTCACGGAAGTCTTCACCTCCCGCCCGGCCGCGGTGGAAGGCTTTCTGCCCATCAGTTCCCTCCTCGCCCTCAAGCGATTTCTGCTGACAGGCCTCTGGGATCCCATTCATCCGGCCGGCCTGACAATTCTGATTTTCGCCCTTCTCTCGGCGCTTTTTCTCCGCAAGGGATTCTGCGGCTATGTCTGCCCTGTGGGAGCCATCTGCACCCTGCTTTACCGCATCGGACGCAGGGCCGGCATAGCCCGCACGCCATCGCCGCGCTTCTATATTCTGTGGACGCTCCCCAAATACGCCCTCCTGGCCTTCTTTCTGTCCCTGCTGACCATGGACGTGAACAGCATAGGAACCTTTCTGACCTCACGTTATAACCTGGTCTGCGATACGAGGATGCTGCTCTTCTTCCTGGAGCCTTCGGGCATCCTTCTGGCCGTCGTGGCCATCCTTGTCGGCGGAAGTGTCCTCTTCCCGGGATTCTGGTGCCGCTGCCTCTGTCCCTACGGCGCCCTGCTGGGCATCCTTTCTTTTCTCTCACCTGTCTCCATACGCCGCGACGAATCAAAATGCTGCAGCTGCCAGCAGTGTACGAAGCACTGCCCGCAGGGCATTTCCGTACATCTCAAAAAACGCGTCCGCCTGCCCGAGTGCATGGGCTGCATGGAATGCGTGTCCGCCTGTCCCAAAAAGGACTGTCTGGGCATGGAACTCGGCTACCGGGCTGATTCCGGCCGCCGCGTTCCCTGGTGGAGCATGGCCGCGGGCACGATCTGCCTTCTTCTGCTTCTCTACATCTGGGCCAGAGCCACGGGACACTGGGAAACCGCCATCCCCAGGGAAATGGTGCGCATGCTTCATCAGGGCATCAGGACGCTCAGCCATTATTAGCAGGAACAGCGGAATATTTTCCCGGGCCTTAGACACGCTCCTTGACATCCTCCCCCGCCTAAAGACGGGGAATTCCTATCGGTAGCGGCTCTAACGAGCCACACCATAGGCGGGTTCCTGCTTCAACGCGGGCGCCTGAGTCCTTCCCGCTCCACAG
>ONPA01000151.1 GCA_900319575.1 uncultured Desulfovibrio sp. | reverse complement strand
GTTCTTGTACGATTCCATGATGGCGTCGTAGATCTTGCCCACGGCGGGATGCCGCTTCGACACTTCGTGTTCCGTGCCGTTGAGTTTGAGGTTGTGGTTGAGCCAGTAGGCCACGCCGGCTCGGCCGGACTTGTCGGTGATGATGATCGGCACGGGCCTGGCGAGGATGCGGTCCGTGTCGAAGATGTTGTAGATCTCCTCGTTCTTGGAGAGACCGTCCACGTGCACGCCGGCGCTCGTGGCGTTGAAGTCGCGGCCCACGAAGGGATAGTTGTTCGGGATGTGGTAGTGCAGTTCCTTCGAGAAGTAGTCCGCGATTTCCGTGATCACCGTGGTGTCCGCGGCCGCGTCGTTGCCCGTGAGGGAAATGTACTCGATGACCAGGGCCTCGAGGGGCGTGTTGCCCGTGCGCTCGCCGAAGCCGAGGAGCGTGCTGTTGACCGCGCCGCATCCGTAGAGCCAGGCCGTGACGCCGTTGACGAGCACCTTGTGGAAGTCGTTATGCCCGTGCCACTCGAGCCACTGGCTGGGAACGCCGGCCTCGTCAATGAAGACGTGCACGAGGCGCTGCACGGAGCGGGGCAGGGTGGCGCCGGGATAGGGCACGCCGTAGCCCATGGTGTCGCAGAGGCGGATTTTGACGGGCATGCCGGCCTGGCGGGAGAGCTCCATGAGCTTGGACGCGAAGGGCAGGCAGAAGCCGTAGATATCCGCGCGGGTGACGTCCTCGAAGTGGCAGCGGGGGATGATACCCCACTCCAGGGCCTGGGAGACCAGGTCCACGTACATGTCAAAGGCCTGTTTGCGCGTTTTGCCGAGCTTCAGGAAGATGTGGTAGTCGGAAACGCTGGTGAGCATGCCGACCTCGGAGAATTCCATGTCCCTCGCGAGCTGGAGATCGTTCTTGTTGGCGCGGATCCATCCCGTGATGCGCGGGAAGCGGTAGCCGCGGGCGCGGCATGCGTCGATGCATTTCCTGTCACGCTCGGAGTACATGAAAAATTCCGAAGCTGTAATGAGGCCGGTTTTTCCGCCGAGCCTGTGCAGGAAATCGAAGATTTTCGCCACCTGGCTGACAGTGTAGGGCGGACGGGCCTGCTGGCCGTCGCGGAACGTGGTATCCGTGATACAGAGCTGATCGGCCGGATGCGGCGCGAGCACCACGTCATCGAATTCGGTGCGGCAGATGCTCGTGTACGGAAACTGCTCACGGAAGAGCTGGGGTTCCTTAACGTCCTGAAGAGGCAGGCTGCGGTGATGCGAAGGGTGCTGTAGTTCCAAATCAATCTCCATCGGGAGCGTGCGCGGGCTGGCGGACCGGAGGCGATCCGGGCCCCTCCGCCACATCCGGCACCGCGCCGGGGATGCGCTCCCCCGCTCACGGCGCGTGAAGGCCGTACGGCAGATCACGCGGAAAAAGTGTCACATGAAAAATTTATTTTAAAGATGGGCGGGGGAAATACGCAAGTCCTTTTTCCGGTGCCTTCCGGAACCCGGAGGGAGGCATGCGGAATTGCAACTTGCCAGAACGGCAAAAATGCATGAAGGTTAAAAGCTGTCCATTACGTGGAATTTACTGAAGGAGAAGACGGGATGGCGGGTTTACAGTTCCCAGCGCCGGGCTGCATTGTCGAATATTTTGAGTCCAATACGCCGCAGATAGGCATGGTGACGGAGGAAGCCAGGGGGCGCCTCCGGCTTCTTCTTCCCAACCGCCGCGAAACCAAGCTGCCGTCCTCCAGGATACTGCCCTGGACCGGCCCCGTGGTGCCGGGCTTTTCCTCCATGTCCCGGGACGGGATCGTGAAAGCGCTTGAGGCCTCGGCAGCGAAGCGCGACGCCCTGGCCCGCGAAATTCCCGTGCAGGAGCTCTGGGAAATGGCCCAGGGCGAAGTGACACAGGCGCCGGCGCGCTGGTTCGCGGAGCTTTTCGTGACGGATCCGGACGAGGATACCGTGGCGGCGTACGCCCATGCCCTGCTTTCTGCCAAGACCCGTTTCCGCTTTGCGCCTCCCGTCTTCGAGATCTATTCCGAAGAGGACGCGGCCCGGCGGGACGCCGAGTACGAAGCCCAGAAGAGGCGTGAGGCCATTCTCGCCGAGGGCGTGCCTTTCGTGCACGCGCTCTGGAACGCGGTGCAGCACAGGCTCCCCGCGCCGCAGGAGGGGACGCCCGGTTATCCCGGACCGGAGGTGGCGGAGCGCCTTGAGCGCGTGCTTCGCGCCCACATGGCCGACCCCGAGAGCCAGGAAGAGGAAGCCCTCTGGAAACTTCTTATCAAGGGTCTCCCCGAGGTGCCGCATATCGCCGTGCAGCTTCTCATGGCCTGGGGGAAGATCCCCCCGCATTACAATTTCTGGTACGACCGCGCGGGCTACGAACCCGGCGATACGTGGTGGAAGCCCTTCGCTGACAGGGTGAGAAAGTTCGCGGACGATTCCGCAGCCTGCCCGCTCCCTCCCTGCGATCTCCCCTTTGTGAGCATAGACGGCTGGAGCACGCTCGACATTGATGACGCTTTCGCCATAACCGCGGGGCCTGAGGGCGGCTGGACCCTGACCCTTGCCCTTGCCTGCCCCGGTGTCTGCTGGCCCTTCGGGTCCGAGTTCGACAGGGCCGTCCTGCACCGCGGCACGAGCATCTATCTCCCCGAGGGCGACAGCCACATGATGCCCGAATGCATCTCCACGGACGCGCTTTCCCTGGTGGCCGGAAAGGATCGTCCTGCCCTTATTGTGGCCCAGGACGTGGACGGAAACGGCGCGCCCGCAGGCGAATGCCGCATCAGCGTGAACAGGGTGACCCTCGCCGCCAATCTGCGTTACGCGGACTGCCAGAACGTTCTCGACGGGAAGGCCGGGGAGGACTGCCCGGCCCTGCCGTACCGCGAAACCCTTGAGATGGCGCTCGCCTTCTCCAGGGCCCGCCTCGCCTGGCGCGTGAACCAGGGCGCCGTTGTCATCGAGAGGAAGGAACCCGAAATCGTTCTGAGCGGGGAGGGCGAGGACACCGTGGTGGACCTCAGGCCCGGCGAGAACGCCAGGGACGCCCAGAACCTCGTGGCTGAGATGATGATCATCGCCGCGGCCTCGGTGGGCGACTGGGCCGCGGCCCACGGTGTGCCCATGCTCTTCAGAACCCAGGACGTGGCCCTGCCGCGCGAGTACGCCGGCGTCTGGGAGCGTCCGGAGGACGTCACCAAGATCATGCGCGCCATGATTCCCTCCACGCTCGAAACGGAAGCGCGGCCCCACGCGGCGCTCGGCCTGCAGCGCTACGCGCCCATGACCTCGCCGCTCAGGCGCTACGCTGACCTCATCAACGAGGTCCAGCTCACGGAGTGGGTCCTGCACGGAAAGCCCCGCTTCGGCGGAGAGGAACTGCAGCAGATTCTTCTGCCCCTGCACATCGCCCTGGACGGAGCCGGACAGATCCAGCGCTTCCGTCCCCGCTACTGGAAGTTCCTGTACTTCCGCCAGAAGGGCGACAGAGTGTGGTGGCACGGCGTGATTACCGAGGAAAATGACGCTTTCGTGAGCGTGAGCCTGCCCGAGGAGGATATCTTCGTGCGCGGACGCCGCCGTATCTTTGACGAACGCGCCTGCCCCGGCATGGCTGTTGACATCCGCCTCGGCAAGGTCAATCCCCTGTACAACGAAATGCAGATTCTTGAGGCCGTTCCGTCCGAGGGCGGAACGGAGGAGGACATGTTATGATAACGCTCCAGGCACTGTGCTTCGGAATTCTCGGCTACCTGCTCGGCGCCACGCCCTACGGCCTGATTATCGCCCGCGTGTTCTGCCATAC
>ONPA01000182.1 GCA_900319575.1 uncultured Desulfovibrio sp. | reverse complement strand
TTTGTGTATTCTGTTCTGCCATGATGAGTGTAAGAAAAAAGAAGGGATTAACGTGCCGGTCCGCGGAAACATTGAAAAAAAAGATGATTGTCAGGGCCGGTTGTCTGTACAGGTATGTCGAAAGAGCGTGCCATATATACAGGCCTTTCGCAAGAGAAGAACCGGGCGGAGCCGGGGCGGAGGAATGCACGCAGGTCTGTCACGCGATTGTCACCCGGAACCCCGTATATGAGGGAGGAGGCGGAAAAAAGCGGGGCCGCATATCATCTGTGCGTTCGCGCTTGCGATACGTGCGGATAACGCTTAATTTTTACGCGCCCAGCGGGGTGAAGTTTTTTCTGGAGGATAGACAATGCTGCCAAGCAGTGATTTCAAGCCCGATTTCAGCAAAGGGCTGATACCGGCCATAGCACAGGACAGCAAGGACGGCGAAGTGCTGATGCTTGCGTACATGAATGAAGAAGCCTGGAATAGAACGCTGGAAACCGGCGAGGCCCATTACTGGAGCCGCAGCCGTCAGAAGCTCTGGCACAAGGGCGAAACCAGCGGCAACGTTCAGAAGGTTCATTCCATTCGTCTTGACTGCGACAAGGATACCATTCTGCTTTCCGTGACGCAGATTGGCGGCGCTGCCTGTCATACCGGGAGACGCTCCTGTTTCTTCAGAAAATGGGACGGCAAGGAAGAATCCATCTGTTCTTCTCAGGTCTTCGATCCCGAGAAGGTTTACGGTAAAAAATAAGGAAGAAAGAGGAGTATAGTATCATGTCAACTGAGCCCATTCTTAAATTCGGCGTACCGAAAGGTTCTCTTGAGGAGGCCACACAGGATCTCTTCGCCCGTGCCGGCTGGAAGATTTCCCGGCACGAACGCAATTATTTCCCTGACGTGAACGATCCTGAACTGCAGCTTTCCCTGACCCGCGTGCAGGAGATCGGCGGCCTTGTGGCTGACGGCATCCTTGATGCCGGCATCGCTGCCCGCGACTGGATCCGCGAGATGGATCTTGAGGATAAGCTCGTTAAGGTATGCGACCTTGTCTACGCCAAGACGTCCCTGCGCCCGAGCCGCTGGGTCCTCGCCGTCGCCGGCGATTCCCCGTACAGGAAGCCTGAAGACCTGGCTGGCAAGCGCATTGCCACTGAGGTGCAGAATCTCACCAGGCGTTACTTCAGGGAAAAGGGCATTGACGTCGACGTTTTTTATTCCTGGGGTGCCACGGAAGCCAAGGTCGTTCAGGGACTGGCCGACGGTATCATCGAAGTGACCGAGACGGGTACGACCATCAGGGCCCAGGGCCTGCGCATCATTGATGAGGTCATGCTCTCCAATCCCGTGCTCGTGGCCAACGAGAAGTCCTACAAAGATCCGGTCAAGCGTCATAAGCTCGAGCAGCTCAAGATGCTCCTCGAAGGCGCCCTGCGCGCCCAGAGTCTCGTTGCCATTAAAATGAACGCTCCGGCCGACAAGCTGGACGCCATTGAAAAGATGCTGCCTTCCCTGAACTCCCCCACTGTTGCTCCCCTTCAGGACAAAAAATGGTATTCTGTTGAGACGGTCGTGAAGACGAGCGTTGTCAGGGATCTTATCCCTCAGCTCAGAGAAGCCGGTGCCGAGGGTATTATCGAATATTCCCTGAACAAGGTCATTTAGGTCCCGGAGAACGTGCTGACAGAAAAAGAGGCCCGGAGTGTTGTGTCTGCGGGCCTCTTTTGCGGAGAAAAGGATTGAAGATGGACGGAAAAAAATCCAAAACCGATGAATTGATGGATGAGGAAAGGGCACAGAAATATGTCGACTCCCTGCCCGTGCTCAAGGAGGGACAGACCTTCTGCTTCGACTGTAATCCCGACGTGGCCTGCTTTGGACGCTGCTGCCGGGCCCTCACCCTGCCGCTGACGCCCTATGATGTCCTGCGTCTTGTCCGCAGGCTGAAGATGCCCAGCCAGAAGTTCCTGAATATGTACACCACGATTCGTACGCTTCCCGACTCGGGTTTCCCCATTCCCATGCTCAACATGCGCCCCGGTCCCAACGAGGAATGTCCGTTCGTCACACCCGGAGGCTGCGACATTTACGATGACAGGCCCGGCGCCTGCCGCTCCTACCCCCTTGGCAGGGGCACCTCTCCGTCTCCCAACGGCGTGGTTGAGACACATTACCTCGTTCAGGAGGATCACTGCCGCGGCTTTGACGGCGGACGTGACTGGACAGCGCAGGAATGGTTCGAACATGAGGGACTCCTTCCCTACAACGCCTCAAACGACCGCTATATGCGTCTTGCGGCAATGGTGACGGCATCGGGCCGGCCCCTCGAGGAAAAACTCGCCAACCTCTGCGTGGTCTGCTGCTACCAGCTTGATAATTTCCGCCAGCTGATCGGAAAAATGAAAATTTTCGATCGCGTGAACCTGCCGGAGGAGAGAAGGAAGGCCGTTATGGAAAGTGATGAGGCAGCCCTCGACTTCGCCTTTGACTGGATTGAACTTGTTCTCTTTGGCGTGAGCGAGAATCTCAGCCCGAAGAAGGAACAGTAGAGAAAAAATTGTCAAACTGTAAAGAAAGCTGACACTTGTCACAGGAAATTATCAGGCGCTGGT
>ONPA01000207.1 GCA_900319575.1 uncultured Desulfovibrio sp. | reverse complement strand
GCCACGTAGGCGAAGCCCCCGGCAAAATTCTCCGTCGGGATTTTCCCGAGCGTGCCCACAAGGATGGGACTTTCTCCGTCACGGGCTGACGCTCCGCCCGCGAAAAGATGACCCATGGCGATGAGAGGGAGTGCGGGATCCATTTTTCTGGCTGCTTCGCGCACGGCAGCGTAATGCGCGGCCACGCCTTTCGCTATGGCCGACTCCCTGTCTTCGGGATCGTCGCCCTCACGGCAGACGCGCACATCCCTGTCCCTGAGATAGGGCACGGCGCAGACGAGGGCCGCCGTTCTGCCGTTTCTGTCCTTAAGCGGGATCACTTCCTCCTCCACACTTTCGGGCATGCAGCCGATGACGCGCACGCCGATCCCTTTCAGCACATCGGCCGGGGCGTTGAGCCTGGAGGGCGAATCATGGTTGCCGCCCGTGATGACGGCCTGCCGGCAGCCGGCGGCGCCAAGGCCGGCCAGGAAGGAATAGTAAAGTCCGGCCGCGTCGTTGGGAGGCATGACCTTGTCAAAAATATCGCCCGCCACGAGCAGGGCGTCGATGTGTTCGCTGGCGATGAGATCCGTGAGCCAGCCGAGGAACGCTTTGTGTTCCTCGTATCTCGGGGCGTCGTAGAGGGCTGCGCCGAGGTGCCAGTCGGAAGTATGCAGGAGCTTCATAATGACTCCGGGGAAAAGGGCGGGCCTGTTTTGGGCAGGAGACGCGGTCCGGAAACAGACGTAGGGAGGCAGGCGCCGCGTTCAGAAAGACAGCCTCCCGGAAAAGACGCGGGAGGAAAACGTGTCTGCGCGGGGCGCGGGACACATTTCAGCGCCGCGCTGTCAGAATAACAGAAAGCGCGCCGTACGTTTTTTTCTGAAAATTCCGGCGGCCCTGACCGCAGAGACAAAAAAGCGGGCCGGAAAGGCGTCCGGTCCGCCGTAAAAAGCGTGGGAAGGGAGAGCCGGCTCAGGACAGATCCCCGCTCGTCATGAGAATGGCAAAAAGTTCGGTGCGCGAGCGGGCGAGCCCCCTGAGGCTTCCCTCGATCATGGCGTTGAGGGAGCCCTTGGGCGTGTCGCCGCAGACGCGGAAGTCAGTGCGCACGCCGAAGACAGGAATTCCCTTGGCGTAGGCGTAGCCGATTTCAAAGGCCGTACCGTCGTCCACCTGGGGGCCGTCAAGAAGAGCCACCACGGCTTTGCAGGAGATAATGCCCTCGAGATCGCGCTGAAGAATCCGGGCTGGCGCCTCATCGCCCCACTCCGCGATCTCTTCCTGGGTGATCAGATCGCCGGGCCAGATGACTTCGTGGCCGGCGGTCAGAAGACGTGCCTTGAGAGCCTTGTGCCATTCGCGTTCGGCTTCGGAAAAAAGCGGCCCGGCCTGATAGATTCTCATGATGCAACCCCCTTCAGAAAACGATGAGCCATGATACCGCATTTGCCGGCTGTTGGCGATAGCCGCGAAAAAAGCCGGCCCGCCGCGTTGCGGACACGGCCGCGGGCGTTTAGGGTAAAGGGAAAGAGACCGGCATGGCGCCGGGCTCCCACTGCCCTGAGGCAGAAAGGAACGGCGCGTTTTCGCGCTCCTGAAGGAGACGGCATGAACCGGAAGAAAGAAGAGACGGGATCGGCGTCAGGACCTGTGTGCGGAATCATCCTGGCGGCCGGCTTTTCCACGCGCATGGGCCGTTTCAAGCCCATGCTTCCCTTCGGAGGAAAAAGCGTGCTCGCCCACGTCATAGAGACGTGGCACAGGGCAGGCGTGCGGCATGTGGTCGTCGTGGGCGGTTTTAAGAAGGAGCTTACCGGGCGCTGCGCCAGGGCGTGCGGCGCTCTTTTCGCGGAAAACCCGAGGCCTGAAGACGGCATGTTTTCCTCTGTGGCCGCGGGGCTTGCCTGTGCCCTGAACGCTTTTCCCCAGGCCGGATGGTTCGGCGTGCAGCCTGTGGACATTCCCCTGATCCTGCCTGAAACCATCTCCGCCGCTGTCAAGGCCGCTGAAACGTCAGAGGCCGGCTACGTGATTCCCGTCTGCGGCGGATTCAGGGGACATCCTCCCTTCCTGAGCCGGGCCGCGGCCAAAGCGGCGCTCACCATGAACCCGGAGCGGGGACTCCAGAGCGTGCTCGGAGAACTTTCGTGCGGGGAAGTGCCCGTAGACGATCCGTATATCAATATAGATATGGACAGGCCGGCTGACTACGACAGGGCCCTCGCCATACTGCGGAAACGGGAAGAGGATTCCGCGCGCAGGGAACAGAAAAGAAAAGGAAAGTGACTGCCTGGGAGTATTTCCCGGCGGATGCGGCAGCGCTGCCGGACCATGGCAGGCTGCCCCGCGAAACGCCAGAAAATGTGCAGCGGGTGAGGGATATGAGAGAGGATTAGTCAATGGCGGAAACGGAGCTGGAAACGCCGGCACAGGAGCCGGAGAAAGCTCTCGCGAAGTCAGCGCACTTCTGGCAACGGTAATGCCCGGTCACCTCGTCGCGTTCCCAGCCGTGCGCGGCAAGATGCTCACGCAGGTGTTCGGCGTCGATGTCGGATTCGGTGCGGCCGCAGATGGCGCAGGTAACGGTATG
>ONPA01000150.1 GCA_900319575.1 uncultured Desulfovibrio sp. | reverse complement strand
GTGGCTCGTTAGAGCCGCTACCGATAGGAATCCCCCGTCTTTAGGCGGGGGAGGATGTCAAAATCTGAGGCAGGGCGTTTTTCCATGCATTCCTGGCATTTCTTCTGTGATACTTTTGACTGCAAGGTCAACCAGTACGAGACCGAATCAGTGCGTGAGGCCTGGACGGCCCGGGGCGGGAGCGAGTGCTCCGATCCCTCCGGGGCCGATATCATCCTTGTTAACAGCTGCGCCATCACCTCCCGCGGAGAACGCGACGCGCGAAACGCCCTTGTCAGGCTGCGCCGCGAGGCACCTGAGGCCATCCTCATCCTCACGGGCTGCGCGGCGAGGCTTGTAGCCTCTTTCGTACCCAGAAAGCACGCGCCGGTGCCCTCGGCGGATCTCATCGTCGTGCCCGAGCATAAAGACCTGCTGACGGATCCGGATTACATCGGGAAACTCCTGGATGCGGCTAGGAGGCTCAGGGGGAAACAGGAATCACGGAACGACGCCCTCAGGGAAATCGAAGGCAACGCACTGCCGGGTCCCATGCCCAGAATCAGCCCTGGAACGCGGGTCTACCCCAAACTCGAAATCAGAGGATACCGCCGAGTGCGCCCGGTTCTCAAGGTTGAGGACGGATGTACCCACCGGTGCACCTACTGCATCGTCCCCCAGACGAGGGGCATGTACGTAAGCAGAAGCCCTGAGGAGACCTCCGCGGAAGCTGACAGGCTGTTCAGGGATCACGCGGAGATTATGCTCTCCGGCATCAATCTCGGACAGTACGGCAGGGACAGGCCGGAATGGGGCACCTTTTGGGATTTGCTCGCCCATATCGAAAAAGAGCTGGCTCCTTCATGGGCCGGACGCCGCCGCTTCAGGATAAGTTCCCTCGAGCCCTCTCAGCTTAAAGACAGGGCGCTCTCGGTTCTGGCGGCCTCAAGGCTCGCGGCCCCCCACCTCCACATTTCCCTGCAGCACGCCAGCCAGCGCATACTCAGGCGCATGGGAAGGGGACATTATTCCGTGGACACCCTCCTCCGGGCAGTGGAAAAAATCCACGGATTCTGGCCCGTCATGGGACTCGGCTGCGACATCATCGTCGGGTTCCCCGGCGAGGAAGAGCGTGATGTGGAGGAACTCTGCCGCTTCCTGCAGGATTCGCCCATGACCTACGCCCACGTTTTCCCCTACTCGAGACGCCCGGGAACACCGGCTGCCTCGTTCCTGGGACAGATCCCCAGAGCCGAAAAGCTCGCTCGGGCCGCCGCAGTGCGCGGCGTGGTAGCGGAAAAGGCCAGGGCCTTCTGGGAATCCCAGCTTGAGAGAGGCGTCATGGCGATTATTCCTGACGCTGAGGCCGGGAGCCTGCCTGGGCTCGTGCACGGCGTCAACGAGTTCTACGTTCCCTGCTTCCTGCCTGCGGCGGACTATCCCCGGGACAGGTTCACGATGGCAAGGCCCGTGAGACTGTGCTCCAAAGGCATCGTCTGCGAGCCCCTCGGGGAAACGCAGCCCGGCGGCGGCTTGCCTCCGCGGTAAAAAACGCTATCTTCCACCATTATATCTTTTTGTCACACTGCCTGAGTGAGGAGTCTTACCCCCATGCCACTGTACGATTTCGAATGCCAGGACTGCGGACGCCGCTTCGAGGATCTCGTCTTCGAGGATGACGAAGAAAACCCGGTCTGCCCGAAGTGCGGAAGTACGAACACGCTCCGGCTCATCAGCGAGCCGAGCCCCATGCTGAAGAACGCGCCGCCCTTCAAGGTCGGCCCCGTAAATCAGGTCTTTCTCAACAGAATCAAACAGGCCGAGGCCGGCATCGCGCCGCCCTGCGGCGGCAACTGCGCTTCCTGCCACCAGGGATCCGCCCCGGCAGCGCAGGACAGCACACCATCCAAGTAACCCGGCATCCGGAGACGGCCACAGCGCCTCTCCGGATTTTTTTGGCGCTCAGGATCCAGCGTGCAGATTCAGCACGGCTATTTCGGGGGGAACGCCCACGCGCAGGGGAAAGCCAAACCACTGCGATGCTCCGCTTCCCACCCAGAGGAGAGAAGAGTTCCTTTCGAAGAGACCGTGCAGATAGCGCCGGCCTATAAGCCTCAGGAAAAGGCGGTTCCAGATAAACTGGCCGCCGTGCGTATGCCCGCAGATCTGAAGGACGACGCCACGGGCCGCGTTTCTGCTCCAGCCTGCCGGACGGTGGGACATGAGAAGAACAGGGCCGATGGCCCCATCCCCGGAAAGACCGGACAGGGCTTTTTCTATGTCCGGTCCGGGCAGGCCGCGCGCACGGGCCTTCCTGTCCGTAACCCCGGCGAGCACGAATGTGCCCCGTGAGGTTCTCAGCTTGGCATGGCTGTTTGCGAGCACGTGCACGGAATCTGGCAGCGCGGCCATGATGCCCGCGTAATCGACGTAGTATTCATGGTTTCCCGGCACCGCCCATACTCCGAGGGGCGCTTCGAGCGTCCCGAGCCGGGCCAGATCGGAACGCCTGTCCTCCGGCCGTCCGTCAGAGAGATCCCCATCGAGCAGGATGATATCGGCCCGGGCTTCTTTTATGCGGCGCAGCGTTTCCTCAAGCCAGCCGGGAGGTGTGGCGCATCCAAGATGCAAATCAGAAATCACGGCCATCCTGATCCCGTCCAGAGCATCACACCCTGCGGGAAGATTCACGGAAACCTCCTGCACTGAGGGCACGGATAAGCCTTCCCGCAGGCCGCAGAGAACCAGGACAGAGGAAAAAAACAGGGAGAAAATCAGGCATGCGCCCGCGCC
>ONPA01000148.1 GCA_900319575.1 uncultured Desulfovibrio sp. | reverse complement strand
GAAAGCTACGCAGACATGGTCCCTTAAAATGCTGAACCGTATCAGAATGTTTCCCCAAAACCTTGCACTTGGAATGAAAACTCACAATTCTTCATGTGATACTTCAGCTTATTGAGCGCAGATTCCTCGGAATACTGCCTTTTTCAGGCATTCACAAAGCGGAAGAAACGGCATAAAAGCAGGAACTCAGGCAGATCACGACGCCATTCCGCCACGGGCGGCTGGCTCTGCCTAATTTTTAAAGAGGTTTTTTTCCATGCCGACCAATGATTATCTTAAACGCATCCTGCTCAGCCGCGTCTATGACGTGGCTGTGGAGACGGCCCTTGAACCGGCCGTAACGCTCTCCAGGCGTCTGGGCAACAAGGTACTGCTCAAGCGCGAAGACACCCAACCCGTTTTCTCCTTCAAGATTCGCGGCGCCTACAACAAGATGGTGCAGCTTTCCCGAGAGGAACTGAGCCGCGGCGTTATTGCTGCCTCTGCCGGCAACCACGCCCAGGGCGTGGCTCTTTCCGCTGCGAAGCTCGGCTGTGAGGCGACCATCGTGATGCCCGAGACGAGCCCGGCCATCAAGGTCTCCGCTGTGCGCCGTCTCGGCGGTCAGGTTGTCCTTTCCGGCGAATCCTTCAGCGACTGCATGAAGAAGACGAGAGAGCTGATTGAGGAAACTGGCGCTGTGTTTATTCCGCCCTTCGATGACGAGGACGTCATTGCCGGGCAGGGAACGATCGGCATGGAAATTCTGCGCCAGAATCCCGGTCCCCTTGACGCTGTCTTCGTGCCCATTGGCGGCGGCGGACTTGCCGCCGGTGTCGCCGTGTACATCAAGCAGCTGCGCCCCGAAGTGAAGGTCATCGGTGTCGAGCCTGTCGACTCGGATGACATGCGCCGCTCCATCGCCGCCGGACGTCCGGTGGAAATGAAGGAAGTGGGCCTCTTCGCCGACGGCGTTGCCGTCAAGCGCGTTGGAGACAAGTGCTTCGAGCTCTGCCGCGAATGCCTCGATGACATCATTCTCGTGGATACGGACGCCATCTGCGGCGCCATCAAGGATATCTTCGAGGATACCCGCGTGGTGGCCGAACCGGCCGGCGCGCTTTCTCTTGCCGGTCTCAAGGCCTATGCCGAAGCCAATGACCTGCATGACAAGACGCTCTGCGCCATTGTCAGCGGCGCCAATATGAATTTCGACCGTCTGGGCTACGTGGCTGACCGCGCTGAAATCGGTTCTGATCGCGAAGCGCTGCTGTGCGTGGATGTGCCTGAAAAAGTCGGCGCCTTCTGTGATTTCGTGAAGAGCATCGGCAAGAGGAGCATCACGGAAATCTGCTCCCGTTTCGCCGATCCCGAACAGGCCCATATTCTGGTTGGCCTGCGCATCCGCGGCAAGGACGACGTGAGCAAGATCATCGAGGGACTTGAAAAGGACGGCTTCGGAGTCTCCGACATGAGTGACAACGAACTGGCCAAACTGCATATCCGCCATCTCGTGGGCGGCAACGCTCCCCAGATCGTCAATGAGCGCGTCTTCCGTTTTGAGTTTCCGGAGCGTCCCGGCGCCCTGCTGAACTTCGTGGACGCCATGCATGTCCAGTTCAGCATCACGCTGTTCCAGTACCGCTATCATGGCGCCGACTTCGGTCGCGTGCTCGTGGGCTTCGATGTGCCGCAGTCCCAGAACGACGCTTTTCAGGAATACCTGGATCGTGTCGCGGCTATGGGGTATCCGTACGTTGAGGAAACCGATAACGACGCCTACCGTCTCTTCCTCGGCTATCACGGGAAGAACAAGTAAGCGGTTTTCTTTCGCCTGACAGCAAAAGGGCCTCTTCCGGCAGAACCGGAGGAGGCCCTTTTCATTTCCGGCGTTCTCACTGATGGAGCCCGGAAAAACAAAAAGCCCCCGGCAACCGGAGGCCTTTTAGGGTCAGAACGAGAAACTAGGCGTTTCTCTCGACCTCATCGTCAGGCATGGTGTGCCCGCGCCAGAGGAAGAGAAGCAGGAAGATGACGGCCAGGCCGACACCGATCCAGGTGGAAACGTCAATCGGCAGGTTCAGGCCGATCTTGGCCTGGCAGATAAAGGCCGTGCAGACAACGGTCATGAACATGGCCGGGGCCACGGTAATCCAGTAGAAGCGCTTGCGGCGGGCGAGGTAGACCGAGCAGGCCCACAGGCAGACGCAGGCGATGGTCTGGTTGATCCAGCCGAAGTAACGCCAGATCACGCCGAAATCAACGAAGGTGAGGGCGATGCCGATGACGAAGACCGGGAGGGCCAGCAGAATTCTGTTCTTGATGGGGCCCTGGTCGAGATGGAAGGCGTCAGCGAGCATCATGCGGCAGCTGCGGAAAGCGGTGTCGCCAGTGGAGACGGGCAGGGCCACGACGCCAAGGATAGCAAGAATGCCGCCGAAGGTTCCGAGCAGGGACACGGAGATGTTCTTCACAATGACTGCGGCCGGCACAGCGTTGGGGCCGGGGCCGAAGAGGGCCTGGGCGGAATCGTAGAAGGACAGGCCGAGGGTGACCCACACGAGGCCCACCACGCCTTCACAGATCATGGAGCCGTAGAAGACCTTGCGGCCCTGGGCTTCATTGGTCATACAGCGTGCCATCATTGGCGACTGCGTAGCATGGAAGCCGGAAATGGCACCGCAGGCGATAACAATAAAGAGGCCAGGCCAGATGCCCAGTCCCTGGGGATGCGTGCTGTGGAAGAAGCTGTCCATGGTCACATGGGGCAGGATCGGGTAGCCCTCGGCAAAGAGAGCCACGGTCAGGCTGACGGCCATGAAGATGAGCAGGGCCGCGAAGAAAGGATAGATGCGGCCGATGAGCACGTTGATGGGGAGAATCGTGGCACAGATGTAGTAAATGAAGATAATGGCGGACCAGGCCATGAGAGGCAGAGGAGAAATGGAGGCCAGCAGTGCGGCGGGACCGGAGGTAAAGACGGCGCCGACCATGATCAGCAGAATCAGGGTGAAGACGACCATGAACTTGCGGACGCCCTCACCGAGGTTGAGGCTGATGATTTCAGGATAGGATGCGCCGCCGTAGCGCAGGGACATC
Organism: uncultured Desulfovibrio sp.; assembly: GCA_900319575.1. Classification (GTDB taxonomy): domain Bacteria; phylum Desulfobacterota; class Desulfovibrionia; order Desulfovibrionales; family Desulfovibrionaceae; genus Desulfovibrio. The sequence goes on along the minus strand of ONPA01000148.1, from coordinate 19,577 downwards.
ATGCCGGAGAAGAAGTCGTGCACAGCCCCCGCGAAAATGCAGCCGAAGACAACCCAGAGCAGTGCGGCAGGGCCGTACAGCGCGCCGACGATGGGACCGAACACCGGGCCGAGGCCAGCGATATTCAGAAACTGAATGAGGACGAGTTTCCAGGTGGGCATGGGCACATAGTCCATGCCGTCAGCTTTGGACATGACTGGCGTGGGACGGCTGCGGTCAACGCCGAATATTTTTTCGGCGACGACCCCGTAGACTGCATAACCTGCTATGAGCAGGCCCAGGCAGCAGAAAAAGTAAGCGATACCGGACATAACAGAAAACCCTCTTTATGAAATTTAGCAGGTTTTCCGCCTCCTCTTTTTGAAGCGAAAAAACTGTTCCCCTCCCCCAAATGCGAAGGATTCGCATCAGCGGGAAGGAATTTCATAGCATTGCGCCTCACAATGGGCAACACGCGATATGGGCATGAAATCGGTCTGTTCGGCCTTCAGAAGCGCAGGGCTGCCTTGAAAAAGATGAGAAGAACAGGCAGGAGAGCCAGGAAGAAGGCGTCCCGGCGCGGACGGGCGAAGAGGAAGACCCAGCAGGCCAGGGACAGTCCGGTCGTGAAGAAGGGGCCGAAGCGCATAAGTGATGATTTGATGCCGACGCCAAGTCCGGAAGAGTAGCTGAAGGCCACGAATCCCGCGTCAAGGAACTGAAAGGCGCCGCCGGCTATGGCGGCCGCGCAGATCATGCGCAGGGTTCTGGCGTCCTCGTCCTCCAGAAGGGCGGGTTTCTTTTCATCACCGGAAGCATTCCGGAACGTTCCGGTTGTGATAGAGAAGAAAAAAGCCAGTATGGCCAGAGCGCCGGCGGGCATGAGCGAACCGCAGGTCATGCGCCAGGCGTGGGCGAACAGAACTTCGGCCACGCGCTGCTGCGTCATCTGCTCGGGCAGCCCGAGAAAAGGCCAGTTGCGCGTGATGATGGAGGCGAAGAAGCAGACGAACGCGATAAAAGCGCCAGCGGAAAGAAGTCCGGCCTTTTTTGAGAGCTGCCTGGCTGTATCCTCATCCGTGCCCATGCCGGAGGTAAGAAAGAGTGTGCGTGCGCCATTTCCCGTGAGGTAGAGAAGAACGATGCCCGCAATCCAGGCAGCGAGCGTGGTCGTCGTGCCGAGCCACGGAGAGGAGAAAGGCTCAAAGGGAAGGGGCTCGAGCTTGTCGAGGGCCGCAGGCAGGAATTCCAGATCCACGAGACCGCGCAGCAGGAGGTCGGCTGCGCCGATAACAGCGCAGATGAGGCCGAGCTTCAGAAAAATGCGGCCTGAGTCAGCCAGAAAGGGCGCTCTGCGTGAACGGAACAGGAAAAGACAGAGAAAAAGCAGAAAGGGGAAGGCTTCGGCCGCGTTCAGGGCGATGGCCAGAAGGGAGTCGAGGGACTGCCACAGGGAAAACCACAGGGGAAGCTGCATGTGCCGTGTACCCGGTTGCTAAAGGTTTTGAAACTGGCTGATTTTAGAGACAAGCGGCCCGTGGTGCAAGTGAGTCCCTGTGTGCGGCTGACGGAAGAAGGCCGCAAAAAAGGGCGCCGCCCCTGTTAGGGTGACGCCCTTTGAATTCAGCTGAAGAGAGAGGAGTTATTCCTCATCGCTTTCCCACTTGATGAAGCCGGGCTTCACGTCAACCATGCAGTTGACAATAAGCTCGACCAGGCCGCCGTAGGCGAAGCTGTTCTTGGAGTACAGGTCGTTGGCTTCCAGGATGTCGCGGATCTGGCCCTTGCAGTTGGAGCAGGGAGCGCAGATGTACTTCTTGGTCTCGGGTCCGAGGCAGTCCTTGAAGGCTTCGGAAATCTGCCAGAACTTTTTACGGCCGGAGATGTCCTGACGCCAGACGTTAATGTTGTTACGGGTCATGATGGCGAAGCCGGAGCCGCCGCCGCAGCAGTAGTTGTGAACGCCGTTGCAGGGCATTTCACGGAACTGGGGGGCGATAGCACGCAGGATTTCGCGCTGAGGCTCCACGATACCCATAAGACGCACGATGTTGCACGGGTCGTGCAGCGTGACCGGGAAGTTGTTGCGGGAAGGATCAAGCTTGATCCTTCCGGACTTGATGATCTCGTTCAGGGTCACGTAGCAGCTTTCGCGCGGCACCTGCATGTCGTAGGGCACGGCGCGGTCGGCGATGACGGTCATGGCCTTGTGAGCATGGCCGCATTCACCAACGACGATCTTCTTGACGCCGAGTTCCTTGGCCGCAGCCATATGCTGGATGGCGATACGGGCGGTCTGGGTATCATCGTAGAAGACGCCGTAGTTGACGCCATCGTAGCCGCACATTTTGCTGGACAGGGTCCAGGAGAGGCCGGCGGCGTTGAAGATGGTGGTGAAGGCGGCGACGTTTTCAGGCCAGGCCATGATTTCGCCGGCGTTGTGGATGAGCAGGATGTCGGCGCCCTTCTTGTCAAAGGGGGTCTCGAGGCCCACGCCGGTGATTTCGCTGTAATCCTCGTCGATGAATTCGACGTTGTCCTTGACGACGTCAGGAGTCATACCGGTGGAGGAGCCGCGCTGCATCTGCAGCTCGGTGCCCTTGGAGTGGAGTTCCTTGGGTGCGAAGCCCATTTCCTGGCTGAAGATCTTGCGGATTTCACGGGCGATCATGCCGTTGTCGACGCCGATGGGGCAGACCTGGGCGCAGCGGCGGCACAGGTTGCAGCGGTAGGACAGCTCGCCCAAACGGACAACGGTCTTCCAGTTCAGCGGGAAGTCACCGTAACGCCATTTGGCGAGAGGTTCCTTCTTGATGTACTGGTGGTAGATGCGGCGCAGGATTTCCGAGCGGAAATTGGGGCGGTACATCTCGTTCTTGCCGCTCATCTCATAGAGATGGCAGGCAGCGGAGCAGGAGTTGCACTGGGCGCAACAGTCCATGTCGGCTTCGAGCATGTTGCAGAAAAGCCAGTTGTCTTCCTTGTCGAAGAGCTTGCGCAGGCCGGAAAGGAACTTGTTGACGAGTTCCTCTTCCTCTGCCGGAGTCTTGGGACGGGGAATGTTCAGGACGGAAACGCCATCGAGCGTGTCGAGGCAGGTGTCAGCCAGTTCCTTCTCGGAATATTTCTTGAAAGGAAGTTTTTCGACGTCGAGGGGCAGATCCGGAATATCGTTGAGATCGTATTCGATCATCTGTCCTTCGACAGTGGAGATATCAGTAAGTTTCTTAGGTTCTTTCATCACGGGGCCCTCTACTTCTTGTCAGCGTTATCTTGGCAGGGGTAGCCGGTAGTGGCAACGTCGACCCATGTCTTATTGGGATCCTGCTCGGGGTTGATGTGCGGGGCAGCCCAGTTGCAGTGGAACTTCAGGGCGTTGAGAATTTTACCCTGGATCTTCGTGCTGCGCGGGGTGGCCACGTCTTCCCAGCGGATGTCATGGTAGAAGAAGTACTTCAGGAGAATGTGGCTCATGAAGGACACGGGGATGAGGATGAGCAGGGCGTCGCCGACCAGCATGTGGAGGCAGAAGCCGCCGCTCTGGAGGGGAGTGAAGATCTTGAAGGTCACCAGGTTGTACATGTAGTCGCTGGCGATGGGGGCAAAGGACGGATTGGTGCACCACACGGCGAGGCCGGTCACGCCGAAGAGGACGAACAGGCCAATGCTGAGGAGGTGTTCCGTGGTCGTGTACATCCTGAGGCCCTTGTCGGTCATGCGGCGGAAGATGAGGCCGATGCCGCCGCCGATGAGGCCGATGCAGCCGAGCAGGCTCATGACATTAATAAGCCAGTAAATGAAGCTGATGAGGCCGTTGTCGGCGCTCATGCCGAAGAGGCGCAGGAAAGCGGTGATAAAGAGAATGATGGCTCCGCCCATGAGCATGTACAGGCCGAAGTGGAAGGGGTAGGTTCTGTACCACAGCGTGCGGTTATTGTGGAACGTGGATTCGAGGAAGAGCACTTCCATGAGCAGGGCCTTGAGGTCGCCCATGTGATCCACATGATGTTCCTTCGTCCACCAGTTGCTTTCTTCCATGTAGCTGCCGCCATGCTTGGCGCGGGCGCCTTCATGCGGAATGGGATAGATTTCCCAGCGGCAGTGAAGCGGAGTGGTCTTTACATACTTTTTGATTTTGAGAAACGACGTGACTGCAAATCCGATCACGCCGAGATACCCCAAGAGGTAAAACAGTGTAGTCATGCATGTTCTCCCGTATTCAGGTGTGCCTGCACCCGGATTTCCGCGTGAGATACACTGCCCCCACGCGTAAGGCAGGTGGACTAGGGCCTGCCTTCTTTAAAACAAACGATAGCCGACAGTTTCTGATCCTTACAGCCCGAAAAGGATCAATCAGGAAAAGTTCCCAACCTGTATCGCTCATTTCTATATACGTTTACCTGAAAATTGCAACTTTCCGCGGCCGGCGGGACTTTTGTCACATGCCGGCAACGCGCGGGGGGTACGCGGAAAGTGGGGGGGCAGGTTTCTCTGTCCCCGTGTTTCCTCCCGTTTTTTTCCGGAATCGTCCGGAAAACGAAAATCCCCCGGAAAGAAACTTTCCGGGGGATTTTTAAATCATTGTGAAAACGCTCCGGTCAGCCGGAGCGGGGACAGTGGCAGAGTCCTACTTCTGGTAGGGCCATTCATCCGTGAAGGGCTGTTCCCTGTTCTGCTGCATGGGAACGTCAGCGAGAATGGGATCCTTTTCGAGTTCCTCGAGGAACTTGTCGGGACGCTCCTTCTGCTCGGGCACCAGAATGTCGGAGTCAATATACTTGCGCAGGCCCGTGCCGGCGGGAATGAGACGTCCGACGATGACGTTTTCCTTCAGGCCGCTCAGGTAGTCGTACTTGCCGCGAAGGGCGGCTTCCGTGAGCACCTTGGTAGTTTCCTGGAAGGAAGCCGCGGAGATGAAGGAAGAAGTCGTCAGGGAGGCCTGCGTGATACCAAGCACGAGAGGCTCGGCCGTGGCCGGTTTGCGGCCTTCGGCGATGGCTTTCTCGTTCACGGCGGCGAACTCGGTCTTGTCGATCTGCTCGTCCTCGAGGAGAGTCGTCTGACCGGGATCGATGACGGTCACCTTGCGGAGCATCTGACGCACAATGGTCTCAAAGTGCTTGTCGTCGATGGCCACGCCCTGGTTCCGGTAGACTTCCTGGATTTCATTGACGAGGTAGCTCGCGAGGTACTTCTCGCCCTTGGTGCGCAGGATGTCATGCAGTTCGGGGCTGCCCTCGGTGAGGGGATCGCCGGCGTCGACGTAGTCTCCGTCGCTCGCCGTGATGTGCTTGCCGCGGGGCACCAGGTATTCCTTGGGTTCGCCGATTTCAGGGGTGACAATGAGACGGCGCTTGCCCTTGGATTCGCCGCCGTAGGAAACCGTGCCGGCGATTTCAGAAACAACGGCCATGTCTTTCGGCTTGCGGACTTCGAAGAGTTCGGCAACGCGCGGAAGACCACCGGTGATATCCTTCGTTTTGGAGGTTTCGCGGGGACGGCGGGCGATGATGTCGCCGGAGTTGACCATGTCGCCGTCCTTGACCATGACGATGGCGCCGACGGGCAGGTTGAAGATGGCGTCAGAGGTGCCGTTGCGGCGCTTCAGGATCTCGCCGGTTGCGGGATCCACGATGGAGATGGCGGGCCGGTAGTTTGTGGACCTGAACTCCATGATGGTCAGCGTGGTCTGGCTGGTCACGTTATCGACCTTTTCCTGGACCGTCTTGCCGTCGATGATGTCAGTGAAGCGGATCTGGCCGCCTTCCTCGCAGATGAAGGGCTCGTTGTAGGGGTCCCACGTGGCGAGGACATCGCCCTTGCTCACTTCCTGTCCGTCCTTCACCATGAGGTGGGCGCCGGAAGGAATGTTCTCGCGCTGGATTTCACGGTCCTGCGCGTCGACGATGCTCACCTGGCTGCTGCGGCCGAGCACCAGTTCCTCGCCTTCCGTGTTGCGCACGGAATGGATGCGGTAGAGGATGATGCGGCCGGGGTTCACGGCCTCGAGCTTGTTCTTCTCGGCCTTGCTCGAAGCGGTGCCGCCGATGTGGAAGGTACGCATGGTGAGCTGGGTGCCGGGTTCGCCGATGGACTGGGCGGCCATGATGCCGACGGTCTCGCCGATATTGACGAGGTGTCCGCGGGCGAGGTCGCGGCCGTAGCACAGAGCGCAGATGCCGTGCCTGGCGCGGCAGGTGAGGGGCGAGCGGACAGTGATGGAGCTCACGCCGTGCTCCTTCAGGATGTTCACTTCCTTTTCACCGATGAGGGTGTTCTCGGGAAGGATCTGCTCCTGGGTCTGCGGATCCATGACGGGGTAGAGGCAGACGCGGCCGAAGGCGCGATCCCAGACGTGCGTCTGGATGGCGCCGTCCTTGACGATATTGGTGAGCTCGATGCCGTCAACGGTACGGCAGTCATATTCGGAGACGACCACGTCCTGCACGACGTCGACAAGACGGCGGGTAAGGTAACCGGAGTTTGCGGTCTTCAGGGCCGTATCGGCGAGACCCTTACGGGCGCCGTGCGTGGAAGTGAAGTACTGCAGCACGGAAAGGCCTTCACGGAAGGAGGCCGTGATGGGGGTCTCGATGATTTCACCGTTAGGCTTGGCCATCAGGCCGCGCATGCCGGAGATCTGACGCAGCTGGTCCTGGTTGCCTCGGGCGCCGGAGTTCGTCATCATGTAGAGCGAGTTGAAGCTCACGTCCTCGACCGTTTCGCCGGTCTTCGGATTGGTGCGCTTCTCGTGGCTGATTTCGCGGTTGACTTCCTTGGCGATGACCGTTGCGGTGTTCTGCCAGACGTCGACGACCTTGTTGTATTTCTCGGTCTTGGTGATGATACCTTCGCGGTACTGGCTCTCGATCTCGTCCACCTCTTTCTGGCTCTTGGACAGAATTTCGGGCTTGCGGTGAGGCACGAGCATGTCCTTGAGGCCGATGGAAATGCCGGAACGGGTAGCGAACTCGTAGCCCATGTTCTTGATCTTGTCGGTCAGCTCGCAGCAACCCTTGATGCCGCAGGTCTTGTAGGCCGTGTCAACGAGCTTGGCGATGGCCTTCTTGGTGAGCACGAGATTGACGTTCTCAAAGGGCAGTTCCGGAGGCAGGAGCTCGCCCACAAGCACGCGGCCGGGGGTGGTCTCGTAAATCTTGCCGTCGTTCATGCGCACTTTGACGATGGACTGCAGGCTCACGATGCCCTGGTCATAGGCGCTTTCCACTTCCCAGGGAGCGCAGAAGGTCATGCCCTCGCCGGGTTCGAAGCGGCGCATGCTGGTCATGTAGTAGAGGCCCAGAACCATATCCTGGGACGGCACGATGATGGGCGAGCCGCTGGCGGGAGACAGAATGTTGTTGGTGCTCATCATGAGCACGCGGCATTCAATCTGAGCTTCCACGGAAAGCGGGATATGCACGGCCATCTGGTCGCCGTCGAAGTCGGCGTTGTAGGCGGTGCAGACCAGGGGATGCAGACGGATGGCTTTGCCCTCGACGAGGAGAGGCTCGAAAGCCTGAATGCCGAGCCTGTGCAGCGTAGGCGCGCGGTTCAGCATGACAGGGTATTCCTTGACCACGTCAGCGAGAATATCCCACACGACGAGTTCTTCGCGTTCCACCATCTTTCTGGCGCTCTTGATGGTGGAGGCCAGGCCTCTCTTCTCAAGTTCGGCGTAGATGAAGGGCTTGAAGAGCTCGAGAGCCATTTTCTTCGGCAGGCCGCACTGATGGATCTTCAGGTACGGGCCGACGCAGATGACGGAACGCCCGGAGTAGTCGACACGCTTGCCGAGGAGGTTCTGGCGGAAGCGGCCCTGCTTGCCCTTGATCATGTCCGAAAGAGACTTGAGAGGACGGCCGTTTGTGCCGGCGATGGCGCGGCCGCGGCGGCCGTTGTCGAACAGGGCGTCAACGGCTTCCTGCAGCATGCGCTTTTCGTTGCGGATGATGATCTCGGGCGCGCCGAGTTCCATGAGCCGCTTCAGGCGGTTGTTGCGGTTGATGACGCGGCGGTACAGATCATTGAGGTCGGACGTGGCGAAGCGGCCGCCGTCCAGGGGGACGAGGGGACGAAGCTCCGGCGGGATGACGGGAATGACTTCCATGATCATCCATTCGGGACGGTTGTCGGACTCGATGAAGGCCTCGATGATCTTGAGGCGCTTGGTGATTTTCTTCTTCTTGGTCTGGCTCTTGGTGAGGTCGCTTTCCTTCCTGAGCTCATCGCGCAGGACCGGCAGGTCGAGCTCCTCGAGCAGCGTGCGGATGGCTTCGGCGCCCATGCCCACGGTCATGCAGTCTTCGGTGCCGTAATGGTCGATGATCTGCAGGTACTGATCCTCGGAGATGACCTGCTTCTTCTGCAGGGTGGTCTGGCCGGGATCGAGGACAATGTAGCTGTCGAAGTAGAGCACCTTCTCGAGATCATTCATGGTCATGTCGAGAAGGGTGCCGATCTTGGAAGGCAGCGTCTTGAGGAACCAGATGTGGGCGACGGGAGCGGCGAGCTCGATGTGGCCCATGCGTTCGCGGCGCACCTTGGAGGCGATGACCTCGACGCCGCACTTTTCGCAGACGATGCCGCGGTGCTTCATGCGCTTGTACTTGCCGCAGTTGCACTCGTAGTCCTTCACGGGGCCGAAGATCTTGGCGCAGAAGAGACCGTCGCGTTCAGGCTTGAAGGTGCGGTAGTTGATGGTTTCGGGCTTTTTGACTTCGCCGTACGACCATTCGCGGATGACCTCAGGAGAGGCAATGGATATCCGGATGGACTTCAGGTTGCGCACGTTGGTGACGTTGCCCGAAGTTCCGCGGTTTGAATAAAGATCGTCCATGCTCATGATATATGTATTCCTTGCCTTGAAGGCTGGTTACCCGTTTTTGTCAGAAGTCCCTGGCCTATTCGTCTTCCTGGGCGGGCTCGGCGCTGCTCGGGGCAGTGCCGGCGCTGCGTCCGGGAATGAATCCGAGGCGCCTGTTGTGGGGCTTGGATTCATCCTGCTGCAGGGTGACGTTCAGGCCGAGGCTCATGAGCTCCTTGACCAGGACGTTGAAGGATTCAGGCATGCCGGCTTCGAGGAAGTTGTCGCCCTTCACAATCTTTTCGTACATCTTGACTCGTCCGGTCACGTCATCGGACTTGACCGTCAGGAATTCCTGCAGGAGGTACGAAGCGCCGTAGGCCTCGAGGGCCCACACTTCCATTTCACCGAGACGCTGGCCGCCGAACTGGGCCTTGCCGCCCAGAGGCTGCTGCGTGACGAGGGAGTAGGGGCCGGTGGAACGGGCATGAATCTTTTCGTCCACAAGGTGGTGGAGTTTGAGCATGTACATGACGCCCACGGTGACCCTGTTCTTGAAGGGAACGCCGGTGCGGCCGTCATAGAGAACGCTCTTGCCGTCGTTGGAGAGATGGGCTTTGTCCATCCAGCTCCAGATTTCATCCTCGGTGGCGCCGTCGAAGACAGGCGTCCTCGTGGTGATGCCCTTGCGCAGCTTGCGCACGGAAGCGGCGAATTCCTCGTCGTCCATCTCATCCACGGCCTTGCTGATCTCGGGTGAGTTGAAGACGTCCTTGACCTCGTCGCGGACGACCTGCATGGCCTTGCCGGAATCAACGAGCTCGGCGAGCTGGCGGCCGAGTTCCTTGGCGCCCCAGCCGAGGTGGGTTTCCATGATCTGGCCGATGTTCATTCGGGAAGGCACGCCGAGGGGGTTGAGCACGATGTCGACCGGGCGTCCGTCCGCGAAGAAGGGCATATCTTCCTCGGGAAGGATCATGGACACGACACCCTTGTTGCCGTGACGGCCGGCCATCTTGTCGCCCACGGAGAGCTTTCTCTTGATGGCCACATGCACCTTGACCATGCGGATGACTCCGGGAGGCAGATCGTCTCCTTCGGTGGCCTTCTCGCGCTTGGCGTCGTAGATGTTCTTCAGGTACTGGAGCTGACGGTCGTATTCCTCAAGCGCCTTCTCAACGATGTCGTTGGTCTCGCTGCTCTTGAAGAGGCCAGAGAGCTTCTTCGGCGGAATCTGATCCAGGGCCTCGCGGGTCATGGAGGCTCCGGCCGTGATGGCGGCACCCTTGGTGGTATTGCTGAGGACGGTGTTGTTCACCTGCTTTCCGATAACGGAAGGAGCGAGGCGGTCGCGGCAGGCCTGGGCCAGCACGCTGATGTGTTCCTGTTCCTTTTCGTCCAGGATCTCGATCTGGTGCCTTTCGATGGCTTTGGTGCGCTCGTCCTTGTCACCGGAACGGCGGTTGAACACTTTGACGTCGATGACGGTGCCTTCGACTCCCGGCGGGACCTTGAGGGAGGAGTTGCGCACGTCTCTGGCCTTTTCGCCGAAGATGGCGCGCAGGAGCTTCTCCTCAGGGGTGAGCTGGGTTTCGCCCTTGGGGGTGATGCGGCCGACCAGAATATCGTCGGTCTTCACGGGAGCGCCGATGCGGATGATGCCGGACTCGTCGAGGTTGCGGAGCATGTCCTCGCCGACGTTCGGGATGTCGCGGGTGATTTCCTCAGGTCCGAGCTTGGTGTCGCGGGCCACCACCTCGAACTCCTCAATATGAATGGACGTGAAGGTGTCTTCCTTCACGGTCTTTTCGGAGATCAGGATGGCGTCTTCGTAGTTGTAGCCGCACCAGGGCATGAAGGCGACGACCAGGTTTTTACCAAGGGCCAGTGTGCCGTTATCGATGCCGGGGCCGTCAGCGAGGACGTCGCCCTTCTTCACGATCTGGCCGGGCACGCAGGTGGCCTTCTGGCTGAAGCAGGTGTTCTGGTTGGACTTGTGGAACTTGAGCAGATCGTAGGCCTTGACGCCGCCCGTGGTGGGGAAGACATCGCCTTCGTACTCGACCACGATGCGGTCAGCATCGGCGTAGCGCACGATGCCGTCTGCGGGAGCCACGATGCAGGCGCCGGAGTCACGGGCCACGGGCACTTCCATGCCCGTGCCGACGATGGGCAGTTCGGAGCGGAGCAGGGGCACGGCCTGTCTCTGCATGTTGGAACCCATGAGGGCGCGGTTTGCGTCATCGTGTTCGAGGAAGGGAATGAGGGCTGCCGAAATGGAGACCATCTGGCCGGGAGCCACGTCCATAAGGGTGACTTCTTCTTTGGGCCTCATTTCCACTTCGCCCTTGACACGCACGGTGATGTTGTCATCGGCAAGCCTGCCGTTCTCATCAAAGCGGGCGTTGGCCTGGGCGATGACCTGGTTATCGGCTTCGCGCGTGGCATCGAGGCTGACGACCTCGTCGGTCTTCTGGCAGTCGCGGATGACACGGTAGGGGGTTTCGATGAAGCCGAAGTCATTGACTCTGGCGTAGGTGGACAGAGAAACAATGAGGCCGATGTTCGGGCCTTCAGGCGTTTCAATGGGGCAGATGCGGCCGTAATGGGACGTGTGCACGTCACGCACTTCGAAGCCTGCGCGGTCACGGGTGAGGCCGCCGGGGCCGAGAGCGGAGAGACGGCGCTTGTGCGTCACTTCGGAAAGGGCGTTGGTCTGATCCATGAACTGGGAGAGCTGGCTGGTGCCGAAGAATTCCTTGAGCACCGCAGCGACCGGTTTCGGGTTGATCAGATCATGAGGCATGAGCGTGGAGATTTCCTGCAGGCTCATGCGTTCCTTGATGGCTCTTTCCATGCGCACGAGACCGATGCGGTACTGGTTCTCCACGAGCTCGCCGACAAGGCGGACGCGGCGGTTGCCGAGATGGTCGATATCATCCGGCGCGGCGTGCGTGTCCTTCATGGTGCACAGGGTCTTGATGGCGGTCAGGATGTCGTTGTCCGTCAGCGTGCGGCAGGGCACGCTGTTGCCGTTGCCGTCATCGACCATGCCGTAGTCCTGCGGGAAGTGCAGGCGCTGGTTGAGCTTGTAACGGCCCACAGGGGAAAGGTCGTAGTACTCGACATTGCGGAAGATGTTGTCGAAGAAGCTCTTGGCGATCTCGGGGGTCGGCGGGGAGGAGGGACGGAGCCTGCGGTAAATCTCTTCCTGGGCCTTTTCCTGATCAGGAGTCTTGTCCGAAACCAGCGTGTCGCGGATGGACGAGGAGACGTCCGGGCCCTTGGTGTGCAGGACAGTGATTTCCTTGATGCCCTTGTCTCTGAGTGTCTGGATGAGTTCGGGGGTGAGCTCGTCGGCTGCCTGGGCGAGGACGGCTTCGGGAGCGGTCTTGTCCTCGGCCTGGGGATCGATGATGTCCTCAGAGAGGAACATGCCCTCAAGAGTGTCCGGACGCACCTGGATGGCGTTCATGCCGGATTCGCAGATGAGGCGCCACTGACGCTTGGTGATGAGTTTGCCGGCGTGGGCAATGACCTTGCCGTTCTGATCCGCGATGTCTGTGTATGCTGGTTCCTTGCGGTAGAGATCCTTGTTGACCTTCCAGAAAACGGGCTTCTCGTCACGCAGGGTGACATCGGCCTGCATGCCCTCGGGAACATCGAGGTAGTACGTCTCGCGCAGTTCCTTCGGGTAGAAGTAATCAAGGATGTCCGTCTTGCTCATGCCCATGGCCTTGAACAGGATGGTCACGGGCATCTTGCGCCTGCGGTCTATGCGCACATACAGGATATCCTTGTGGTCAAAGTCGAAGTCGAGCCAGGATCCGCGCATGGGGATCACGCGGCAGGAGTAGAGCACCTTGTGGGAAGCGTGCGTCTTGCCGCCGTCATGCTCGAAGATGATGCCCGGGGAGCGCTGCAGCTGGTTGACGATGACGCGCTCGGTGCCGTTGACGATGAACGTGCCCTTTTCGGTCATCAGGGGCAGGGTGCCGAAATAGATGTCCTGCTCCTTGATGTCGCGGATATTGCGTTCGCCTGTGGCGTCGTCCACGTCATACACGGCGAGACGGACCTTGATGCGCACAGGCGCCTCATAGGTCAGTCCCTTGGAAATGCATTCAGCCTGATCGTACTTGGGCTCCTGGATTTCGTAGCTCTCGAATTCCAGGGACGCGGTCTTGTTGAAGTCCTCGATGGGGAAGACAGTACGGAAGACTCCTTCCAGGCCGACGTCTTCGCGGCGCTTGTCCGCCGGGACGCCCTCCTGGAGAAATTTCGAATAGGAGTCAAGCTGTAGTGTGAGTAGATGAGGAATGGGAGTCGTTACTTTGATTTTACCGAACTGCTTTATAAGCTGGCCCATGCGATGATCCTCAGTGGGTATCGGTTGCGTCCTGCCAGGGATGGGCTGGATGCGGACGGAGAGTAAGGGAGATGCGGCACAAAAAAGCACAAGGCGGCAGTGTTCGCGTCCTGCCCCCTAACGCAGGCCGTGAATTCTGTCGCCGCTAACGCGTCTGCTGTCGGAAAAAGAGAAAAACCAGCACTCTCTCCCTTCAAAAAAAGTGAGTTAACTCCATTATATCAAAATGCGGTAAATAGCAAGCGCAAAAGCGCCGCGGAAGGGAAAAGACCGAAAAAAAAAGGCGGACCCCTGCGGATCCGCCTCATTGATTCAGCCGTAGTGACGAACTTACTTGAGTTCGACAGTGGCGCCGGCTTCGGTAAGCTGCTTCTTGGCGGCTTCAGCGTCGTCCTTGGAAACGCCTTCCTTAATGGTGGAAGGAACGCTGTCAACCTTGGCCTTGGCTTCCTTGAGGCCGAGGTCGGTGATGGCGCGGACAGCCTTGATGACGGCGATCTTGTTGGCACCGACTTCCTTCAGCACGACGTCGAATTCGGTCTTTTCTTCAGCGGCCGGGGCAGCGGCAGCAGCCGGAGCGGCGGCAACAGCGGCCACGGGGGCAGCAGCGGAAACACCGAACTTGTCCTCGAGTTCCTTGATGAATTCGGAGAGTTCGAGAACGGTCATATTGGAAATAAATTCAACAACTTCTTCTTTGGTAACGGCCATGGTATTTCTCCTGTAGGGAATGCGTTGGCAGATAAAACGAACGTGCGTAAGTGCTTACGCAGCAGCGCCCTTCTTCTCTTCGATGGCCTTGAGTGCGTAAAGCAGGCCGCGAAGCATGTTGGCGAAGAGGCAGACAAAGTTGGTAGGAACGGCGTTCATGGTGGCCAGCATCTGGCCGAGCAGCTGTTCGCGTCCGGGCAGTTTGGCCAGGGCGTCGATTTCTTCCGCAGTCATGGGCTTGCCATCGAGGCTGCCGGACTTGATCTGGAAGGTCTTGCTGTCCTTAGCGAAATCGCTGAGCGCCTTTGCTACCGCAACGGGGTCGTCAAAACCAAGGGCAATACCGGTGTTGTCGCGGAGCTGATCCTTGAGAACATCGTGTTTGCTGTCGGTGAAGGCGATTCTGCCGAGGGTGTTCTTGATAACCTGGTATTCGCCGCCGGCTTTACGCAGGTTAACCCTCAGGTTCGTCGACTCCTCCACCGTCATACCCTTGAAGACGGTCACAACAGCAATCGAGGCGTCGTTGGCCTTGGCCTTCATTCCCTCGATAATAGCTGCTTTCTGAGACCTATCCACGTGAAACTCCTCACGTTAGGGTTCAAAGGTGGGAGCCGAGCCAAAGTCTGGGCAGGATTTACTGCGTCACTGGGACGCCACCCGCCGTCTTCGACCCGATTCCTTAATCCATTACCATTGGACGGGAAGAACCCGTCCGCCCGAAAGCTGGCTGAAAGCTAGCCTTCGAGAAATTTCTTAACCTGGGTAAGGTCGATCTTGTAGCCGGGACCCATGGTGGAAGACACGGCCATGCTGAGAAGGTAGTTGCCCTTCGCGGCAGCCGGCTTCTGACGGATGACGGCCTCGACAAGAGCCTTCAGGTTGCCGCAGAGCTTCTCGGCTCCGAAGCTGACCTTGCCGAAGGGAGCGTGCAGGACGCCAGCCTTGTCGACCTTGAATTCAACGCGGCCGGCCTTCAGTTCCTTGACGGCCTTGGCCACATCCATGGTGACGCTGCCGGTCTTGGCGTTCGGCATAAGTCCGCGGGGACCGAGGACACGGCCGACGCGGCCGACTAGAGCCATGACATCGGGAGTGGCGATGGCGGCGTCAAAGTCCAGCCAGCCTTCCTTAATCTTGTCAATGAGATCTTCAGCGCCGACAAAGTCAGCTCCGGCCTCGCGGGCTTCAGCCTGCTTTTCACCCTTGCAGAAAACGGCAACACGCACGGTCTTGCCGAGCCCGTTGGGGAGGGGGACAGCGCCGCGGACCATCTGGTCGGAGTACTTCGGGTCGACACCGAGACGCATGGCTACGTCAACGGTTTCATCAAATTTGGCAAAGCTCGCCGCCACGGTTTTCGCGACGGCGTCTTCCACTGAGAAACGATCCAGGGGCTTGAGGTCCTTGGAAGCGTTTCTGAAATTCTTACCATGCTTGGGCATTGTATTTTCCTTCGAGTTTATCTCCTGCCGTCACCCGACATGCGCGGGCAGGGCAGTGCTGGTGATAGCGCACGTAAGGAATACGTGCAGTCTGCAGCGTGCCTACTTTACGTCGACGCCCATGCTGCGGGCCGTGCCCATGATGGTCTTCACGGCAGCTTCAAGAGAAGCGGCGTTGAGATCGGGCATTTTGGTCTTGGCGATTTCCTCGACCTGGGCCATCGTGATGGAACCGACCTTGGTACGGTTCGGCACCCCGGAGGCCTTTTCGATCTTGGCCGCCTTCATGATAAGAACGGCAGCCGGCGGGGTCTTCGTAATGAAGGTGAAGGAACGGTCCGCGTAGCAGGTGATGATCACGGGGATGATCATACCCTTCTGGGAAGCAGTGCGGGCATTGAATTCCTTGCAGAAGCCCATGATGTTCAGGCCGTGCTGGCCGAGGGCGGGGCCTACTGGCGGGGACGGATTGGCGGCGCCGGCAGGAATCTGCAGTTTGACTTTAGCAACAATTTTCTTGGCCATGTCATGATCCTTTACAGGGAGATGGTACCCTGAATGAACTTAGCCTTTGGAAACCTGGACGAAATCCAGTTCCACCGGCGTCTGACGTCCGAAAATGGAAACGGAGACGCGCAGCTTTCCCTTGTCGTAATTGACTTCGTCCACAACACCGTTGAACCCGCTGAAAGGTCCGTCGATGATGCGGACCTCCTCGCCCTTGTCAAAGCTGAACTTGGGACGGGGGCTCTCCTTGCGGGTTTCCATTAGAGCAAGAATATTCTCCGCCTCGTTGTCCTTCATGGGCGTGGGGCGGTTCTTTCCACCGACAAACCCGGTCACCTTGGGAATGCTCTGAATGAGGTTCCAGGCGTATTCGGTCATGATCATCTGAACCATGACGTAACCGGGATAGAACTTGCGGGTGGTCGTACGCTTGGAGCCCTGCTTGGAAAGTTCGATGACTTTCTCAGTGGGCACAACGCACTGTAAAATGAGATCTCTGCCCTGGCCGCTCCTGATCATCTCGTTGATGGTTTTCTGCACGCGCTGCTCGAAACCCGAGTAGGTGTGCACGATATACCAGCGGGGACGTTTACCAAGCTCAGAATCGTCGTCGATGACAATTTCGTCGTTCATGGTCAGCGCCTAGGACAGAATTGATTTAATGATGGAAGAGAGGCCGAGGTCGATGAGCCCGAGAATGAGGGCCATGACAGCAATAAAGCCCACTACCGCGATGGTCGCCTTACGCGTCTCAGCAGCAGAGGGCCACGTTACTTTGCGGAGTTCCGCGCGGGAATCCTCCACATACGTAATGAAGCGCTTGACGAGACCTGGCTCTTTGGATGTCTGAGCGTTGGTAGTAGCGGGTGTCTTCTTGGCCATATTTTCTCTCGGCAAAAAAAATGGCAGGGCAGGAGGGATTCGAACCCCCAACTTGCGGTTTTGGAGACCGCCGCTCTAGCCGTTAGAGCTACTGCCCTGCATGGACCCTGGCGGGATTTTCATCCCGCCAGAATGAATATGTTTATCGTACTTCGCGGTGAATCGTGTGCTTCCTGTCCCAAGGGCAGTACTTTTTGCGCTCGAGACGTTCCGTCGTGTTTTTCTTGTTCTTGACGGTAACGTAGTTGCGGCGCTTGCACACAGTGCACTGCAGGATGATATTTGTTCTCATTGTATTACTCGATGATCTTGGTCACGACGCCGGAGCCCACAGTGTGGCCGCCTTCACGGATAGCGAAGCGGAGGCCTTCCTGCATGGCGATGGGGGCGATCAGTTCGACGATGAATTTGCTGTTGTCGCCGGGCATAACCATTTCGACGCCCTGCTCCAGTTCGATGACACCGGTGATATCAGTGGTGCGGAAGTAGAACTGGGGACGATAGCCGGTAAAGAAGGGAGTGTGGCGGCCGCCTTCTTCCTTGGAGAGGACGTACACCTGGGACTCGAACTTCTTGTGAGGCGTGATGGATTTGGGAGCAGCGAGAACCTGGCCGCGCTCAACTTCGTCACGCTTGGTGCCACGGAGAAGCACGCCGATGTTGTCGCCGGCTTCGCCCTGATCGAGCTGCTTCTTGAACATTTCAACGCCGGTGCAGGTGGTCTGCTGGGTGGGCTTGATACCCACGATTTCAACCACATCGCCAACCTTGATGGTGCCGAGTTCGACACGGCCGGTAACAACGGTGCCACGGCCGGAGATGGAGAACACGTCTTCGATGGGCATCAGGAAGGGCTTGTCAAGCTCACGCTTGGGCTCGGGGATGAAGTTGTCGACGGCGTCGAGAAGCTCAAAGATGGGCTTCACATTGGGATCATCGAGGTTTTCGGCCTGAAGGGCGAGCAGAGCGGACCCCCTGATGATGGGGGTGTCGTCGCCGGGATAGTCGTAGGAGGTCAGCAGTTCGCGGACTTCCATTTCGACGAGGTCGAGAAGCTCGGGGTCGTCAACGAGGTCGCACTTGTTGAGGAAGACGACGATGGCGGGAACGCCGACCTGACGGGCGAGCAGAATGTGCTCACGGGTCTGGGGCATGGGGCCGTCGGTGGCAGCCACAACCAGGATGGCACCATCCATCTGGGCGGCGCCGGTGATCATGTTCTTGATGTAGTCGGCGTGGCCGGGGCAGTCGACATGGGCGTAATGGCGCTTCTCAGTCTCGTATTCGACGTGAGCGGTGGAAATGGTGATGCCGCGGGCCTTTTCTTCAGGAGCCTTGTCGATTTCGTCGTAGGAGATGAAGGAACCTTCATTCTTCATAGCGGCGACTTTCGTGATGGCGGCAGTCAGAGTGGTTTTGCCATGGTCAATGTGACCAATGGTGCCAATGTTTACGTGGGGCTTTGTGCGCACATATTTTTCTTTGCCCATGATACGTCTCCCTGGAAAAAAAGTGTTGTTGCGGTACTTTGATTACCAGCTATGCTAACTTGACGCTGCTAGCAGGGTCACAATGATGACCCGCATTCAGTCCCTGAAAACCAGGGAACGCTTGACTAGGATGGGAAGGGGAAGAAAAGAAGAAGAAAGGAAGGTGTGGAAGGGGGAAACTGGAGCGGGAAACGGGACTTGAACCCGCAACCCTCAGCTTGGAAGGCTGATGCTCTAGCCAATTGAGCTATTCCCGCCTGATAGACGGCTTGCCGCCTTCATGGCCTCTGGCCATGTGCCACACCGTAGTTCCTCGACCTTACCGGTCTCCTACAGCCAAGGCAGTTTGTAACCGGAACAATGTTCCGGATGGTGGAGGGGGGTGGATTCGAACCACCGAAGTCAATGACGACAGATTTACAGTCTGTTCCCTTTGGCCACTCGGGAACCCCTCCAAATACCCGCATCAGGCTTTTGGCCTTCTCTCAGGCTCAGGTGGAGCTGGCGATGGGACTTGAACCCGCAACCTGCTGATTACAAATCAGCTGCTCTACCGATTGAGCTACGCCAGCGGCCGGATGTTTCCTTTACAGGAATTCCCTGCCCTTGGCAAGAGATTTATGCGTCCGATAGGAAATTTTTACCGTTTCTCCGGTTGGCCCCGGCGGAGTCGCTTGCCATGCGGTTTTGCTTTCTCCGTGAACGGTGACGACGCTTATATACTCGCGAGGGTGGTTCGGTCAAGGCCTGCCAGGTCTTTTTTTGTCATAATTCGCAAAAAATTTTTCCGGCGCATCATTTCCCGTACAGCCTCACCCTGGTGCCAGCCGTGCTCCACAGCCACGATTCCGCCTCTTTTCAGGCACCTGGCCGCAAGCTTCAGAACGCCTCCGAGGTGGCGCAGTCCTTCATCTTCCGAAAAGAGCGCTTCCCGCGGTTCGTAGCGCAGTACCGCAGGCATGACGTCTTTCTTCTCTTCCTCCCCTATATAGGGAGGATTTGAGGCCACGGCGTCAAAGCTTTCCCGCCGTAACGGCGCGCTGAAGAGATTCCCAAGGATTACCCTGACGTTGGACGCGCCGAGGCGTTTCCTGTTTTTTTCCGCGACCTGCGCCGCAGCAGGGCTCTTTTCAAGGAGAATGCCGCGCATTCCTGGCCGCTCAAGGGCCAGCGTGATGCCGATGCAGCCTGTTCCCGTGCCTATGTCCGCGAACCATCCTGAGCTCCGCGCCGGTATTTTTTCCAGGAGTTCTTCCACGAGGATTTCCGTTTCCGGCCTCGGAATGAGCGTTCCCGGCTCCGTCAGAAAGTCACGGCCATAGAATTCCCGGCTGCCCGCGAGGTACGCCATGGGAACTCCCTGTCCGCGTTTACAGGCAAGCCTCCGG
>ONPA01000146.1 GCA_900319575.1 uncultured Desulfovibrio sp. | reverse complement strand
TTTTTTCACGTGACCTGTCCGGGAGAGTATGATAATATTTAATTTGTTATTTCAAATAGTTATGCTGTAAAGGGAGAAGCGGCCGGAGTTCGTTGTTTTTTTGCACGGCTCCGTTTCCTCCGTGAAAAACGTGTCATTCTGGAAAGTTAATGAAAAACACGGTGAAGGTATGTGGCTTTACAGCACCGCATTGTGCTTTTCTGCACAAAAACACTCCCATACACGGACACACGAACGTTTTGTTTTCCGGGTTGTACCTTGAACCGGAACTGGCTGTAGGCTACGTTCAGGAATAAACGCCGGACAGCCGGCAAAGGCGAAAAGGCATGTTTCATCCCCATTGGGAGGTCCTTCTGGAGCCTCCCTATCCGTCCATTCTTCTCACGGGCGTCTGGATCACCGTGCTCCTGGCCCTCATTTCCTCTGTGGCCTCGTTTTTCCTTGGCGTCATGCTTGCCGTGGGGCGCGCCTCGGGATCCCGGGCCGCGCGCATCCCGTGCACGTTCTTCTGCGATATCGTGCGCAGCCTGCCGGGCGTTTTCTGGCTCCTGCTCTTTTTCTTCTGCCTGCCAGTGCTTCTGCCGGAAGGGGCTGGCCTGGCCCTCAACGGCTGGGACGGTTTTCCCTTTTTCGCGGCCTGTCTCGGCCTCTCGGTCAATAACTCCCCGTACATAGCGGACATTCTGTATTCTGTTATGGGCGTGAGCGGGAAGAACGCCATGGACGCCGCGCGTCTCGCCGGGCTGAGGGGTGCCGTTTTCTGGTGCCGGGTCGTCCTGCCCCAGGCTGTGGCCGCTTCGCTGGCCGCCATTTCCATACGCATGCTGCACAATTTCAAGAACACGTCCCTTGCCATGGTCATCAGCGTGCCAGAACTTACCTGGGCCTCCCAGGAGGTAGAGTCCCTGAGTTTCGCTGGTCTCGAGGTGACCACGGCGGCCACCTGCATCTACCTCGCCATGGGCGGCGTCCTTTCTCTGCTCCTGCACTGGCTGCGCTCCTCCGTGCGCCGGCGCTGCCGGCTGGAGGGATGATTCATGACCGGCGTGATATCCTCCTTCGGTGACGCCCTGCCGTACGCGGGATCCCTGCTCTTCGGGCTCGATGGCAGCGGGACGGGCGGCCTGTGCCTCAATATTCTTATCACTCTGGCCGTGCTCCCTGCCTCCCTCGTTCTGGGGTCGCTCCTTGGCGCCGTCCGTCTCTTCCGTGTCAGGCCGCTGAACTGGCTGGCCTTTCTCTTCATCGAGGCGGTCAAGGGCATCCCCGTTCTGCTCATGATCTTCTGGCTGCATTATGCACTGCCCGCTTTTCTCGGGCTCAGGCCTCCGCTTTTCCTCACGGCCGTAGCCGCGCTCACCATGTACGGATCCGCCAACGTGGCTGAAGTCTTCCTGAGCGGGGCGGACATGGTGCGGAAGAGCGAACTCGAGGCGGCCAGGCTTTCAGGCTTTTCCGGAGCCGGCGTTTTCCGGCGCGTGCTCGCTCCGCAGGTTCTGCGGCGCATGGTGCCCGCTCTTCTCGGCGTCATGGTCTCTCTTTTCAAGGACACCTCCATCGTCTTTGTCATCGGCCTCATCGAGCTGACACAGACGGGCATGATCCTCGCGAACCGCTATCCGGACATGCTCGTGCCCATGTATGTCCTCATCGGCGCGGGGTACATGACTGTCTCCCTGCTGCTCGCGAAACTCGCGAGAGTCATCGCGCGCAGGCAGGCTGAGAAATTTCCGGAAACAATGTAAAGGCTTTTTTCCTTCACCTTCAGCAAAGGATTTACCGATGTATTTTCTGAAAAACCGCTCCGCATGGCTGCTGGCCCTTGTTCTGCCCATACTCCTCTTCGCGCGCGGCGCCATGGCCGAGGAATGGACAAACCTCGATGACGAGATCATGAAGCGCGGCACGGTCCGCATCGGCATCGGCTACAGCACGCCGCCCATGAACTATCTCGATGACAAGGGGCAGCCCGCGGGATTCGATGTGGATCTTGCCAAAGCCCTCTGCGAAAAAATGGGGCTCAGATACACGATCACCAAAGTGAACAACAAGACGCGCATTACCTCCCTTGTTTCCGGTGAGACGGACATGGTGCTTTCCAACATGAACCACACCATGAGCCGGGCCCGTCAGATTGATTTTTCGGATACCTACCTGCTCGACGGCAAGCGCGTCCTGGCGGCAAAGGGCAAATACCACGCCCTTAAGGACTTTGTGGGCAGGCGCGTGGCCGTGTGCCAGGGCAGCAATGCCCAGCAGGCCGTGACCGAGGCCCTGAAGAAGCTTGGTGATCCCTCACCGCGCGTTATGTCCTTCCAGAACGATTCAGAATGCTTCCTGGCCCTCAAAACAGGCAAGGTCGATGGCTGGACCAACGACACCGTCATTCTCGCCGGCGTGTCCGGAGGAGACAGAGGCTTTGAGGCCGTGGGCGAGATTTACAGCCCCACCTATTACGGCATCGGCGTGCCCCGCAACCAGTCCGCGTGGCGCTA
>ONPA01000144.1 GCA_900319575.1 uncultured Desulfovibrio sp. | reverse complement strand
TTCCCTCAACAGCCTGAAGACACCCAAGATTGACAAATCCGACCGTGATGATGATCCGGATTCGCTCTTTCTGGAAAAAGTCTTTCTTATCGAAACTGCCGTTACCCTCATGGACTGCCTCTACCGCCAGTTCCTCGGCCTCCGGCTCGACAGGGACAAATGGGATAAGACGACGGACGAAATGCAGCTCTGGATGAACGGCAGGCTGAGCCAGAACAGCGCTCCTCAGGCGTAACGGCACCCAATGGCAGACGATACGATCACAAAACGCAGCTTCACCCCTTTCCTGAGACGCTTCGCCAGAAAGTTCTTCTGGATGCTTCTCGTCCTGTGGGGCATCACCATCGTGAGCTTCGTGGTCATTCACCTGGCTCCGGGCTCGCCCACGGACATGGAGACGACGCTCAACCCTCTGGCCGGCGAAGCTGCCCGCCGCAGGCTCGATGCCCTCTACGGCCTCGACAGGCCCCTGTACGTTCAGTACTGGGACTGGCTCTGCCGTCTCGTGCATTTTGACTTCGGCGTGTCCATGTCAGCGGACGGAAGGCCGGTCATGGATAAGATTCTGGAACGCCTCCCCCTCACCGTGGGAATGAACGTGGCTTCCCTTATCCTGACCCTGCTCATCTCCGTGCCCATCGGCGTGTATTCCGCCTGCCGGCGCAACAGCCTCTTCGACAGGATCGTGACCGTACTCGTCTATATCGGCTTCGCCATGCCCTCTTTCTGGTTCGCGCTTCTGCTCATGCTCTTCTTCGGCATCGACCTGAACTGGCTGCCGCTCTCGGGCGTGGTCTCGCTGGACTATCCTTCTCTGGGCACATGGGGAAAAATCTGCGACGTGGCGAAGCACCTCGCCCTTCCCATTACCGTGTACACTGTGGGGTCTCTCGCGGGCATGTCGCGCTACATGCGCGCCTGCATGCTTGAAGTCCTGGATCAGGATTACATGCTCACGGCCCGCGCCAAAGGCCTTCCCCAGCGCACGGTCATCTGGCGGCACGGGCTGCGCAACGCCCTCCTGCCGCTGATTACCCTCCTCGGTCTCTCCGTCCCCGGCCTCATCGGCGGATCGGTCATCATCGAGTCCATCTTCGCCCTCCCCGGCCTGGGGCAGCTTTTCTACTCGGCCGTCATGGCCAGGGACTACACGCTCATCATGGGGAACCTTGTGCTCGGCGCAGTGCTCACCCTGCTCGGCAACGTCCTTGCCGACTTCTTCTACGGTCTCGCTGATCCGCGCATCAGGAGCGGAAGGGGGGCAGGATAATGACAGCGCACCGCTTTGCCCGCGTCCTGCGGCGCAACGCCATGTTCATCCTCGGCCTCATTATCGTGCTGGGCGTCACCTTCGCTGCCGTCTTCGCGCCGCTTATCGCCCCCTTTGACCCCAATGAGCTGCATCTCGACGCCATTCTGAAAGCCCCCTGCGCGGAATTTCCCCTGGGCACGGACCGTCTCGGACGCGACGTGCTCTCGCGGCTCCTCTACGGCGGACGCGTTTCCCTCTGGGTGGGCTTCGTGGCCGTGGGTATCTCCATCTCCATCGGCGCCCTGCTCGGCCTCGTCAGCGGCTATTTTGGAGGCCTTGTCGACGAAATCGTCATGCGTTTCGTGGATATCATGCTCTGCTTCCCGTCCTTTTTCCTCATTCTGGCCGTTGTGGCCTTTCTTGAGCCCAGTCTCTTCAATATCATGGTCGTCATCGGACTGACCTCCTGGATGGGCGTGGCGCGGCTTGTCCGCGCCGAGACGCTGACCCTGCGCGAACGTGAATTCGTATCAGCCGCGAGGCTGGCAGGCACCTCGACCTGGCGCATCATGACCCGGCACATTCTGCCCAACGCCATGGCCCCGGTCACCATTTCCGCCATTCTGGGCATAGGCGGCGCCATCCTTATCGAGTCGGGCCTGAGTTTCCTCGGGCTCGGCGTTCAGCCCCCGCAGGCCAGCTGGGGCAACATGCTCATGGACGGGAAATCTGTTATAGAGGAAGCCTCCTGGCTTTCCCTCTTTCCAGGACTCGCCATTCTGATAACTGTACTCGGCTATAACCTGCTCGGCGAAAGCCTCAGGGATTTTCTGGATCCCCGACTGAAGAAGTAACGTCATGCTGGAATATCTCCATATACAGAATCTGGCCCTCATTGAAGATATGGAACTGGACTTCGGCCCGGGCATGAACGCCCTTACAGGCGAGACCGGCGCCGGCAAAAGCTTCATTCTCAAGGCCCTCGGTTTTCTGCTCGGCGACAGGCTCAGGCCCGACATGGTGCGCGCCGGAAGCGAAAGAGCCCATGTGGAGGCTCTCTTCTCGGGAGCCGGCCCTGACGGCGGGGATCTTATCCTGAAGCGTGAACTTCTCGCGTCAGGACGCAGCCGTTTTTACGTCAACGATGAGATGAAGCCCCAGGAATACGCGAAGGAACTCAGGGAAAAGCTCATCGCCTACACGAGCCAGCACGGCCAGCAGAAGCTCCTTCAGCCCGCCTTCCAGAATCAGCTCATGGAGCAGATCATCGGGGAACCGGAACTTCTGAAAAAGCGCGACAGCCTGAAGGCAAAGCTTGAAGAGAAGCTCGCGGAAAGGGAAAAAATCGAGGCCAGGCAGGCGCAGCTCATCGAAATGCGTGATCTGCTTGAACTGCGGCAGCAGGAGATCGACAAGGTCAAACCGCAGGAAAACGAGGACATCGAGCTCGAGGACGTGCGCGCCCGCGCCCGCCGCGCCGAAGAGGCAGGCAAGGACTACGAGACGGCCCTGAACATGCTCTATGGCGATGGTGATACGCCGGGCCTCCTGGACATGGCGGCCGGCTTTCACCGCCTGCTCGAACGCATGTCTGAAAGCGACGCGGCCCTCACTTCAAGCGCGGAAGCCGTGAACAGCTTCATCCAGGAACTGCACCACCTTTCTGGAACGCTCAGGCATCCTCCGGTTCCGGACGACATGCCGGCAGACCTCGACGCCGTGGAAGAGCGGCTCTTCGAGCTCTCCCAGCTGAAGCGCAGGATGCACCGCACCCTTCCCCAGATCCTGGCCCTCAGGTCTGAAATCGAGGAGAAGATTAACTTTCTCGACGCGTGCGCGCTCGATATCAAAAAGATAGACCATGATATCGATGCCCTCGCCGCGGAACTTAAAGCCGTAACCGAAGAACTCAGACCCAAACGCCGCGCAGCCTGTGAAGCCTTTGCCAGAAAACTGGAAGATCAGCTTAGAGGCCTCGGCTTTTCCGAAGGCGTGCGGGTCATTCCCGAATATGTCAGCACCGAGCTCTGGCCAGGCGTAATGGACGAAAAGATCCGCATTCTCTGGGCTCCCAACCCCGGTCAGGCGCCGCAGCCCCTGGACCGCATCGCTTCGGGCGGCGAGCTCTCCCGTTTCCTGCTGGCTCTCGCCGGCGTTATGCCCGCCTCCGAGGATGCCACCTTCATCTTCGATGAAGTCGACTCCGGCGTGGGCGGCCTGACCCTGAACCGCCTTGCGGACAGACTTGAAGATCTGGCCGCCGTGCGTCAGATGATCCTCATCACCCACTGGCCCCAGATTGCCTGCCGCGCCAACGAACACTTCCAGATCTCCAAGATGGTGCGGGATGGCAGCACCTATACGCTCTGCGCCCCGCTCGACGAAAAGGCGCGGCGCAGTGAAATCGCCCGCATGGCAGGCGGCGGCGAACAGGGCGAGGCCATGGCCAGAGCCCTGGTAGACGAACGGGTAAGCGGCGCGCGTCCTTCGGGAAAGAAGAAGCCGGCGCACAGGACAAAGCAGCCTGAGGCCCCCTCCGGAAAAAACTGAAACTTGCCCTCTTCCGGGGGACGGCCCCCTCTCCTCTCAGTCCATCATCCTGGAAAAGGTAGGACGGAAGAGGAAGCTCCCTTCCACATTGTCCTCCATCCGGAGAAAAAGCTGCCACGGGACGGCAAATGTCAGCATGCCGCTTCCAAAAGCACGCTTCACCTTCACCCTGGCCGAGGGATCCGTGAGCCCCACCACCGCGCGCGGGCTGGACGATTCGGCTTCATGGAACGCGAGAAGTCCGATCTGCTGGC
>ONPA01000077.1 GCA_900319575.1 uncultured Desulfovibrio sp. | reverse complement strand
GCCAGCTGATAGAGCGTAAAGTCGTCTATCTGCAGACGGCTCTGCAGATCCGCGAACTGCTGGCGTTCGATGATACTGGCGACCACACTGAGGAGCTTCTGGGCCTGGATTTCCTTTTCCTTCCTGAGCTTTTCTGAGTCGCCGCTGCGGTAGTAGGGCGCGAGCCTTCCGGCTATGCGCCGTGCCGTGGCGGTGCCGCGGTCCAGAGTCTGGTTGTACTTGCGGTTGGGATCGCAGATGGGGGCGAGCTTCCTGCGCAGAAGGTCGATGCCGCCGTCATTGAGCTTCATGGCCGCGTCCCAGGCCTCGGCCGGATTCTCGAAATGTTCCAGGACCAGGGGGGACTTCAGGAAGGACTGTTTCACTTCCTCCACGTAATCCTTCATGTCGGGACGGATGCCCGTCTCCGTGCCGTCAGCACTGAAGGTGAAGATGGCGTCGCAGCGGAAGTTCGGGTTCCGCATGAGGTACATGTTGCGGAAGGGACGGCCGTCCCAGTTCTCGGGCCAGTCGAACTGGACACCGAAGAAGTTGGTCAG
Source organism: uncultured Desulfovibrio sp. (assembly GCA_900319575.1). Lineage (GTDB taxonomy): Bacteria > Desulfobacterota > Desulfovibrionia > Desulfovibrionales > Desulfovibrionaceae > Desulfovibrio. The sequence continues at coordinate 8,096 of ONPA01000077.1, read as the reverse complement.
GGAAGACTGCAGCCTCGTGTTCCAGCGGTTGCTCACGTCCTCGACGCCCTGCTTGCGCTCGAACTCCATGTCCATCTTGGTCAGAATGAAGAAGAGGGTGGGCTCGTGACCGCGCCGTTCCTCTGGGCTCGCTCCCTGGGTGAGGCTTATCCAGTTGTTGATGGCGGCCGGCAGATCCTGCACTTCCTGGTTGCTCGGGCCGATACAGAGGAGCATGCCCGTAAGCTCCTGCTCATCGCAGTAGCGCTCGAAGAGATAGGCCACCTTGCCGCGCAGGAAAAACTGCTCGAGGCTTCCGGCGCGGCCCAGCTCTTTGGCGAGGTCCGTGACCTTGAGGCGGGAGCGGTAGCCCGGGAAATCCAGAAGGTCGGTGTAGTCAAAGAATTCCTCGGGTTTTTCCGGCATGTAGATGGTGAGTTCCGCAGTCAGGGCCGTGACCACGGATCTCGGCAGGGTGGCGGTCCTGCCGCCGACACCCTCGATTTCAAGCTGCTCCGATGCGCCAGGCGCCGCGCTGTTTAAGAGCGTCACATCGATGATGCTCTTCTCTCTCGGGAGGAGCGCGTCAAGCGGGCAGTTGGCCTCGGCCGCGAAACCGAGCGTGGAAAGGGCCGTGGCCAGCCTGAGGTGGAACTGGTCGAATTCCGGCGTGTTGTCCCAGATGCAGCCGAAAAGACGGCAGCGGTCCGCGAGGGCGAGGCGCGGGGCGAGCTCCATGGCCTTGACCCAGTAGACGCGCGAGAGGAGCTGCACCCTGGGCCGGGAGGCGAAGTTCTTCTGCAGGTATTCCTTGAGGTCCTCCACATCATCGGAGGTGATTTCCCCGCCGGCCGGGCCGGCTTTCTGCTCGAGCTCGCGCAGAAGTTTGATGACGGCTTCCTGATCCGGGATTTCCTTGTGATCGCAGTCCGAATAGTAGGTGTTGGCGAAGACCTTCACGAGGTCCATCTCGGAAAAGAGACGGAGCCTGATGGGATGCCGTTCGCTGATGCCTTCCGGCGGCGTGGTGGTGAAGCGCGTGACCAGTCCGGTGGATTCCTTGCCGCCCTCGGGGTTGATCTCACGGATAAAGTCCACGGCTTTGCCGCAGAAGTCGGCGCTGAGTTCGCCTTTCCGGTCTCTGGCCAGGGCGGAGATAAGGTAGCTCTTGCCTGCCTGGCTCGGACCGAAGACGCCCACGCACATCTTGCGCGAAGCGGCGCGTGAGAGTTTTCTGAAGCTTCTGGCCGCGCTGCGCATGTCCTTGCGCAGCATGTCGCATTCGGCGCCCACGAGCTTGCGGTTGTCCTGCAGCCATTTCTCGGCCGAGAGAGCCGCTTTGCTCCAGCTCTGGCACATGCCGGCCAGCTGTCTGTCTTGATCCCTCATTGTTCTTCTCCTAGCCTTCCGTGATCACAATGCCCGTATCCAGCCAGTAGCCGGCTACGCCGTCCACCGAGGGCAGGGTCTGGAGAGTGGCCGTCATGTCGGACGGACGCATGGGTATTTTCTCGCCGCCCTCAAGGCGGCTCACTTCCTGGATGGAAATCTCGCCTTCGGACTGCTGTTCCTCATCGGGGTTTCCGGATCCGGGGCGCCCGTCGTCCTTGTTCAGCCTGAGCGTGACGAGGATGGGACCGCCGAGCTGGCCCTTGTTCACGGCGTCAATCTTGTAAAAGCGCGAGGCGGGCCAGCGGTCTACAGCGAGCTGGCGGTAGCCCACGACGATGGGACTGTTGTACGTGATCTCCCTGACCTCGGGCTCCACCGTGCCGTCGTCCTTCACCGTGAACCATACCCTGGCCTTCTCGAGCTGGCCCTGCATGTTGAGCTCGCCCACGTAGCGGGCCGTCGAGGTCATGTGCATGCTTGAGGCATCGAAATTGATTCCCTCGAGATAGCCGCTTGAAAGGGCGCAGAGAATGGCGCCCACGACCACGGTGCTCTTGGGGTCGGAAATGCAGCCGTACACGTCGGCGCAGGGGTACCAGCTGCCAACGTGGTAGGAACGCATGGGGATGATCCTGTCGGCCGAAAGCGGCGTCTGGGCCAGAATGGTCTGGAGCACGCCCTTCCAGGAACTCGGCCTGCCCGTGACGATGAGGAGGTCGGAGTCGTAGAGCTTGACCATCTCGCAGAGGCTCGAGAGCGTGCCGCCAAGGGTGCGGCGGATGTCCTCGTTGATTTCCCGCAGGGAGAACCGTACCGGGGTGTCCATGACCCTGAAGTCGCCTTCCCTGCCGCCGCAGCCGGTGATGATCTCGTCGATGTAGTGGAACACGCCTTTCTGCGGGAGATGGCACCTGTGCTCTGCCTCAAAGGCCACGGTCTGCGTTTTGTCCTCCCCTTCACTGAGGGCGGGGGCGGCGCCCTCCGTTCCGGGCGTCTCCGCGTCCTGACCTTTTTTCTGGGCCTTCGGCTTTTCTTGGACAGCCGGCTTCTCGAAAAAGTCGCTGAAGCGGCAGACGTAGGTGCGTCCGTCGTCGCGGTCCATGTTCTCGCAGGCCTCGAGAATGCCGAGAGCTACGGGCACGGCCACCTGGCACACGAACTGGGCCTGGCGGGTGCGCTGGGTCGCGGACTTCTGCAGCGTGTAGCGGCCGAAGAGGCCTATTTTCACAAGCCTCGATTCAAGGCCGAGATCAGCGGCCGCCTTCTCAATGGCCGGGATGACGTGCGTGCGGATGACCTCGCGGACCACCTCGTCGCCGGCGATGTTAAAGCCGTCCCTGAACTCCATGTGCGGCTTGATGCGCGGGGACTCGGAGGCCGAGCTCGTCAGAAAATGGGTGGTGATGGAGAGATCCGTGGTGCCGCCGCCGATGTCGATGGAGGCGATGCGCACGGAGGGCTTCAGGCTGCCGTCCTCGGTTTTGCGTTCCCTGCCGTACAGCCTGAAGTAGTGGGCCGCGTCGCCCACGTGCTTGACCATGATTTCGTTATAGAGGAGCACCATGTGCGAGCAGCTGGCCTCGTCCCATTCGCAGAGAATTTTGGGAAGCTGCTGGTAATGGAAATCCTGTCCGTTCTCCCCTGTGTCCCAGCCCATGCCACGCCAGACAACGCGCACGGCGAGCTCGACCCAGCGCTGGAAGATGCGCCGCTCGGCCACGGGCATGGCCGTGGGCACGGTGAAAATGATACGCCTCAGATGCCTCGGTTTGTCCGAGAGCTGGCGCCGCGCCCTGTTGGCTGGGGAATTGATGTTGACGAGGGCCTGGGTGACGATTTCGCCCACCATGAACATCATGAGGGAAGAACGCGTGAAGTGGGATCCGAAGAGCGGCTCGGCGGGCTGCTGGCGCAGGGCGGGCGTGGTCAGATAGCGGCTGCGGTCGCGTCCCTCGAAGCAGAAGAGGGGCGTGCCGAATTCGTTGAGCTGGCGGGGAAAGAGGCCGCGCGTCACCATGGGTTCGCTTCCGCCGTGCGTATTGTAGCGCCAGCTCTGGATCCATTCCTTCTCGTCCCACAGGTAGCGCTTGGGGCTCGACATGCCCGTATTGCCCTGGGAACAGGTGGCGAAAGTGGAGAGGCGCGTGGCCTCTGGCCCGACACGCACGCAGGAGGGCCAGGCAAAGGCCGGCGTACGGCGGCCGGAGCGGCGGCTTAAGAGATCATTTCCGAAGGACACGTCCACGAATTCCACACGGGTCTCAAAGGGATCCGTGTAGACCTTGTTCATGTCGCTGAGATCCCTGAGCTCAAGAAGATAGCTGTTGTTGAGGTCAGTCTTCTTGTCGGACAGCGTTTCCACGAGAATGCCCGTGGTGCGGGAGTTGCCGATGTCAAGCACGAGGTCCACGTTGATGGCGTCGGAGCGGTTGGAGTCGCTCACCTTGGTGCGCACGCTGCCAACGGCGCGGCGGGCGGCGTCGAGCCAGGCCATGTAGTAGGCGAGGTGCCTCAGACACATGGTGTCGTCTTCGTCGCCGTAGTGGCGGCGCGTCTTGTCCCAGGCCTCATAGCGCTCGCGGATCCACTCGTCGACCCAGCCTTCGTTGACGAACCAGCTGATGTCGCGCACGTGCCACGAGAGGAGAAATTCGGAGGCGGCGTTGAGATCATCCTGGGAGAGCGCGAAATAGCGTCCGTCCTTGTCCCCGGGCTTTTCCTCGATCTTGGTGTCGAACATGATGACGAGGTGCCAGACGCCGGGCTCGTCCTCCAGGGGCACGCACATGCCGCGCGCCCAGTTGGACGGACCGCGCTCGACCATGCTTTTCCCGTCGGGCCAGTTCTGGCCCGTAATGCGCAGGAAGGGCAGGGGCATCCATTCGCCTTTGAAGCATTCGAGGCTCTCCTGCAGGGAAACTTCGTAGTCGGAGGCGTAGCTTTTTGGCCTCGGGGATCCGGCGGGTCGGGTTCCCCTGGACTCGCGCATGTCCACGAGCTCGCCGGGGCGCTCCTCGGGATCGTCCTCCACGAGGCAGCGGAGGTAGTGCTCATAGAGGCCGCCCTGGCTCTTGTCCGCGGTTTCCTCGCGGAAGGAGCGCATTTCCCTCTTCATGCTGTCCGCATCCAGCCTGAAATCGAGGAACTGCGGGCAGCCGCCGGGGATAAGGTTGACTATCTGTTTGTATTCAGGGAATTTCATCTCTTCTCCCGGCCCTCCTTCCCGAGGGCGCGCGTGATGGGATTATTTGCTGTCGTCCGCCTCGAAGGGGACGTTATTGGCCTTCAGAAAGGCGGTGATGGTCGGTGAGCTGATGGCGAGGGACGACTGGCGGTAAGACTGGTTGTCGAGCTGGATCATGGTGTTGATGCCCACGACCGTACCCTTCTCGTTGACAAGCGGGCCGCCGCTGTTGCCCTGCGAGACCGTGGCCGAATGCACGATGATGGGCGGCCTGCGGTCGAGGATGACGCTCACCGTACCTTCCGTGTACACGACTTCGGGCGCCGAAGACGCGTCGCCGTGAAGGAGCTTCAGGAACTTCGGATCCGAGTTGGCGACCATGCCGGGGTAGCCCCAGGCGCTCACCTTTGTCGTGCGTTCCACGGTCTGCGTGCTGATTTTGAGCGGCGTCACGTCCATGGGATCCGTCTTCAGCACGGCGAAGTCGAGGCCCTGTTCCTGCGTGCGCAGGAGAACCGTGGCGTTGCGCACCTGGCCGATTTTCTTGTTGATGAAGACGGCCTGGCTGGCCGCGCCCACGACATGGGCGTTGGTCAGGATGGTATCCTTCGCGATAAAGAAGCCGCTGCCCATGCTGACGCCCCTGTCCTGCAGGGCCAGAATGAGAACAGTGTCCTGTTCCATGAGGGCCGCGAGGGAGCCGGGCTTCGCCTGGGACTGGCCGGCTTTTTCTTCTGCCGGAGCCTTCGCCTGCTCCGGAGCCGGGGTAACCGGGGATTCCGCACCCTGGGCCTTTTCCTGGGGAGCCGCGGGAGCGGGTCCGGAGGCAGACGGAGATCCCGTGCCGCTCCTGTCCTGCAGGGTGGGGAGGGCGCTGCCTTCGGGCGGCGTGATACCGGAAAGACCGGGCTCTATGGCGCAGGGATCTTTCTGGAGGAGATTTCTCAGCTGATTGAGATAGGCTTCCTGTTCGTCGTTTTTCTGCTTCAGGGCCTGGAGCGCTTTCTCCTGCTCAGCCGCGATTTCCTGTTCGCGGAGCCATTTCTGGTGCATGAGCAGGGCCAGGATGAGCCCGATGAGGGCGAGAAGTACGATGGACCAGAAAAGGGGCCTTTTATACCAGGGAAGAGCCGCAGCGGCTGCCGCTGCCGCCGGAGCGGCCGTGCTCTGCGCGGGGCGGCCGGTGCCGCCGTCCGCCGGGGCGTTTTCTTTCGTTTCGTCTGCCATGGTGTATATCTCCGGAAGTTTCGTTTTTTCTAAAATTGCCTGACGCGTTTGACAAGACGGAAGGGGCTACTTGTGCCTGAATGTGGCGCCCCAGGTGTTGCCTTTTTTGTCCTGGGTGATTTCGCGCCCCTTGCACTGGGTGGTATCGCCGCTTCCTGTACACTGAATTTCCTGCGGCACGTAGCGGCGGCCCCTGCTGCATTTTGCGTAATCAGCCCCGATGTCCAGACTCTTTCCGCTGAATCGCGCCGTGGCCGAGCCCGTGCACTTGTCCCCGTTTTTCTCGTAGATGGTGCGGGTGCCTTTTCCCCGGGAGTCGAAGCAGTACTCGCCGACGATTTTCTCGCCGCTGTCGTTCACAAGATCGGTTTCCGAGCGCCAGCAGCCCTTGAGAAAGCTCATATCCTTGTTGTCCGCAGCGCTGTCCGGGATTTTGAGCGCCTCGTCCTTTTTCGCTTCCGCTTTTTCATCCGGCTGGACGTCGCTGCCGAAGAAGGGCGTTTCGGCTTTTTCTTCAGGCTTTGCTTCAGGTTCCGGCGCGGGCTTTTCCTCCATTTTCGGGATGACGGCCTGCCGCTCGGGCTCGGGTTTCGTCTCACTGACAGCCGGGCGGCACAGGGCAGCCCGTTTTGAGAGCTCGTCGAGGAGTCTCTCCCTGTCGTTCAGGAGCTTATCAGCGCGCATCCTCTCGGAGGCCGTGTCAGCCGGCAGCTTTCTGAAGCAGGAAGCCGGCAGGGGCGAGGGGAGCCATCCGAGGGCTGAGAGGAGAAGCCAGAGCAGGAGAATCGCCAGCAGGAGCGGCAGAAGGCATCCGGGGAACCACGCCGGGCGGGGGGTGGCTGCCTTCTGCCCGGCTGGAGCCGCCAGAGGCGCGGCCTGAACCGCAGTCCGTGTGGGGCGTGGCGTTTCCGGAAGCGGGGCGGAAGCCGGCACTGCCCCATGCCCCATGCGCATGATGTCTTCCGGGGCCTGTCCCAGGGCTGAAGGCGCGAAGCCCCAGTTGATGAGCACGGGGCGGCCGTCCACGGCAAAGAGATCGTCCGTGGACGAGGGATGGTTCAGCGCGAGGCGCGTCAGCTCGGAGGGGGCCCTGTCCTTCTTCTGGGTGTCTTCCGTGAGGCAGGCGCTGAGAGCATCCGCGAAAGCATGAAGCTGCGCTTTAAGTGGCTTCTGCTCCGCTTCCGTCATGTCCGTGAGCTTTTTCGCGGGACCCGTTCCTTCGGCGTACCAGTCGATGAGGCCGCTTCTCTCGTCAATGACGGGTTCAGCCAGGAAGGACAGGGGATCTGTTACCCCGTATTTCTGAAAAATATCTCTGTGGCGGGAGAGGAAGGATGCGATGAGCGCGTAGCGGTCCACTGCGGCCACGCTCTGATATGTCAGTGCCCGCATGCTGTTGCGGCTGCTGGTAGCTATCCGGATACTCAAGTCTACCTCCGGGAATACGGGGTGTGTACGATGACGCTATGAAAAGCTTCTTTCCCTGGACACCGCACCGCGGGCAGTATAGCCCCAACGGGGGGATTTCACAAAATTTACGCGGAAGGGATCTTCCGGTGCCCGTATTCCTCGGTTCAGGAGAACAGACCTCTCTTCCAAAATCTGGAAAAGACGCTCTGAAAAGTATTTTTTTCTTTTCCCGCCCGGCCCTGCGGCCCGGTTTCAGGCAGGACGACACGCGATAACGCCCTCTCCCTGTTCATCAGTGTGGGGGTGCGGCCAAGTGACGCATCGGCGGCCTATATCGGCCATCCTCCTCCCCATCTGCTGAAGAATTCTTCTATAACGGAAAGCCCCCTGGGATGATTATATCCCAGGGGGCTCTGTGAGGAGGGCCTTCTGCACCATGGGCTGGTGCAGAGCTTCATATGCCTTCCGGAATTACGGCTTTACTCAAATTACGCCGTTACTTGCGGCGGAAGCCGGCGTCCCAGCGGTTTCTTCTGCCGCCGAGTTCCTGGCCGTCGCACTTTGTGCTGGAGCCGGTGCCGCGGCACTGGACCTGCTGGGGCACGTAGGTGGTTCCGTCCGGGCAGTGGGCTTCGGCGGAGTCGATGGCAAGGTTGCCGCCGCCTCCGTTGAATCTGGCCGTTACGGCTCCGGAGCAGCGTTTGCCGTTCTTTTCGCGGATGAAGCGCCGTCCCTGTCCGCGCTTGTTGAAGCAGTATTCGCCCACGATGGGCTCTCCGGAGTTGTTGAAGAGGTTGGTGACGGACGTCCAGCATCCTTCCAGGAAGGACACGTCGTTGTTCTTCGCTGCCTCCGGCGGAATGTTCATGGGATCGTTGTGCTTCGGCTTCGGCGTGGGAGCGGG
>ONPA01000137.1 GCA_900319575.1 uncultured Desulfovibrio sp. | reverse complement strand
GGGCGACAGGGCCCTCGCCGTGAAGTGCGTGGCCGTGGAACGCGAGTATTATCACGACCGCGGCATTTTCGAGTCCAGCGTCTTTCCGGGCGTACACGATATGCTCCGGGGGCTGAAGGAAGCGGGATGCCGCCTCGGCCTGGCCACCTGCAAGCCGAGGCACAGCGCCCTGCGCGTGCTTGACCACTATGACCTCGCCGGATACTTCGATTACGCGGATGGTCTTGATCCCGACGGCGGAGCGGTCATGACCAAATCCGCCGTGGTGAGGCGCTGTCTTGAAAAGCTCGGGGGAAGCCCTGACAAAGCGCTCATGGCGGGAGACAGGGCCGATGACATTGAGGGCGGTCACAGCGCGGGCATGCGTGCGGCGGGTGTCCTTTACGGGTACGGCTCCAGAGAGGAGCTTTCCGGCGCGGAGTATCTCTGTGAAAGCCCGGCTGACATTGTGCGCTGTGCCGCGTCCGTGGAGGGGGCAGGAAAATGATGCCCGCCTATCCTTTTGTCTTCATCGATCTCGACGGAACCATCACGGATTCCATCCGGGGTGTGCTGAACGCCGTGGAGTACGCCCTTGCCCGCATAGGGCGGCCGTATCCGAGGGCAGAACTCGGCTTCATGATGGGACCGCCGCTCCGTGACGGCTTCGGCAGGCTGCTCGGGGATGACACCCTGGCTCAGCGCTGCGTGAGCCTCTACCGGGAGTATTACACGGACAGGGGCATTTTTGAGTGCACCGTGTACGACGGCGTTCCGGAAATGCTGAAAGGCCTCCGCGCCGCCGGCTGCCGCATCTCCCTCGCCACATCCAAGCCCATCCCCTTCGCACAACGCATTCTCGACCATTTCCATCTGACCGGGCTTTTCGATATCGTTGACGGGGCCGATATGACAGGGCCAGTCCAGCACAAGCCCGACGTGCTGAAGAGGGCCATGGGGCGCCTGGGCGCGGATCCCGCATCGTCACTCATGGTGGGCGACCGTTTCTATGACGTGGACGGGGCGCACGCTGTGGGCATGGCCTGCGCGGCCGTGCTCTACGGCTATGGTTCGGAAGAGGAGCTCGCCCGGGCGGAATTTCTCTGCAAAACTCCCTGTGACGTCGTGCCCTGCGCAGCAGGGGCTTTACCCGCCCGGAAAACCTCATGAACGCCGGAGCGGCGTGCTTTCTATTGGGAAAAATCCCCGCACGGAGGAATCACGTATATGTCTGTACAGGAAAAGCGGAGGATTGAAATCCTGCTCGCGCACTGTTCTTCACCGGCTGAAGCCGGGAAGATTGTTCCTGAACTGCTCGAACGGGTCCGGCCCCGGGACTGCAGCCTCAGCGGGCTCCGTGTGCTGGTCAAGCCCAATCTCCTCAGGGCCGTTCCGCTCGCGTGCGCGGATCCTCTGGTTACGGCGGCCGCCTGCTCCTGGCTTCTCGGACAGGGGGCTTCCGTGACCGTGGCCGATTCGCCGGGCTTCGGGACCGCGAGGGGTGTGGCCGCAGCCATCGGACTTGAAGCCGCTCTGAAGCCGCTCGGCCTCGCTGTCCGGCCCTTCACCGCGGGTCCCGCTGTGCGTTTTTCCTCGGGGAGAAGAGTTGTCCTCGCTAAGGAGGCGCTTGAGGCGGATCGCATTCTTTCCGTGGGAAAGTTCAAGGCCCACTCCCAGATGCTCCTCACCCTGTCCTGCAAGAATCTTTACGGAACTGTGCCCGGCCTCCGCAAGGCGCTTTATCATGGCCGTGAGGGGCAGTGCCGCCGGGAATTCGAGGATATGCAGGCCGAGATCCTGGAGCATCTGCCGCCTGTGTCCGGTATGGTGGACGGAATAACGGCCATGCACGTGACCGGCCCCTCAGGAGGCAGGCCTTTCCCCCTGCATCTCATCGGTGCCAGTTCTTCTCCCGTAGCCCTGGACGAGGCTCTGTGCGCCGTCGCCGGCCTCAGCCCCGGAAATGTTCCTCTCTCTTCGGCCTTCATGCGCAGGCACTGCCCCGACTGCGCCTCGGAAGGGGCGGAATACGTTTTTCCCCTGTGCGCACCCCGGGATTTCGATGCCACGGGCTTCAGGGTGCCGGACATGCTCATCACAACGTCCTTCAGACCGCTCAGGCTCATGAAAAGCTGCCTGAAGCGCGTCTGGATGGATGTTTTCCGCTGATCCCCGTTTCCGTGAGTTCTTTCTGAATGCAGAAGGGTCCCCGGGGAAGCTCAGCTTCCCCGGGGACCCTTTGTCATGCATCAGGCCCGGAAGAGGGGCCGGAATGGAAGCCCGCGGCTAGTTGATATCCCAGTCGAGGCCGAAGGTGTCGTGCAGGATGCGCACGGCGAGTTCGAGATACTTCTCATCGATCAGAATGGTGATTTTGATTTCGGAGGTGCTGATCATGAGAATGTTGATGCCTTCCTTGGTGAGGGCGGAAAAAGCCCTGGCCGCGACGCCGGTGTGATTGCGCATGCCGACGCCGATGCAGGAAATCTTGGCCACATTGGTGCTGTAGGTGATATCGCAGTCGCCGTACTTCTTGGAGACAGTGCTGCAGACTTCCAGGGTCTTCTTGAGATCCTTCTTGGAAATGGTGAAGGTCATGTCGGTGTGGCCGTCGTTGCTGGTATTCTGCACGATCATGTCCACGAGAATGCCGGCTTCTGAAATGGCGCCGAAGAGAGAAGCGGCAACACCCGGTTTGTCGGGCATGCCGTGCATGGTGACACGGGCCTGATCCTTGTCAAATGCAATGCCGGAGACAAGAAGAGCTTCCATTGTAGAATCCTCCTGGGTCACAAGGGTGCCCGGGTCATCAGTGAACGTAGAACGTACGTAAACCGGAACTTTATATTTTTTCGCAAACTCCACGGAGCGTATGTGCAGCACCTTGGCGCCCATGCTGGCCATTTCCAGCATCTCGTCATAGGAGATCTTGTCAATCTTTCTGGCGCTTTTGCAGACATTGGGATCCGTGGTGTAGACACCGTCTACATCCGTATAGATTTCGCATTCGCAGGAATCGAGCACAGCGGCTATGGCGACGGCCGAAGTATCGGAACCGCCGCGCCCGAGTGTGGTGATGCGGCCGTCGGCCGTTTTGCCCTGGAAGCCGGCGATGACAAGGACATCGTAGTCGTTGAAGAGCTTCCGGATAGCTTCTCCGTCAATGGACTCAATGCGGGCGGAGCCGAAGCTGTCGTCCGTGATCAGCGGAATCTGCCAGGCCAGAAGGGAGCGGGCTTTGATGCCGTTGTCCTTGAGCAGCATGGTGAAGAGAGAGATGGATACCTGCTCGCCTGTGGAGACGAGCGAATCGCATTCAGCGGGATCCGGCTGGGCGGACCATTCTCTGGCGAGGGCCAGAAGATTGTTGGTGTCGCCGTGGCGGGCGGAAAGGACGGCAACGACCTTGTAGCCGTTGTCCAGACCCCTTTTCACCTTGGCCAGTACCTTTTTCTGGCACTCCAGGTCGGCAACCGAGGTTCCGCCGAACTTCTGAACAAGTATTTTCATGAGGAACTCCAACGCCCGGGAACATTTCCTGAAACGGGCGCACTTAGTGTGCAGCGCGGGAGCGCGTCCCCATCCCCGTCCGGTGACACTGGGTCTCCGGGGAGAAGGGGCATGACGCGGGCCGTGAAACCGGCACGGCAGACCGGGAATGGGCTCAGCGCCTCTCTGGCAGCGCGCGGGCGATGGCTTCAAGGGCCTCTGTGGCGTGCGGGCCTGTGGCGCTCAGCGTCAAAGCTCGGTTTTTTTCGCACTGTTCCGTTTCTATGTCAAAAGTCAGGGCGAGGAAATCCGGTGGATAGTCACGGGGCTGCAGGTAATCCGACCATTCCACGAGTACCACGGTTCCGGGATCGTCCAGCGCGTCGGCTATTTCATCCGGCAGAGGCGCGTCTCCGCAACGGTAGAGATCACAGTGCAGGACGGGTGGATCCGTTGGGTAGGAGTTCATGATGGTGAAGGACGGGCTCGATATTTCGGCCAGATCCCCGCCGGGCAGATTTGCCACGATGGCTCCCGAGAGCGTTGTCTTGCCGCAGCCGAGCGCGCCGGTCATGAGAATGTCGAAAGGTCCGTCTTCCAGGATCCGGTCAGCCAGGAATTTTCCAAGCGCTGCCGTGTCTTCGGGCGATGAGAGGTGCAGAATCATCGGGCTCCTCCTTTCCGGCCCCGTTTTTCCATGAGGGTTTTCATAACGAGGGGAATGGCGTTCACGATGTCGCCCGCGAGATTCCCCCGGCCGGGGAAAGCCTTCCCCGTCTCGGCTCCGGCGGCCACGTGCCAGATGACGCCGAAAGCCGCGGCTTCCAGAGCGCTCCCGGTGCGGCAGAGCAGGGCAGCTGTCATACCGGCCAGGACATCGCCGGATCCGGCGCAGGCGAGGGCAGGTTCATCGAAGGGCGCCACGATGATCGGGGAATCCATCTGAGCGAGCAGCGTTCCCGCGCCCTTGAGCACGACGGCCGCGGGAGAGAGGCCGGCCAGGGATCTGATGGCGGAGAAGCGGTCCTCCTGCACGTCACGTGGCGGAAGACCGAGCAGGCGCCCGGCTTCACCCGGATGAGGCGTGATAACATCTCTCTCCGTGAGCAGGCCGAGAACTCCGGGATGGGCGGCAATGAGTGTGAGGGCGTCGGCGTCCACCACGGCGGCGGGACGGCCGGGCATGGCCAGCAGGCTTTTCAGAAACGCAAGCGCGTCAGGCCCCGTGCCCATGCCGGGGCCAACGGCGAGGGCACCCGCGCGGCGTATGAGATCGTTCATGCTTTCAGCTGAGGACGGCCATTCTCCGCCGTTTCCGAGGCCGAGGACCATAATTTCGGCATGCGTTCCCTTGATGTCGCGTACGGCTGAGGCGGGAGCCGCGGCAGTAACGAGGCCGGCGCCCGCGCGCAGGGCGGCGAGGGCGGCTGTCTGGGCCGCGCCGGAGAGGCCTCCAGCTCCGCCTGTGACCACGACGTGGCCGTACGTATTCTTATGGGCGTTTTTCTCTGGGCCGGGGAGTGCGTCCGCCTGCTCCATCCCGAGGCAGCGGAAAGAGCATGGGCTGGATTTTTTTACGCAGAGAGGGGTTCCGATTTCGCATACGGTGAGCCTGCCGACCCAGGGACCGGCTTCGGGAAGAACGAGACCCGGCTTCGGAGCGGCGAACGTGGCCGTGGCATCGGCACGCACGGCTTCCGGGCAGGGTCTGCCAGTGACGGCGTCGAGCCCGGAGGGAATGTCCAGCGCGAGCGTGAAGGCGCCCGGCTCGTCATTGATGGCGCACACAAGATCGAGCATGGACTCCGAGAGCGCGCCGTGAAAGCCAGTGCCGAGGAGCCCGTCCACGAGGACGGTGAATTTCCCGCTTTCAAAGTCCGACACGTGACGGAAGGGAACGCCGCAGGCCTGGGCCGCCTTCACGTGGACCGCCGTGCTGCCCTGTGCGGCGCTGAGGGCTTTCGTGTGAAAGACCACGGGCTTCGCGCCATAATCCATGAGGTGTCTCGCGAGGCATGCGGCGTCGCCGCCGTTATTGCCCGGTCCCATGAAGAGAGCGGTGTCACGTCCCGCCACGGATCCGAGTTCTTTCAGAAGGACGCTGAGTGCCGCACGGGCCGCGTTTTCCATGAGCACCGGATCGGGAATGCCGAGCGCCACGGACTGCTGATCCCAGACGCGCATTTCCGCGGGGAGGGGCATGAGGGGAAGGGAGGAAAGAAAAGGAGTGGAAATGAAGTGCTGCTTCTGCATAGTTCTGTGCCCGCGATGTGTCTTTGTTACCGGAGGCCGGTTTCAAGGAGAACGATGGCCGCCGCGAAACCCGCGTCATGGGTGATGCTCACATGGACGGACGTGACGCCAAGTTCCTCGGCGCGTTCCCTGGCTCTGCCCGCGAAACGGATGAAGGGCTGCCCGGAAGGAAGGGAAAGCACGGAGACATCCGAAGGCGCGACGCCTCCGGCGAAACCCGTGCCGAGGGCCTTGACCGCGGCTTCCTTGGCAGCCCAGCGGCCGGCCAGGAATGCCGCGGCGCGCTTTGTGCCTGCGGGGAAGAGAGTTTCTTCGCCTGGAGAGAGAAGGCGCCTTGAAAAGCGCGCGCCGAAGCGGGAGAGTCCTTTCTCCATGCGGCTTATGGAAGCGATATCAATACCCGTGCCGGCGATCATCCGTGCCAACCTTTTGGAACATTGCACATTTTGAAAAAATCATTTAATGGTACACTTTCATTCCGGCAACGACAAGGCGGACTCAGTGGGGCCGCCAGAAAATATTCGGGAGTTAGTCATGAAACTGTGCATTATCGGTACCGGCTACGTCGGGCTTGTCAGCGCTGCCTGTTTTGCGGAAATGGGCAACACGGTAACCTGCGTTGATGTGAAGCAGGACGTTGTTGACAGGCTGAACGCAGGACACGTGCACATTTACGAGCCCGGTCTGGCCCCCATGGTACAGCGCAGCCACGCCGATGGCCGTCTTCTCTTTACCACGGATCTCTCGAAAGGCCTCGAGGGCGCGGAAGTAGCTTTCATCTGCGTCGGCACTCCGCCTGATGAGGATGGTTCCGCCGATCTGCACTATGTCGAACAGGTGGCCGACGAGATCGGAAAGTTCATGAAGAATGACCTCATCGTTGTGGACAAGTCCACCGTGCCCGTGGGCACGGCCGACCGCGTGACCGCCATCATTCAGAAGAATCTGGACGTGAGGGGGCTGAAGCTGAATTTCGAGGTCGTCTCCAACCCCGAATTCCTCAAGGAAGGCGCGGCCATTCAGGACTTCATGAAACCGGACCGCGTGGTTGTGGGCACTTCTTCCGAGAAGGCCGCTGACGTCATGCGCGAGCTCTACGCTCCCTTTGCCCGCACGCGCAGCAAACTCATCGTCATGGGCGTGCACTCCGCGGAAATGACCAAGTATGCGGCCAACTGCATGCTCGCCACCAAGATTTCCTTCATCAACGAGATCGCCAACATCTGCGAAAAAGTGGGCGCCGACGTGCGCGACGTGCGCACGGGCATCGGCTCGGACAGCCGCATCGGCTACCAGTTCATCTATCCCGGCGTGGGCTACGGCGGCTCCTGTTTCCCCAAGGACGTCAAGGCTCTCATCCGCACGGCTCTTGACGCAGGCCTGAAGGCCCCCCTGCTGCAGGCTGTCGAAGATGTCAATAAACATCAGAAGCAGCACATGGCCGAGATCATCGAGAATTACTTCGCCCCCCAGGGCGGCGTGAAGGGCAAGACGCTGGCTCTCTGGGGCCTGGCTTTCAAGGCCAACACGGATGATATGCGTGAGGCCGCTTCCGTGGACGTGATTAAGCGTCTTACTGCCGAAGGCATGAAGGTGACAGCCTTCGATCCCGTGGCTGCGGACAACGCCCGACGTATTTTTAAGGACAATGATAATGTGGTCATCGGGAACGATCAGTACGAGGTTCTGAAGGGTGCCCAGGCCCTCCTCGTGATTACTGAGTGGAATCAGTTCCGCAATCCCGATTTCGACCGCGTGAAGGAGATGCTCACTGCGCCCATCGTCTTTGACGGCCGCAACCTGTACTCTCCCGATACCATGGCCCGTCACGGCTTCGCTTACTTCTGCATAGGCCGCCGCGCGGACGGCGCCCGTTAGTCCGGATTTTCTGAACAGACAAAAAGAGCCCCGCTTCCAAAGCGGGGCTCTTTTTGTTGTGCGCCAGGCTGTTATCTGCAGGCACGGGGAAATCAGGAAAGCGCCATGTCCGGACGGTACGCCCTGCAGTGTGGGAAGAGGAATCTTTTTCAGGATTCCTTCCTGCCCGGTTCAGTTTCAGCGCGTACAGGGAAGAGCAGCGCACCGAGAAGGAAAAAGAAGGCCGCGCCAGCCGCGAGATCAACGCAGTAATCCGGGAGAATGGCCGGCGGAACAATGAAAGGCAGGACAGAAAGGGCCGCAGCCGGGGGGCAGGGCATGTTCAGGATCTGGAAGAGCAGGAAGACGAAGCACACGGTCAGACCTGCCGCCACAAAGGGGGGAACCCAGCCCTGGGAGGCGAGCCACGCCGCTCCGGCTCCCGCCGCGCCGCCCAGAACGACCAGGAGATAGAGGCTGAAGGGTCTTTTGCGGAAAGGGCCGCCCGGGTTGACGAATTCAATACAGGCGATGATGAGGGGCGGGGCCAGCAGATAGGTGCGGCCTGTGTATTCGGAGAGCCACGCGCAGGCGAGGGTAATGGCGAGAACGCGGCCCCAGCGGAAAAGCAGGGCAGGCAGCTGCCGTCTCTGAGGCAGAAAGTGATACTTCAGCATGACCTTCGTGTAGTTGCCGTGCCCCGTCCAGTCGAGGATGTAACAGACCAGGGCGATGGCCGCAGTGAAGGCTGCGACCGCCACGGGGTAATAAAGACTGGATTCTCCGGCTACGAGCGGGAGGATGGCGGCCGAAATGGACGGCAGGACTGCCGACGCGGTAATTCTGAGTTCCAGAAGAACAAGCACGAAGGCGCATCCGGCACGGAGCGTGAGCGGTCCGGGTATGTAGTTGATGACGAACCATCCAGTGAAGGCGGCCAGGGTCGGCGACAGGAAAAGATCAAAATTGGTGGCCATCCAGGGGCGGGCCCTGGTGCCCCAGGCGCCGAAGGCCAGGGCTGCTATCTCGGGGAAGATAACGGCCTCAAGGCCCGTTATCTCAGCCGTGAACACCATGGCCGAAACCAGAGCTGCCACGGCAAGAAGCAGGGGTGGGCGCAGAAAGGGCGCCGGCCTGAAAACAGTTTTCCGCTTGTTCATTCCGCCCTCCTTTTGGAGAAAGAAGGTCATGCTGAACCCAAGGTATACACCCCGTTACAGATGCAGGCAACGCGGAAGGGGAAGAAAATCAGCCGTGCAGGGCGCGGCGGAATTTCAGGGTGCAGAAAGCGCCGAGAGCGAGAAGGGCGCACAGGCCGAGAGGTACAAGCAGGGCCCTGTCGAGGCCGAGTGTGCGTCCGAGGAATCCGAGTGTGGGAGGAAAGAGGAGAAGCCCCGAGTAGCCGAGCAGGGAAACGGCAGCGCTGGCCTGTTCCGGAGCCACGCCCGGGCAGGAACCGGCGCGGCTGAAGAAGATGGGCACCATGGGTGACAGACCCATGCCCATGAGGCAGTAGCCGGCGAGACAGAACCAGGGCTCGGGAGAGACGAGAGCGATGGCCATGCCGCCGAAGGCCAGAAGGGCGCCGCCGACGGAGAGCCTCATATCTCCCCAAAGACTGCGAAGCCTGTCGTCGAAGAGCCTGAAGACGCCGGAGGTGACGGAAAAGGCGCCGTAAGCGAGAGCAGCGGTTTCTTCATCGGCGCCGCGGCAGGAGAAGAGATAGAGACTTCCCCACTCGGCCACGGAGCCGTCAGCCGCGTACGCCCAGGACACCAGCAGGCCGCAGCAGATGACGAATACGGGCACATGGGATTTCTTTGCCCTGGCGGTTCCGGAAGCAGGACGGTCAGTGTCTTTCTGCAGGCCTCTGAAAGCCGTAGTCAGAAGCAGCGAGTAGCACCCGAGCACAACGGCCGCGTTGATCATGGGAGAAAGGGAGAAGGAGGCGAAAAGGGCACCTGAGAGGGAGCCGAAGAGCGCTCCGAAGCTGTAGGCGCCGTGAAGGAAAGACATGCTCGGGCTTTTGAAGCGCATTTCGAGGAGCATGCCCTGGGTGTTGATGCAGACATCGGCGATGCCCATGCTGAAGCCGCCGCACATGAAGGCGCAGGCCAGGAAGAGTTCGTCCCGGGCTGCGCAGGAAGCCGTGATGCTCAGGAGCAGGGTGATGGTGAAAATGATGGCCAGGGGGCGGCTTCCGAAGCGGCGTACGAGAGTGGCGCTCACGAGCAGGGACGCGAGCGCCGCCAGGCCGAAATAGAGGATAAGCATCCCGATTTCCGCTTCGTTGAGGCCTGCCTGCTCC
>ONPA01000141.1 GCA_900319575.1 uncultured Desulfovibrio sp. | reverse complement strand
GTCAGCGATGCTGTCCATAGCGTTGAGCAGCTCGAGTTTCTGTCCCGTGGAAAGTTCGACGATGTTTTCGAGACCGGAGGCTGTGGGAAGAATGGAGAAGCCGTAAGGGGTGGGGAAAAGAATATCCTCGAGCCTGACGCCGTCCGAAAAAAGCTGGGAGAGTTCGTGGGGCGGGGTGACGCCGAGAAGAACGTCCACGTTGGCGAGGCCGAGATCGGCATCAAGCAGGATGACCCGTGCCTTTTCCCCCAGCCGGCAGGCGAGGTTGACGGCGATATTGGTTTTGCCGACGCCGCCCTTTCCGGACGTTACCGTGATGACCTGGGGGTAATGGCCCATCTGCTTTTCTCCGTTGCCGCCGCAGCCGGGGCTGCGGGTTTTTGCTGTTTGCAGGATAAATGCAGAGAGCGTGCCAACGTGCTTTGACTGTCTAACTATATGAATTTAAACATATAAATTTTTTAAAAAGGCACAAAAAAAGAGGGGCGTCATTTTAATGACGCCCCTCTGGGAAAAGCATAGGGTCTTTTTTCTATTTCTGAGGATCCCTGAACCACCAGCGGGCACGGTTCAGGAGGAGGTCGATGTCGCCGGCGGAGGCGAGGCTCAGGATTTTGCTGAACTGCCGCACGCAGGCCTGACTGTAGGGATTTGCTTCAAAGAGCCCGGCGAACATCTCGCCGTCTTCGGTGAGCATTTTGCGCGCTGCTTTCGCGCGGCGCAGGAAGGAAGGCGTCAGATACCTCACGAGTTCCTGATCATTGGCAGTCTGGGCGAAGTAGGCCAGGGTGGTGATGAAGTTCATGTTTTGCACCTTGGCCATGGCTTTGTCGTGGGTATCCGCGTCCGTGATGAAGGTGCTGAAGTCCATGGCCTCGAAGAGGCCTCTGGTCAGGTTCACGGCGTCATCGTCCGCGTTTTTCCCCGGGACGATGGCCACGGGAAGCTCCGTGGAACGGTCGGGGCTGGGGCCGAAGAGAGGATGCGTGCCAATGACACGGCCAGGCCAGACCCGCTGCATCTGGTTCATGGGCTGAACCTTCACGGAAGTGATATCCGTGAGAATGGCGTCAGGAGAGAGGCAGGGGCAGATGATTCTGAGCGTGTTTTCAAAGGCTGAGGCCGGGACGCAGAAGATGACGATTCTCGCTTTCGCGAGTTCCTTTTTCAGAGCGTCCGGGTCAAAGGGCCTGTTGAACCCTGCCATGCCGAGGCCGGCGAGTTCGCCTTCATGCATGAGCATGGCGCCCATGCGCCCCCGTGCCGCGATGACAGCGATACTGCCCTTTTGGCTGAAAGCCTCGAGGGCGCGTTGAGCATTAGTCTTCAAAGAAGGACTCCCACGTATGCCAGAATTCTGGAAATGATTTGTTGACGGCGCCGGGCGTGTCGATATGGGCACGAATGCCATCCGGGCGCACATCGTCAGAACGGAGGCTGAAGAGCGCTTCGCTCATGACCATCCTGTGATCATTGCAGCCTTCGAACACGGTGTCTCCGATCCGGATTCGGGCCTGGCTGCCCAGACCGTGGATAGTGAGGCCGTCGTCATGTTCGTCCACACTGACGCCGATGCGGGCGAGTGCCCGGGCCGGAGCCCTGAGGCGGTCGGATTCCTTTATGCGCAGGTGGGCGACATTGGTGATGGTGGTCGGGCCATCGGCGAAGGCCGCCACAGCGGCGATGGTGGGCACGAGGTCAGGACACGCACTCATATCGGCAGTGATGCCGTGCAGCGGGGCCGGCGTAACGGACACGCCGCCGTTGCACGGCTTCAGGGATGCCCCCATGCGGGAAAGGATGTCAAGAAGGGCCCTGTCTCCCTGGAGGGACGTGGCACTGAGTCCCGTCACACGCACTTCCTGTCTGCCGAGAGCCCCTGCAGCCACGAGATAGGAGGCGTTGGACCAGTCTCCCTCCACACGGAACCAGCCCGGACGGTACGGAGCCGGACTGACCGTTATACGGAAGAGTCCGGGGAGTATCTGTGTCAGGCCGTGCCAGTCTGTCTCTGTCCACGGGGCGCCTTCCCCGGCCCGGGTTTCGGTAACAAAGGGGATGCCAAAGTCGTTCAGGCACTGGAGGGTCAGGCCCACGTAAGGCCAGGAGACAACCTTGCTTCCGCCGATGGTGAACGTAAGGGAAGAATGGGCCAGGGGCGCCGCGAGGAGGAGCCCCGAGAGATACTGGCTGGACTCGTCCATGCCGATGGTTACGGGCCGTTCTGAGGCCAGTCCCCGGGCCTGGATAATGAGCGGGGGATAGTTTTCCTTTTCCTCATAAACAATGCCGCAGCCGAGTTCCCTCAGGGCCGTGCCGAGTTCGCCGATGGGGCGCTGATGCAGGCGTTCGACGCCGTGCATGCGGAAGAGTCCGCTGCCCGCGGCGAGCACGGCAGTGAGGAGACGGCATGTGGTGCCGGATTCGTGGGCGTAACAGGAAACGGGAGTGTCCACGCCGCCGCGCGGGCCGTCGTGCATGCCGTATACCCTGAAATAGGACGAAGGACCGGTTTTGGGAAGACGGGAGTATCTGGCTCCGGCTGCGGTTAGGATTTCCCTCGTACGCAGGGTGTCATCGCTTTCGAGGACGTTGTCTAGCTCGCTCTCTCCGCTGGCCAGGGCCGTGGCGATGAGGTAGCGGTGGGAGATGGATTTGGAAGAGGGGGCGGCTGCGGTAATCATGTCTGTCGTTTTTTCCTAAAGGGAAACGCTGGGTTCGTTG
>ONPA01000002.1 GCA_900319575.1 uncultured Desulfovibrio sp. | reverse complement strand
TTGGTGCCGTCAAAGGGTTCTTCCGGGGCGCCCAGGATGGGCATGAGGTAAAAGCGTTTGGCTGAGACAGCCGCGTTGCCGGGCTCTGCGGCCACAATACGGGGATCGGATTCGCCTCTGGCGGCCTTTCCCTCAAGTTCGGTGATTTGGGCTGACATGTTGTCAGACGAGCAGAGCTTTTTCAGATCGTCGACGCTTTTGTAGAAGAGCACGGGATCGCGGCCCGTGCGGGGCGTGAAGAGAAGGGTGAGGGACTGATTCCAGGCGGTGGTGAGATCCTCCTTAATCCATCCCTGGGGCTGGTGCGTGTCCACGCCCACACTGAGCCATCCCTGGCCGCGCTCGTACACGTAGAGCACGGTGAACGGCTTGAGTCCCCGGTTTACGACTTCGCTTTTCTCGTCGGGACTTGCGTAAAGCTTTGCTTCAGGATGGCTCACCACCCGCTGGTACAGTGTTTTTTTCCCTGGCTGCAGAAGCGGCGCGGCAGAAGCTTCCCCTGCGGCGAGGCAGAAGGAGGCTATAAAGAGCAGAAGCAGCATGAAACGTCGCATGACGGTAATCCTTCCTTGGATCGTATATCGTTGTTACCAGGCCCTGAGCAGGCGGCCGGCTTCGGCATCGCCGCTCTCCGCCTTTTCGGCAACGGCGGCCTTCAGCCTTTCGAGATCCTGAGCCGCGCCGGAATAGCCCGCGTCCAGGGCTTTTTTATACCAGTCGTGGGCCTGGGCCATGTCGGGCTCGATGGTGCCCCGCGGTCTGGTACAGGTGGGATCGTAGAACTGCGCGTAGAGGTACATGGCCTCGGCATTGCCGTTGCCGGCCGCGTCCTCGAGCAGGAGGAAGGCGCCGTCATTGTCGTCAGAGGACGCTTTCTCCGTGCGCATGGCTTTGGCTTCCCTGAGCGCCTCCTCGGGCGCGACGCCCTTCTTCAGCATGCCGCGCGCCCTTGAGAGGAAGGGCGCGTTTTCTGCGGGAGCCGTGTCCGCTCCGGAAGCGCCGGGCTTCGCCTCTTCAGCCGGCGGTTCGGCAGCCGGCTTTTCTGCGGCCGGAGGTTCGGTTCCGCTCTGGACGGGAATTGTTGCGTTCTGGGCGGGCTGTGTTTCGTTCTGGGCGGGGACGGGGGCCTCGGCGGTCTTCTCCCCGCGTCCCAGGAAATACCAGGCCGCTGCTCCCGCGAGCCCGAGCAGGACGAGGACGGCGATGATGGGGACGAGCAGGGAGCGCTTTTTCTCCGGCACTTCGGTGCCGAGGTTCAAATCGGGAACGGGCTCTTCCTGCGCGGGAGCCGGTTCGGGCTCAGGCTCCGGTTCAGGTTCGGGCTCCGGCGCGGGCTGGGGCTCAGGCTTCGGCTCGGGCGCGGCCTTCGGGATATCGCCCGCTACGCCGCTCGCTTCCTGCATGAGTCCGAGACTCAGTTCCTCGGGGACGCGCAGGGACACGGGAGCTTCGCCGTTCACAGAGATGCGGTAGGCGGAGAGACTGTCCAGTTTGTTGAGAACGTCAGGGCCTATGCTGATGTTCAGGGTGCCGTCGCCGCGCGAGTAGATGTAGTCGCCGTCAGCCGCGGTAATGGGCGTTTTTACACTGGCCCAGCCTGTCGGCGTCAGGTAGAGGCCGTCTGAACTTTCGATGATGTAGGAGGGATTCCCCTCGAAAGGGGCCGCCCCGTCCACGGCGATGATGGCTGAGCCGCGGCTGCGGGACGCGTCCTGTCTGATGCAAGCTTTCATATGGCGGATAAGGGCGCCATGGGGCGCCAACCTCTTTTTAAAGTAAAAGATGAAGAATTTCCGGGGAAAGGAACCGGGGGATCCTGTCCGCGGATGAAGATACGGTCTCAGATCCTGCTGGGATCAAGCTGGGCGAGGATGTCGCCCAGCATCTTGTTCTGGACGGGATCCTCGTCGGGGCCGAGATCGGCGGCGCCGGCGACAGCGCAGTCGAAGAAGGCCTTCATCCAGTCAATGTAATACGCGCGGTCGAACTGGGAAGGCTGTTCCGGCACGATGGGCTCGCCGTCTTCGCCAAAGCTGAGCACGGGCGGGGTGAAGAGTTCCACGGGCGCGCCCTTGAATATGATCTGCGTTTTCTGGCCGAGCCTCGCGTCATGGCCGAGCCAGGCCACAAAGCTGTTGATGCGGCAGGTCGCCTCGCTCGCCATGCGCCAGGCCGCCGCGTCACGGGTGACGTTCCTGAAAGCGCTCTGCTCGCGGATGGCGCTGATCATGGAGTCGAGGAGCCGGAAATGGCGGGCTGCCTGGGCGATCTCGCCGGTAAACTTCTCGAGAAACGACTGATCCACGGCGTAAAGGCCGGGGAGCACGGGATTGGCGGCGAGGTCGCGCATATTCTGGAACCAGTACTCGATGGCCTTGCGGCAGAAGATTTCGGCCTGATCCTGCCCCTGCTGGACGACGTTGTCGAGAGGCGCCGCGGGCGTGGCCTTGGGCTCCGGCGCAGGGGCCGCATCCCCGAAAAGGTCGTCCATGAGGCCGCTCGCGCTGATGGAGGAACCGACCACGGTGCCGGGCGCCGCGGCGCCGGACTC
>ONPA01000139.1 GCA_900319575.1 uncultured Desulfovibrio sp. | reverse complement strand
GTGCGGCGGAAATGTTCCGCGGGTGAGATTCCGGAACCAAGCCGGAAAAGCAGAAAACCGAGCGGCAGGCCGAGAATCCAGACGTACCAGCGCGCCGACTTCGAGAGCACGGCGAAAGCAAAGGACGGGCTCACGGTTCCGGGGTCGAGCGCAGAAATCCTGGACGCGGCTTCCGCATAGCCCGGAGCAAACAGCGCCAGGGGGCGGAGCAGGGCGGCCGAGAGCCTGAGCATGGCTTCGGAAAGGGCCGGCCCCCATGCCCTGAGGAGCAGCGCCGCCGCAAAAACGAGCAGAATGAAGAAAACGAGGGGCAGGGCTGCGCCCTGCCCCCGGACGTCATCAGCAGGCATATTCCTCCAGGGGGAAAAGTGTGTCCGGAGGAATAATAAAATATTTTTATAAGGTCAAAAGATTTTTATATAAGGATATGAAAAAGCGCCGGCGCAGGACCGGCGCTTGGGGGAACAGAATTAGTCCCTGTTGGGATTCACTTCCTTGAGCAGCTTCATTTTCATGGCGTAGTAATCGAGGCTCATGTCGAGGTAATGCTCGTGGGGATTGGTGAAGCGCTGTTCCTCGGTCCAGATTTCATGATCGAGCTGGCGTTTCACGAAGGCCTGGATTTCGGAGAGGCTGGGCTTGGGGCTCACGCGGCGTCCCTGCCGCAGCACGGGCACCTGCATTTCCTTCGCCTGACAGTATTTGAACACGGGCGTTTTCCAGGGCCTGCGGGAATCCACGCAGCAGTATTCCTCGGAGAAGTCCGGTGTCTCGTCGTGGGCTGTGATGAGATCGGCCACGGCCTTGCCGTCCGGCCTGTAGACGCGCCAGACCTTCTTCCAGCCCGGATTGGTGATTTTGGCCGCGGAGGCGGAGACCTTGATGCGGGGCACGAAGACGCCGTTTTCCTCGACAGCGGACATCTTGTAAACGCCCTCGAAGACGGGATCGCTCTTGGCCGTGATGAGGCGCTCGCCAACGCCGAAACTGTCTATCTTCGCGCCTTCCTTGAGGATGGACTCGATGGTGAATTCATCGAGGCTGTTGGAAGCCACGATGGAGCAGTCCGTAAGCCCGGCCTCATCGAGCATTTTGCGGGCCTTTATGGAGAGATAGGTGAGGTCGCCGGAGTCAATGCGTATGCCCCTGAGGCGCCTGCCCATCGGTTCGAGCACTTCCCTGGCCGTGCGGATGGCGTTCGGCACGCCGGACTTGAGGACATTGTAGGTATCCACAAGCAGGATGGTGTTGTCAGGATAGGTCTCCGCGTAGTGCTTGAAAGCCTCGAATTCGGAATCAAAGTACATGACCCAGCTGTGAGCCATGGTGCCGCTGATGGGAATGCCGAATTCCTTGCCCGCGAGCACGGTGGCCGTGCCGACAGCTCCTCCGATGTAGGCGGCTCTCGCGCCGTAAATGGCGGCGTCCATGTTGTGGGCGCGGCGGGCGCCAAAGTCGGAGACGAGGCGTCCCTGGGCAGCGCGCACGATGCGGTTGGTCTTGGTGGCGATGAGCGACTGGTGATTGGCCTGGGCTAGAATGGCCGTCTCCACGAACTGCGCGTCAATGGCCGGAGCGGCTACGGTGAGGACGGGCTCGTTGGGGTAGATGATGGACCCCTCGGGGAAAGCGTCCACATCGCCCCTGAAATGGAAATTCCTGAGCCATTTCAGAAATTCCTCGTCAAAGCAGCCGAGGGAGCGGAAGTAGTCTATGTCCTCGTCCTCGAAGTGGAGGTTGACGAGATAATCGATGATCTGCTCGAGGCCCGCGAAAATGGCGTAGCCGCCGTTGTCGGGATTCTGGCGGTAGAAGAAGTCGAAGATGACCCGGTTGCAGGGTTTCTGGCTGCGGAAATAGCCGTAGCCCATGGTCATTTCGTAGAAGTCCATCATCATGCTCAGGTTGCGTCTGTCTGACTGCAGCATGCTATTCTCCTGATTTCGGTGTCCCCGTTGTGCGCGGAGTGTGAGAGGTGTGCCCTGTCCCTGCGCCGGAAAGACGCCCGGCCGGGCTGAAAGCGTGTTCTGACAACAGAATAGAAAGCAGAACGGGGAAGTCAACGATCCAAGACACAAAGAACGGGCATCGGCTCTTTTCTGCGGCCGGGGCGTCCCCGCTGTGCCGTGGAAAAAGAGCGGGACTCCATTCCCCGTCTTTAGGACCTAACATTTTCTAACAGAGCTCTGCGAAGCCCGGTCCACAAGGTTGGGCTTTATTTTTGGTTCAAAAAAATTT
>ONPA01000133.1 GCA_900319575.1 uncultured Desulfovibrio sp. | reverse complement strand
TTTAAAATATCCGTTCAGAGCCCCTGAAAGGCCTTCAGACGTATTCTGTATCGGAAAATTAAAATCAGGGCCTCAGAAGACGATTTTAAAAAAAGATAGCTGATATCAGAATGTTAATAAATCGGAGCTGTTTTCTGCTGCCTGTGGCCGGATCGACTCTCAGGGCATTCTTCCTGTGCGGTGTTTTTTTGAGGAAAATGCGTAGCAGCTCTTAAGCTGCCGGGAAAAGCGACGATAAGAAAAAGTACACATATGCAACAAGAAAAGCCCGCTCAGGATTGTCCTGGCGGGCTTTTCTGTTGTCTTCTTGAAGAAAGAGGGGGTGAGGCGGCGGAGGATTGTGCCTCTCCGTGCCGTGAGGTCTGATTTTCCCCAGGCAAACGAAAAGGGCCGCTTCCCTGAAGGAAGCGGCCCTCTTGCTTTCGTGGTGTCGAGGGCGAGAGTTGAACTCGCACGGCGTAGCCACTGCCACCTCAAGACAGCGTGTCTACCAATTCCACCACCCCGACGCGCAAGAACCCTTATATGCTCAAGGCCAGGGCTTTGCAAGGAAATTTTTCCATTTCTGACAAAAAAATTCAGATGCCAGTGAGCGGCATTGTCAAAACGCACAAAACCCGAGTTTCTTTGCACGCGGGCAGAAAATCGGGTTTTCCCTGTTTCCTTATTTTCTGACGGCATTATCTTCTAAAGGTACTTCCCGAGCGGGGAAAAGAGGCTTTCCGCATGCCATTGACGGGAAAAGCGCTTTCTCCGGCAGTGGAAACCGGTCTGGCATAATATCAGCAAAAACAGGCAATTAAACCCGAAAGATATACTGCGTTTCAGAGACGCAGCAGATGGAGGTTTTCTTCATGGACATCAAAGGAACCATGGCTTCGCTCAACAAGCTCATGGAGGAAGGTCTCATTGATGAGGCCATGGCACAGTGTGATAAAATTCTGGGCGGGGAAAATGTTCCCGACGGCCTGCAGATTCTTGTCCTCGAGACCCTCGTGCGCGCTCAGCACGCGAAAGGCGATCTGGCTGGTGCCGAACAATCCTGCCGTAAGGAAGTAGAGCTTCTCGAGAAGATGTTCGGCAGGGATCATCCCCATGTGGCCATGGCTCTGCACAATCTCTCTATGCTTCTGGGAGAAGAGGGGAAGCATGAGGAAGCCATTCCGTACAGCCAGCGCGAGCTCGATATTGTTACTGCCAATACGCCTGAGGGAGGCACCGCTATAGCTGACGCACTGGTTACCCTTGCCGAGCATCACTATGAGCAGGGACGTTTCGATGTGGCCGAGCTTCAGGTGCAGCGCGCTCTTGATATTTATGAGGCCGCTGACGGCCATCACAGCCTCGGCGTTTCCACCTGCCTTAACAATCTTGGCCGCATTTATGAGAACCGCAATCAGAATGAAGAGGGGGTGAAGTTCCTGGAAGAAGCCGCCACTATCCGTAAGGATATCCTTGGCACGCATCCGGACACAGCCTTCACCCTGCTGAACTACGGCACCGGCCTTGCCGCTCTCGATAAATTCCTGGACGCCTCCCGCGTGCTGGCCAAGGCCGCGGAAATGTATTCAGCTCTGGGCATGGATGACAACCAGTACGCCAGGGCAGCCCGTGACAATCTTAAGGTCTGCCAGGCCCATCTGCAGCCTAAGGCCTGTGACTGCTACGACCCCTATATGGGCAAGTAGGGTACTCTCTTTCATCGGTATCGGAGGGCTGTGGTACCCGCGCGCGGGCATCGCAGCCCTTTGTTTTGGGATGAATCATGGACGGCATGCAGAAAGCACGTCTCATTCTCGGCTTTTTTGACGCGGATCCGGCGGCCGGCGCGCCGGCATCCGCCGTTCTGGCCCGCGTGGAAGCGCTGTTCGGAGAAAGGGAGCGGGCGTATGTGGAACGCTACCGGGATCCGGCTGTCCGCATGATGCGTGCGGAAGGGCGTCTGCTTCTGGCCGACATGCTGAGCCTGGCCGCGTATCCGCTCCCTGTGAGGCTGACACGCGGTAAATACGGCAGGCTCCTCTGTCAGGATGAAAACGTGACGTTTTCCCTGACCTACGCGGCCCGTCCGTTCTGCCTTCTCTGTGTGGGAGAGGGCTGTCCTCCCGTTGGCGCAGACGCTGAAACACCGGGCACGGATTTGTCCGCGGCGCCGTCAGTGCGCGCCTTTTCCACAACTGAGAGTCTGCGCATCCGGGAAGTCCTGCAGGCCTCAGGGCGGCAGGCTGCGGCACGGGAGGTCTGGCGGCGCTGGACAGTCAAGGAAGCCACGCTCAAGGCTCTGGGAACAGGATTATCCGTCAGTCCTGAGCTCGTGGATACGGGAACAGCCGCTGCGCGGGGCATCACGCAGGTTTGTGGCCGCCTTTTTGCCTGGCGCTCTCTTGAACTCGAAGGGCGTTTTCTGAGCATGGCCGTGCCGTTGGAAGAGGAAGCTCTCCTGGCCGGCGCGGAAATCCGCGTTCTCCCGCGGTCTTTGATATAAAAAACGGACCGGAAGGGGCTTCCGATCCGTTTTCAGGTTCCGGGGGTCTGCCCGGTTAATCGGCCTTGAAGACGATCTTGGGGCAGTTTTTGCAGACATCGCGTCCGGGGAAGTAATCCCCAGGATGCGTGATGGAGCTGTTGCCCGTTTTTTCGATGCGCGTGAGAAGCCGTTCGACAACGGCCCTGATTTGTGTGCCAGGAATAAAAACGTGTGTTTCCCCGCGCTCGGTTTTGCCGGCGTTGTAGGCGCCGGAGCATGCGGGTGTCATATTGAAGGTCTGTTCATTGTAGCAGTAAACGGTGCCGCCGCAGGCCGCTGAGCTCATGGTGATATTGGGACGCAGCGGGTGTGTGTCCGTGGCAGCCATATAGTCGCAGGCGAGGTGATAGGCCTGCAGATTGTCGCAGTAGAAATGCACCACGTCCGGCTGTTCCTGGGCGGCACCCAGAGGACCTACGGCCACGCCGATGATGGAATGCAGGGGGAGTTTGGGCTTGGTGGACATAAAACGCTTCGTCTGCTCTTCATCGCGGCAGTATTTCAGCTGATTCTGTACGTCATCGTCATCGGGAAGGCGCAGGCCGAAGCTTATCTGGGAGTCGAGGCAGCCCAGCCGGTCAAGACGGCCTACAACAGTCTGGCCAGCCATGCGCGCTGCGATTTCCCACTGGCAGAAGGTGAGCTTCGTGGCGGGGATGACGTGAGGATTTTTTCTGGAGAATTCCTTCAGAGCGTCCTCATTCGGAAGCAGTCTGACCGCGATGGGGTGATGGTACAGCCTGAGCTCGCGCATGAGCACGGTTTCCATGTCCTTGAAACTGATATTCATATGTGGTCCTCCTGAAAAAATGCGGCCGCAGCTCAGGGATAAGCTTCGAACGGAGAGAACTTGCCTGGCGGCCGGACGGCAGGCGGGGACATGAGCACCTTTTCATGGAAGACGGCCCCGTGCCATGCCCGCAAATATACAGCCCGCGGGGACAAACGGCAAAGCCTCCCAGACACGTGCGGCATAGGCGGAAGTCTCAGAGTGCAGTCTGAGGAGCCCTGGAAAAATGAAGCCCCCGGCATACGGAGGAGCGGATGCCGGGGGCGGTCTGTTCAGGGGATGACGGACGGTGTCAGAGGAAGTCAGGAGCGCTGGTCCGGGAGTCTTTTTCTTTGGTTCCGGAACCGCTGTGGGGATTGTCTGGGGGCTGTGCCGAAGGACCGGAGGTTAGTCTGCCGCATCCTTTTTGACGCTGAGGACGGTTCCGTCGTTGGCGTCAACGATCACATCGAAGACCTCAGTATCCTTGACGACTTCAACCTTGTACTGGCCTTTTTTGTGTTTGTATTCCGCCTTGGCCGCGGTGCCGCCCACTTTCTGTTCAGCGGCGCTTATGGCCTGGGGAAGAGTGGTCTTCGCGCTGGTCACACTCAGGGCATCGTTACCAGCCTGTGCGGAACAGGGAGTCAGGGAAGAAACAGCCAGGGCTGAAAGAAGGACAAGTGCGGCGGCGGAAAGACGAAGATGTTTTTTCATAATGTTATCTCCTTTGTTGGAATTCCGGCAGGTGCACGGAAGTGCTTCTGCCTGTGAGAAAAAAGTATCCGGGGGGACTTAGGGCATCCTTAGCGGCGGGAAAAAATGAAAAAGGAACATCAGGATTTTTGGTGGTATTCTTTACCTCTTTGCAGGAGAGCCGGGCTGTTCCCGGACAACCGGCCTCAGAGGGCCGGAGGGCTTTTCCCCGGCTCCCGGCTTTCCCCGGATGCGCTTTTTCTTCCTGTGGCTCTCTGTCATGCTGATTCCGTCCACAGGGCACATATCCTGCCCGGATCCCGCGTGACGGAATGCCTGCCCGGTTTCGGGGGAATGGTGCTGCCAGTTGTTGTGCTCCTTAATCCCGCAGAACCCGGGAGCATGTTCCCGGATTCAGGCAGGCACTGGCCCGGTGCGGGGAGTTCCGGAATTATGCGCGGGGCTCATGCAGAGAGCTTATGGGCGCGGCGCGCCTTCCCCCGCCGCAGAGGGATCGGCTGATGGTGCATCGAGTTTGTATTGGGGCGGAAACAGGACAGTGACACGGAGTCCTTCTCCGCTTCCGGCCTGATGGTTTTCCAGCGTAACCGTACCACCGGTATTTTCGGCAAGTGTTTTTACCCAGCGCGCCGTCAAGCCTCGTCCTTCAGGGTGGGGATATAAGGCGCACCATAACTGGAATTTTTGCCTTTAATTGGGCGTTCGTTGAGCTTCGATATACTGCTGCAGAACAGAGATAGGCGCTCCTCCGCGCTCCCGGCAAAATAGCCTGGCGACCAGAGCGAGCCACCCCAGAGTTTTTTCTGAATCGGGGGATAGCCTTTCTTGCGAATCAGCCTGCTGGACTGTGAGTTTTCATTCCAAGTGCAAGGTTTTGGGGAAACACTCTGATACGGTTCAGCATTTTAAGGGACCATGTCTGCGCAGCTTTCCCTGGAATTTTTTGGGGCCGCATAGGGAGGGGCCCTCCCTATGCGAAAAAAGTTCGGTTTCGTCGGGCTGGGATAAAAAAGGCCCATGCAGTAGACCCGTGTTGATCAGGATCACAGGAGGACCGCATGAGCCTGCGAAAAACATATCATCACCTTTCCGAAGAGAAAAGGGCTGCAATTATGACATTAGCCAGAGAAGGTTTCTTTGGCGCGCATATCGCGCGGCACTGCGGAGTCTCTGAGGCGACTGTTTCCAGAGAATTCTCCAGACAGTTTCCCAAAAGTATCCCTCT
>ONPA01000249.1 GCA_900319575.1 uncultured Desulfovibrio sp. | reverse complement strand
TGCGCGCACAGTGCCTTCCGGATCGGGAATAACAACAGACGCAATCCCAACGACTGCACGGCGTCTTGATATGATCTCTATTTTTGGGCTTCTGGTTATGTCCAGAGGCCCGATTAAGCAGCGCACGTTGAAACCTTCAATCATCACTTGAGATCCGCTTTGATCGTGTATTCCTCGGCCTCTTTCCTGGCAGAGGATGCGGCCTTGCCCGCGTTGTTCCCTTTCGAGGCGGCCTGCCTGGCGGCCTGGGCGAGGCTTTTGGGCGTAATTTTCGAGGCTGCTGCCTGTTCAAGCTTCACGACAGGCGGGTTGTGTTCGGTGAAGGCAAGCTGCGCCTGGATTTCATCAGAGCTTGAGGTTTCGGAGGATTCAAGGCGGGAGAAGACCACCTGGCGCACGCCCCGGGCCTGCATATGCCTGTTGGCCACGGTGAAGATGGCGGGGTTGGCGCTTCCGTCTGTCTGCCTGAAGTACCCGTTGATGGTCTGAAGCTTGTCATAGCAGGAGCCCTGGTCATCCGTGGGCAGAAGGAGCGTGATGCTGATGGACGTGTCTTCCCAGCCCTGCGGCGTCTTTTTCTTGCCCGAGGTCTTGTCGACGCTCTGCTCGTCCATGCGGACAGAATCGCTCACTTTCAGGTTCTGGAGGAGCCCGGGAAGGGCATCTCCACCAATGCGGACAATGCCGTCTTCAAAGGTCAGCAGTTTGATGCTCATGCCAGCCCCTCCCCGTATTCCGTGGCCGCCTGGCGGAGTTCATCGTAGAAACTGTTGGCGTCCTTAACGTTCGGCAGGGTGATGTTGGCGATGTGCAGCGTCCAGTAGCGAGGCTGTGCGGCCGTGTCGCCTGCCTGCCTGGCTCTTTCCTGCTGCCCTTCCGTTCCTGTAGTGCCGTCAGGCATGGGAACCTCAGGCGTCTGAATGGGCAGGGAACGGGAGGTCATGCTCTGAATAGCCTTCAGGGAAGAGGTAACATTTGACGTATCCAGAGCCGGGAGGGCTGCGCCGCCGGCATCGGTCAGAGCTGTGCGGATGTTCTGTCCAATCGGCTCGAGGGAACGGCTGACCGTCCCCTGCAGGGTGCCGGCTCCGAGGGCAACGCCTCCGGCGAGGGTTGTCATCATCTTCTGGCCCGAGAGGGTCAGTGTAGAGAGCGGCCCCTCTTTGGCGTCGGAGTGCGGGAGCAGGCTTCCGATTTTATCGAAGACGCCGGAAACGGCGTCCCTGATACTCCCGGCAGCTGACAGGATGCCTTTCTTGAGCGTCTCAAGAATTTTCCGGCCGCATTCTGAAAGATCGATGCTGTTGAGGAAATTGACCACGTCATCGAAGGCCGCTCTGATGGCATCGCCGATACCCAGACTGTCGGCGATGCCCATAACTGCGCTGACCAGGGAATCGCATGCGCCCCTGGCCGCGTTCAGGGCGCCAGTCCAGTCCCCATTGATGATAGCTATGACCCAGTCGAACAGGTTCTTGAGGATGCTGAGCCCCTGTACCACGGCGTTGATGGCGGCGCCGAGCAGACCGAAGCCAACGCTCACAATGGATCCGAGAATTTCGCCGAAGTTTTCCCAGGACGCGGCTTCAGAGGACACGTCAACGCCGAAAAGCTTACCTATAGCGGACCCCAGAGAGGTTATGGCGTCCATGAGCCTGAGCATGGCCGGCGTAATAAGTTCCGTGAACTTTGAAAAATCGAGACCTTCCCAGAAACCGGTGAAGAGGCTCTTCACCCGGTAAATGGCCTTCGAGATGTTGATGACCAGGGGAGTAAGGCCGGATGCATCCAGCTGCTTCGCAAGCTCACCTTTGATGGTCACGGTAGATCCGGTCAGGCTCTGGAAAGCGGCGATGACACCGCGGATCACGAGAGAGACATTTTGGGCCCAGCGGTCGATGGTGTCTCCAATGCCGGCAAAATTCGACTTGTAGACGGCATAGAGCGTCCCGATGACGGCGATGAGGGCCCAGAAGGGGACGCCGAGGCCTACGAGAGCGGCCCTGAGCGGTGCCAGTGTGCCCGTGATGAGAGGCATGACACGGGAGAGGCCCCAGCTCGCGGCGCTGAATGCGGTGACGGCGATGACAGCCGTAGACAGGGCGCCAGCCAACGAGATGAGCCACTGCCCGATGGCAGACTCGGCTACGGCGCGCAGCGCTTCCGCAATGACGCCAAGGGCATTTGCGCCCGCTGTGATGGCAGGCAGAAAAGCCTTGCCTATGGCGATGGCAAGGTTCCTGACGCGGTTTC
>ONPA01000138.1 GCA_900319575.1 uncultured Desulfovibrio sp. | reverse complement strand
GCGCTGTTGGGAACCTGGGCCTGGAAAGCCCGGACCATGTCCCGGGGCAGAATGTTGGGTCCGTTCTTTTCACCGGTGTGCAGCTTTATGCCGACTTTGCCGAAAATGGGATCGCTGATTTTCCCATAGAGCCTGATGAGATGTTCAGCGTCAATGTGCTTCGTGAAGTAGACGGTGGCGTGGGTTCCCTTTGCGGTACCTGAGACACTGCGGGAGCCGATGACAGGCGTCTTCTGCACGGCAGCTTCAGCGGCTCGGGCGTCCGTGGCGGTAAGAAGAGCCGGAGCGATGCCGGCGGCAGCGGCTGCTGCGAGGGATCCTTTGAGAAGAGCGCGGCGGGAGAGAAAATTGTTCATATGCTGCTCCTGTAGGGAGTTTGCGGCGGGGCCGTCGGCGGCCAGGCCGGGTGATTTTCTAATGGATAAAGTTGAAGAAGGTGACGGGCTCGCGCTTCGGCATGGGCACGCCGGCTTTGCTGGCGGCTTCCCTGCAGCGGAGCATGTAGGCCATATTCCTGGCGAGCGTGCGCATGGTCTGCATGCCTTCGATATCCTGGCGCACTTCATCGGGAGTCCTGCCGTGCACGTGGTTCCAGTACTGGGACGTGACGATGGGCATCTGCATGAGACCGAAGTACTTGTTAATCTGATCCCAGGTCGACGTCGTGCCGGCGCGGCGCGCGGAGATGACGCCGGCTGCGGGTTTCAGATAAAACGTGTTGAGGCCGGCTAACTGGTCAACATAGAAGGCCCGGCCCATGAAGGACGTCAGAAAACCGTCGGCCGCAGCCCAGTGCACGGGCGTGCCGAAGAGAAAACCGTCAAAACCGCCGGCTATGGCAAGGAATTCATTGACGCGGTCATCGAAAACGCAATGCTTCAGCTTCGCGCACTTGTGGCAGCCAAGGCAGCCGGCGAGAGGTTTTGTTCCAACCCAGAACATTTCAGTTCCGATGCCTTCCTCCTCCAGTGTTTTCCGGGCTTCATCGAGCGCCGTAAAGGTGCAGCCGTGCTGATGCGGGCTTCCATTGACGAGAATAACTTTCATTTTGTGCCTCTTTCCTGAATGTGTTTTTTCCCTGGGGAAAAACTATTTCGTCTGATTTTTCTTTTTGAGAATTTCATCCAGAGTCTTCTCTGCGAGATCGGCTTCCTTTCCGCCGACCTGGCTGCGCAGGGTGGCGGCGAGCTCCCTGAGCTGGGCTTCCGTCAGACCGACAACCATGGCGCAGCTGAGGTGCGAAGCCAGCTGGGCCGGTGCCGGAAGGGCCGCCAGCGCGGATACGGTGGCCAGCTCCCTCTGTTTGTGGGTCAGAAGATCGCTGTCGAAGATGTCACCGAAGAGATGCGTTTTCAGATATCTGTCGATATCCGGAGAAAATTCGAAAAGCGGGCCTTTGACAGGATGTCCGACGATGGCTGTCTGCGTGGCCGTCCCCCGTTCAAGGACGCTGCGGTCCTGGGGAACCGGACTTTTTTCCCTGCCGGCTGTATCGGTAATGCCCTGGGCCCTGCGCTCATTCAGCAGATTCATGAACACTGAGAGGGCGGTCAGGCTGCGGGGGAAGCACGTGTAGGCGTACATCTGCACGAGTTCATCCTTGATCTCGTTGATGGTCAGGCCGTTTTTGAGACCGTCCTCCAGGGCTCCTTTCAGCCTTTCTGTATTGCCACTGGCCGTGAAGGCAGCTATGGGAATAAGGCTCTGGTCTCCGGGCGTCAGGGCCGCGGCGCGTGAGGCTGTGGCGCCGCCTGCGAGTGTGCCAGCGGCGAGAACAAGAGCGCCGAGTTTTTTCGTCCAGGACATGGTATTTCTCCTTGCTGTTGGGTGGGGGATTCCTTTCCCTTCCGCTATATAAAGATGGAGGAGGCAATTCCATGCCGGATTCCGTCTGATTTTTGCCTTATTCTCTCAGTATCGGCAGCGGCTTTCCGTACGTTTCTGTTTCCTGAAATTTTCTGTGGGCACAAAAAAAGCGCCGGAGCGGTTTAAACCGCTCCGGCGCTCAGGAATGTCAGAGGGGAGACATTCCTCTTAGATTTGCTTATTCAGCCTTTTGCACAGTGATGGTTCTGGCCTGAGGCTTTTCAGGGGCCTTTCTCGGGATGGAAATGGTAAGCACGCCATCCTTCGAGGAAGCGCTGATGTGCTCGGCGTCAGCGTCTTCCGGCAGGGTCATGCTGCGCATGAAGCTGCCGAACCGGCGTTCCTTCACGTGGGACTTTGTCTTGTCGTCGGTGGTCTCTTCCTTCTTTTCACCGGAAATGGTGAGAACGCCGTCATCGAGCTTGATGTCGACATCTTCCGGGGAAACGCCGGGAAGTTCGACCTTCATGACGTAATTCTT
>ONPA01000044.1 GCA_900319575.1 uncultured Desulfovibrio sp. | reverse complement strand
CTTTCAGATAAAAAAAGAGGGCTGCCATTTCTGGCAGCCCTCTAAAGTGGTCGTTAACCTAAAACTAGTGAGCGATCACGCGGAAGTCGTCGCGGCGGTTCTGGGACCAAGCGGACTCGTTGTGGCCCTGCACAGCCGGATTTTCCTTGCCGTAAGAAACCATCTCGAGCTGGCTGGGAGCAACGCCCAGGGTCACGAGGTAATCGTAAGCAGCCTTAGCACGACGTTCGCCGAGGGCGAGGTTGTATTCCTGGGTGCCGCGTTCGTCGCAGTTGCCTTCGATACGGACCTTGATGGTGTTGTACTTCTTCATCAGGTCAGCCTTGGTCTTCAGGACGTCCTTGTACTCGGGTTTGATGCTGAACTTATCAAACGCGAAGAGCACGCGGCCGTCAGTGATCTGCTGGATAGCAGCCTGCATTTCGGGGGAAACGCTGTCGCTGTTGTCAGCGTAGCCGGGTTCGGCAGCCTTTTTCTTGGCGCAACCAAAGCCAGCAGCAAGAGCCACAACCAGAGCAAGAATTAGAGCATAACGTTTCATTGAAGTCCTCCTGAACAGAGCTCTAAAAAAGTTGTCTTCCCTATCAGCAATTGCATTGGGAGAAATTCTCCCGTTTGCAAAATCGATGGTATATACAGGACAAAATTTGTCAAGGTGGTGAAGGCCTCTGGAGGTAAAAATGTTAAATTTTTTTTACCGCTCAGGGCCTTTTGTACAAATTTTTGGTTATTCCCCTACTTCTTCGTGGTCAGGCCCCAGCGCGGGAAAAAGGCGCTGTTGCCGGCCGGCACGCGCTTGGCTTCGCCGCCGTGACGCGTGGTAAGGTAGATACCGTGGCCGCCGCCGCGGGTAGAGGAGAAGGCGATGAAATAGCTGTCAGCGCAGAAAGAAGGCTGTTCATCACTGCCGGGGCCGAAGGAAACCTGGGTTTCCTGGCCGGTGGCCATATCCTGGACGAAGATGCGCTGGCCATAGGAGGTCAGGCGGCTGTAGGCGACGAGAGTGCCGTCAGGGGAAATATTGGCTTCGGTATTATAGCCGCCGGCCTGGCTGACACGGGTGATGGAACCGGAACGCAGGTCCTTCATGAAGATCTGCGGACCGCCCTGACGGGAGGAGGTGAAGGCCATCCTGGAACCTGAGGAGTCGAACGAAGGAGACACGTTGATGCTGCTGCCTCCTTCGAGGACACGGGACTTCTGGAAGGCGCGGTTAAGCTGGAAGATGGCAGGATACTTGCCATTGGAAAGAGCCACGGCGACGGTGTTGTCAGGCAGGAAAGAGGGGCCGATGACGACGTCACCGGGGAAGCGGATACGCTGCACCCTGCCAGAGCCGGCATCCCAGACACCGAGAGAATGGGACTTGTGGTCGATGAGCGTGAAGACGATGAACCTGGCGTCAGGAGACCAGCACGGAGACATGGCTTCACCAGGGAGATTCGTAATCTGGCGCAGATTGCGGCCTGTGGGCTTCACCGTGCAGACCTGAGCGTTAAGTGTGCCGCTCTTGCGGACGAAGCAGAGCGTGGAGCGGAAGAAGGAACCGTTGCCCACGAGCATTTCGAGAAGGTCGGCGCAGAAGCGGTCGGCCACTTCAGGAAGATCGCCGGAGTGAACGTTCGGGTATTCCTTGCCGAAGAGACGCTGTCCCGTGCTGGTTTCGAAGGCGCGCATCTGAACGGTCTGGGTGCCGCTGTCGCCGCCGGGCCAGAGCGTGGTGACGACAATATCGGAACCAGCGGCCTGGAAGCGGCTGAAGTCGGCTGCCGGCGGCTCTACGCCGCCGAGTACGGTGCCCCCGGGAACGGTATTGGGATCAGTGAGGCGCATGAAGGGCAGGAAACTGAGGTTGGTGTTGACGATCTGCTGCAGTTTGGCGCCATTTCCTCTTGCCTCGGCATTGGGGCCGGTAAGAGGGGCGGCAAGGCCAAGGCTGATGGAGTTCTGGCCGGGACCGTAAATGTCGACGCGGGGAGCGGCGTTTGCGGCCTGAGACGCGCACAGGACGAATCCCAGCAAGAAGATGAAAAGAAGCTTCCTTAACATTCCCAAATTCCTCTGAAAGATATTTTGACTGACTGTTTTCGTTGTTTCCCGTGTGACGGGCGCAGCATCCAGGCCGTCAAACGCCTGGCGAAGAGCCGCGGAAGACATGAACCGTTCCGCCCGGTCCCTTATACAGGGGCCGCTGCGGAAAAAAATTTGTACCGGCCCTGCCTAAAAACGGGAGTATTTTTTCCCAAGTATTCAGGTACGTCAAGCCGTTACAACTGCCGCGGACACTTTTTCCGCAGGAGAAAGAGCACCCGTGCTTTTGCATATCGGAGGTTTTCCCGAGAAGTTCAGGGGAAAGTTAAAAAAACTCCGCGGAGCAGAAGCTCCGCGGAGAAGTGTGTCTCTGGTGGATTATCAGCGTCCGCGCATTTCGTTCAGCGTAAAGACGATATCCAGTTCGTGATACATGGGTGTGGGGGGAGGCGGAAAATCGCCAGCCTTGCTTGTGCGCCATATGGCGTTTACGCAGGAGGCGTCGTACTGGGCATTGCCCGAGGAGGCGACGATCTGCGCAGTCTGCACCTGGCCTGCTGCTGTTACAGTGATATGTACGGTGCACTGCAGGTTGGCGCGGCTGCCGGAAGCGTAGCCCCAGTTGGGGCGCACGGCCAGCATGACCTGACCGAGATAGACCGAATGCAGACCACCGCCGCCGGGACCGCTGCCTTCGCCTCCGCCTCCGCCCCGGTTGCCGCCAGCGTTCTTGCGGGCCTGAGCGAGGGCCTGTTCGACGGAGCTGCCTCCGCCGCTGTCGCTGCCGGTGCGGGACGTAGCCTTGCGTCTGGCCTGGTTGAGAGCGGAAGCGATGGCGTCCTTATCCTCGGCTCCCTTGTTCTCGCTGTCCTTTGTATCCTTGCCCGAGGTTTTCTGCTTCTGATCCTGCTTCTGCTCCTGGGGCTTGGCCTGAGGCTTGGGCTTTTCTTCGTCCTTCTTCTTGGGCTCTTCCTTGATATCTTTTTTCTTTGGTGAAATGGCCTTTTCCTTGGGCTGCACTTCCTGCTTGGGCGCGGGTTTCAGCTCAGGCTTCTTGGGCTCTTCCTTTTTCATGGGCCGTTCGTCTTTGGGCGCTTTTATGGGAGCGGCTCTGGTTTCCTCACGTTCCTGCTGGGCGACTTCGGCCTTCTTGGCAGCTGGCGCCGGCGCGCTTTCGCCATCCGCTTTGGCCCCCATGGGACCCAGGATGGGCGAAGGCTCCTTGTTGCCGCCAGGAGCACCATCGACAAGGCTGATCATGACCGGCTGTTCAGGGTAGACGAGCGGCT
Organism: uncultured Desulfovibrio sp.; assembly: GCA_900319575.1. Taxonomy (GTDB): domain Bacteria; phylum Desulfobacterota; class Desulfovibrionia; order Desulfovibrionales; family Desulfovibrionaceae; genus Desulfovibrio. Next base: position 1,342 of record ONPA01000044.1, on the reverse strand, counting down.
TGCTTGCCGGCCACAGCCAGATGATCAGGATGATGCCTATGTGCAGGCAGAGAGAAAGTACGTATGATGCCAGAGGCATGGTAACTCTTTGACCTATTTCTTCTTGGGTGCGTTGTCAGGCTTGGAAGGAGAGCCGGCAGCCTTTGCAGCTGCTGCGGCCATATCAGGATCCGTGTTCTCGGCGATGACACCAAGCTTCTCTATCCCGACATATTTAATCCTGCCCATGACGTCGACCACGAGGCCGTAGGGAACTTCCTTGTCTGCCTGCAGGAACAGGGTCTTGTTCTTATCCTTGACGAGACTCTTCAGGTTGCCTTCGAGCTGATCGAGTGTGTCAACCTTGAATTCGTCGAGGAAAATCGCTCCGTCGCGGCGGATGGTGAGAACCATGTGGTCGGATTCCGTCGGGAGGACTTCGACCTGTTTTGTCTGAGGCAGATCGACATCCAGCCCCTGGCTCATCATGGGCGTAGCCACCATGAAGATGATGAGCATGACGAGCATAACGTCGACGAAAGGCGTGACGTTGATTTCAGAGACAAACCGGCCCTGCATGATTAATACTCCGAGCTGGTGCGGCTTATTTTCCTGTGGGCGTTGAGTTCACGCTGGACGCGGTTGAGGAAAATGCCGGCAAAGTTCACAAGCAGCGTGTCGATGTTTGAAAGCTTGCCCACGAACAGGTTGAAACCGATGGTAGCAGGTACGGCGACAGCCAGGCCGATGGCCGTGGCGACAAGGGCTTCGGAAATACCGGGAGCGACAGTGGCCAGCGAAGCGGACTTGGAAAGGCCGATTGAATGGAAGGAATGCATGATGCCCCAGACCGTGCCGAACAGACCGATGAACGGGGCCGTGTTGGAGCATGTGGCCAGCACGGAGAAGGAACTCTGCAGGCGGGACAGCTCGGAGGCAACACCCTGGCGCAGCGCGCGCCTCACGTTGTCAACGATAACTTCGGAAGAGTTGCCGAGTTCCTTGGAGCGGTTGAATTCCGTCACGCCTTTCTGGGCCACGGAATACAGCGGGGAAGCCGGATCCGTGCCGAGCATCTGAACTGCTTCGCGGAGGTTTGCCGCCTTTTCAAAACTGGCGATGCCTGCAGTGGATTTGCGCTGGGCCGCACCGAGCAGAATGGCTTTCTGGATGATAAGACCCCAGCTGCCGATCGACATGATGAAAAGGATAAAAAGAACGCACTGGGCCACAAGGCTCGCGTTGGCAACCATTGAAAAGAAACTGAATTCCATCAGGCACTCCAAAAATACGGAAGAATATCCGGCACGGACAGTGGCAGACGCCGCTGGCGGCTGACGCCGGGAGCATGCAACCAAATCAT